>DASTGF010000099.1:0-2222 GCA_035719255.1 Microlunatus sp. | reverse complement strand
GGCCCGGCGTGAGTGAGCCTGGTGGACGGTCCACACTCCCGCCGGGCCGCGGCGGGTTGAATGGTCAAACCGGGCCGGCGCGGGTGGACGGTGAGGTAGGTCAGGCCCACCTCTCCGGCCACGATCTCTCGCCGCGACAGGCGAGGCAGCCACAGCAGGGCTCCCGGGCGCAGTTCCAATGTCTCGACCTCCGACGTCAGCCGCCCGTCCCCATGCAAGACGTGAACGAGGACGTCCAGGTCCGGACCGGCATGCGGATCGATCCTGGAACGGGGCGGTAGGTGAACGATGTTGGAGTCCAGATGGCGACGCTCCATCTGAAGTTTCCACACGGCGCCGGCCCCATCCGCGGCGCATGGCTCGGACGCCACGTCCTGGGTGTTGCACAGTATCTGGGGCGTCGGAGTCGAGGCACGCCGAGTGATCTTGATCTGCCACTGCTCGGGGCCTCGCTCCACGTGTTGCCAGTCGTACTCGCCGAAGTGGTCGGTCTCGAACTCGTCGCGTAGATGCCGGGGGTTGTGGTCGTTGATCAGAAGGAACGACTCGCCGACGGCGAGGGAGTCGAACAGCTGGAAGATCTGGGGATGCTTGGCAGGCTTGCGCATGCCTCGTACGTCCAACCGCTGCGGCGCCATGGCGACTTCCCCCTATTTCTACAAGTAGTAATTGTGTATATTAGCATCCGTGACGTACGTGATCGTCCTACCTTGCGTCGATGTGAAGGATCGAGCCTGCGTCGAGGAGTGCCCCGTCGATTGCATCTACGAGGGCGACCGCAGCCTCTACATCCAGCCCGACGAGTGCGTCGACTGCGGCGCCTGTGAACCGGTGTGTCCGGTGGAGGCGATCTTCTCTGAGGCCGATCTTCCCGAGGAGTTCAGCGACTTCCTCGACGACAACGCGCGCTTCTTCAGCGACACCCTGCCCGGTCAGCGGGCGCGGCTGGGGTCGCCAGGAGGTGCCGCCAATCTCGCACCGCTGAGCGTTGACACGCCGATGGTCTCCGCCGTGGCATCCCGGGTGAGGTGACCACGGTGGCCTGGCCTGGAGATGCCGAGCCCGACCTTCCGGTCGAGGTCAACCCGCCCGTGACCGCACATCCCGGCACCGCGTTGACGGGCCGCCGAAAGCTGGTGGCCGACATCATCGCGGCGTCGGGCTCCCCTCTCACGATCGCTGAGATCGCCGACCGACTTCGCATTCACCCGAACACCGCCCGGTTCCACATCGACGCGCTGGTCGCCCGCGGCCAGGTCGAACGGGTGCTCGGTGAGACGACCGGTCCCGGACGTCCGCCGCAGATGTTCACCATCCGGCGAGGGATGGATCCCGACGGGCCCCGCAGCTACCGCCTGCTGGCCGAGATCGGGCTCAGCACCATCGCCACCGACCCCGATCCGGGGGCCAAGGCCGTCGCGACAGGTCGGGCCTGGGGCAGCTTCCTCGTCAAACGATCGCCTCCGGCGGCCACCACGACCGAGGACGACGCGGTGGGCCGGCTTGTCGACCTGCTCGCCGACCTCGGTTTCGCCCCCGAACAGCAGTCCTCCGGTCGTCGGATCGGGCTGCGCAACTGCCCGTTCCTGGAACTCGTCGACAGCCACGCCGGCATCATCTGCCCGCTCCACCTCGGCGTGATGCAAGGCGCAATGGCCGCGTTGGACACCGAGACCACGGTCGAGCGGCTCGAACCGTTCGCCGAAGCCGGCCTGTGTCTGGCCTACCTCAGCAACGACGCGTCATCATGACGGCCATCGCCACCGCCGCGGTCTTCGTGTGGCTTGGCATGGTGCTGGCCATCTCGTTCCTGGAGGCACCACTGAAGTTCCGCGCTCCCGGCGTCGACCTTCCGATCGGGCTGGCCATCGGACGGCTGGTGTTCCGCGCCCTCAACACCGCAGAGATGATCTTGGCCACGATCGTCCTGGGCTGCCTGCTCGCCGCGGCAGCAGCCGACGCCGTGACTGCCGCCCTCGTGGGTACCGCAATCCTCCTCGTCCAGGTCGTTGTGGTCCGGCCCTACCTCACTCGACGCTCCGATCGAATCATGGCCGGAGCCGCCGTTCCGCGTTCGAACAGCCACCACGTCTACGTCGCTCTGGAGGCAGGGAAGCTGCTCGCACTGGCCACCACCGGCACCCTGCTGCT
Organism: Microlunatus sp.; assembly: GCA_035719255.1. Taxonomy (GTDB): domain Bacteria; phylum Actinomycetota; class Actinomycetes; order Propionibacteriales; family Propionibacteriaceae; genus Microlunatus. The sequence goes on along the minus strand of DASTGF010000099.1, from coordinate 71 downwards.
CATCACCGCCTGAGATGTCTTGAGGCAAGATAAATCTGTATCAGAGCAATATTTGCTTCGATGAACACCTG
>DASTGF010000098.1:0-2866 GCA_035719255.1 Microlunatus sp. | reverse complement strand
TTCGTCAAGGTCACGGGCGCCGTGTTCCTCGGTGATCACATCCCAGGAGTTGAACCGGGGAAAACGCCCGAGATAGACCCCGATCGCACTGAGCACCAGCGATCCGGCGGCGACCAGCCAGCCGACCACTGAGCCGGCGCGGGCCTCGACGACGTGGTGCACGACGAGCAGCGACGCCAGTCCGAGAGCGAGTCCGGCTGCCGCGAACGCCCCGATGAGTGCCGCGTCGAACCACAGCGGCGCACCCCCGGCCGCTCCGAGGTGGATGAAGTCGGTGAGGATGTACGGCGCGTTGGGCAGGAAGAGCAGCCAGCCTGTACCCAGCACCCACAGCAGGAGCCGCGGGCCGCGGATCCGGTGAACCCCGGCCACCGCGAGGGCCAGAGCGAAGGGGATCCAGGCCAGGAACAGGTTCCAGGTGAGGAACACGAAGGTGCGCTCGCCCACCCGATCGATCCGGATGGCCAGCAGCCCGACAGCGGCCAGCGACAGCGCGACCAGGGTCACGGTGAGACCGGCGAGCCAGCGGACCGGGCGGGATCGCGAGCGCTGCACCATGACCGAACGTTACAGGCCGTCCCGCTCCTGCTCGCCGCCCGGACGCTCCGGCTCCCCCGCCCAGGCACTGCGGCTCCACCGCTCAGGCACTCCGGCTCCCCCAGGCACTGCGGCTCCACCGCTCGGGCACCGGGACAGCAACCGAGGCATCGTCTGGAGACGATGCCTGAGTTGCCGTCCCGGTGCCTGAGCGTGCGGGAGCGGTCGGGAAGCGGGGGAGGTCGGGACGCGAGGGCGGTCGGGACGCGGGGCGGGCAGGACGCGGGCGGGCGGGGCCGATGAGTTCGGGCCGGGCGGGTGGTCGTGGTGGGTATGACCACCGTGATCAGTCACATGTCCGTCTCCCTCGACGGCTTCGTTGCGGGCCCTGCGCAGAGTCTGGAGAACCCGCTCGGTGTCGGCGGACCGGCCCTGCACCAGTGGCACTTCGACGCCGATCTCCCCGGGCACGACGTCGACGCCTCGTTTCGCGACCAGTTGCTGGGGCGCGGGGACGCGTACGTCATGGGCCGGAACATGTTCGGTCCGGTCCGCGGTGCGTGGGAGACCTGGGCGCCGGAAGGCGAGCCGGTCGAGTGGCGGGGCTGGTGGGGCGACGAGCCGCCGTACCACGCCCCGGTGTTCGTGCTCACCCATCACCCTCGCCCACCGCTGGAGCTGCAAGGCACCACCTTCTTCTTCGTCACCGACGGTGTCGAGTCGGCGCTGGCGCAGGCCCGTGAGGCGGCCGGACCCGCGGGCACCGTCGATGTGGCCGGCGGGGCGTCCACCGTCCAGCAGGTCATCCGGGCCGGCGCCCTCGATGAGCTGGTTCTCGACATCGCCCCGGTGCTGCTCGGTAGCGGCGAGCGTCTGCTGGACGGGCTCGAGGACCCCGGCCTCGCGGTGATCGAGGCGGTGCACTCCCCGTACGCGACCCACGTGCGCTATCGCGTGGGACGTCCTCCCTCCGACGCCTGAGCCACCCCGGCAGCCCGCACCCCCGCTCAGGCACCGTCTGGTCCACCCAGGCACCGTCTGCAGCCGGTGCCGCGGTTGTCGTCCCGGTGCCCGAGCGAGAAGGGGCACTCCGGTCGCGGGGACGCCCTACGCTGAGCCAATGCCTGTGCTGGGCACGAAGGTGCGGATGCCCGCGCCCCGACGGCCGCTGGTCGAGCGGCAGCGCCTCATCATGCCGATGCAGGCCCACGACGGCCCGGCCCCGCGGCTGGTCCTGGTGGCGGCACCGGCCGGGTTCGGCAAGACCACCCTTCTGGCGCAGTGGCTGGGGTCCTCCGGCGAGAGCCGGCCGAGCGTCGCCTGGCTCGCCCTGGACACCGGCGACCGTGACGTCCACGTCTTCCTGACCCAGCTCGTGGCCGCCATCCAGCTGACCCAGCCCGCGGTCGGCGGCGAGGCGCTCGCGCTGCTCGAGGCCGGGGCGGGCGCGCAGACCGAGCCGATCTCGATGAATCCGATCCTGATCAGCCTGGTCAACGATCTCGACGTGCTGGCCGGCCCGACCGTGCTGGCGCTGGACGACTACCACGTGATCGACACCGCCGCGGTGCACGAGGCGGTCACCTTCTTGCTGGACAACCTTCCTCCGCACGTCACCCTGGCGATCACCACGCGGGCCGACCCGCCACTGCCGCTGCCCAAGCTGCGGGCGCGGGGCGAGCTCGTCGAGATCCGTGCCGCCGATCTCAGATTCACCGACGACGAGGCGACCACCTTCCTCAACGAGATCATGGGTTTGGACCTGGATCCCGGATTGATCACCTCCCTCGAGATCCGGACCGAGGGGTGGGCTGCCGGGCTGCAGCTGGCTGCCGTGTCCGCGCGAGCCCACCGCGCGGCCCGGGCCCGAACCGCGCCCGACGGGGACGTCGCCGACTTCGTCGCAGCGTTCTCGGGGAGTCACCGCTTCGTCCTCGACTATCTGGTCGAGGAGGTCCTGGAACAGCAGCCCGAGGACGTCCGGTCTTTCCTGCTCCGCACGTCCGTGCTCGATCAACTCACCGGTGACCTGTGCGACGCCCTGACCGGCGGCGCAGACGGTCAGGCGATGCTGGAACTTCTCGAGCGGGAGAACCTGTTCGTGGTGGCCCTCGACGACGAGCGCCGCTGGTATCGCTACCACCACCTGTTCGCCGATGCTCTGCGCGCTCGCCTCATCGCGGGCGACTCGCCCCGAGCCTGGGCGACCGAGGCGCGATAGATCGCGATCATGGCCGGGAGGGAGCGGAGTTCGGCCTCCCGGTCCCGGGTCGCCGCGGCCAGGGCCGGCGGGACGACGCTGCTCGTGGTCGAGGTGGTGCGCGGGCTC
>DASTGF010000097.1:0-5177 GCA_035719255.1 Microlunatus sp. | reverse complement strand
GGCGCCCCGCGCCCCGCGCAAGCCGGCTGCGCCGCCCGTGCCACCCGCGCCGCCCACGCCGCTGAAGCGGGTGCCGCCGACGGTCGGGTCCCGGCCATTGGGCCGCATCCCCGTCGCCGACGTGTTCCCGGTCGTCGACGGCGGCACCCGGCCGTCGAAATCGGTGGTGGGGGAGGAGTTCGACATCACCGCGACCGTGTACCGGGAGGGCCACGACGCGGTGAACGCCAACGTTGTCCTCACCGCCCCCGACGGGACGACGACCACCCTGCCGATGCGGTGCATCAACCCGGGCCTGGACCAGTGGACGGTCACCGTCAGCGCGCCGATCGAGGGCCTGTGGTCCTACCGGGTCGAGGGGTGGTCCGATCCCTACGGCACCTGGCACCACGATGCGACGATCAAGATCGCCGCCGACGTGGACACCGAGGTGATGCTGGAGGAGGGCGCGCGGGTACTGGAGCGCGCACTGGCCACCGGTGAGCGCAGCCCGGAGCAGGCGGCCGTGCTGCACGACGCCATCTGGAAGCTCCGCGACGTCAGCCACTCGCCCGGGAACCGGTTACGCGGCGGCGTGTCCCACGCCGTCGAGCAGGAGATGGCGGCCCGCCCGCTGCGGGACTACGTCTCCGCCAGCCCGGACTACCCCTGGCTGGTCGAGCGGGAACGGGCCCTCTACGGGGCGTGGTACGAGTTCTTCCTCCGCTCCGAGGGCTGCTGGTTCGACGAGGCGACGGGCCTGTGGCACAGCGGCACGTTCGGCACCGCCGCCGAGCGGTTGCCGGCCGTCGCCGAGATGGGCTTCGACGTCATCTACCTGACCCCGATCCACCCGATCGGCCGGGTCAACCGCAAGGGCCCGAACAACACCCTGATCGTCGACGAGCACGACCCCGGTTCGCCGTACGCGATCGGCGCGGCCGAAGGCGGGCACGACGCCATCCACCCCGAGCTGGGCACCTTCGACGACTTCGACGCGTTCGTCGCGCGGGCCCGGGAGCTGGGTCTGGAGGTGGCGCTGGACATCGCCCTGCAGTGCGCGCCGGACCACCCGTGGGTCACCGAGCACCCGGAGTGGTTCACGACCCGCAACGACGGCACCATCGCCTACGCGGAGAACCCGCCCAAGAAGTACCAGGACATCTACCCGCTGAACTTCGACAACGATCCGCAGGGCATCTACGCGGAGATCCGCCGGGTCGTGCAGGTCTGGCTCGATCACGGCGTGCGGATCTTCCGGGTGGACAACCCGCACACCAAGCCGGTCGAGTTCTGGGAGTGGCTGATCGGCGACGTCGCCCTGGACTACCCCGAAACCATCTGGCTGGCCGAGGCGTTCACCCGACCGGCGATGATGCACGGGCTCGGCAAGATCGGCTTCCAGCAGTCCTACACCTACTACGCCTGGCGCAACGAGAAGTGGGATCTGGAGAGCTACTGCCAGGAGCTGGCCCGCGACTCCGCGCACTACATGCGGCCGAGTTTCTGGCCAACGACGCACGACATCCTCACCCCGTACATGACCAACGGCGGGCCGGCCGCCTGGAAGCTGCGGGCCGCGCTGGCCGCCACCCTGGTGCCCACCTACGGGATCTACGCGGGCTACGAGCTGATGGAGTCCGAGCCGCGACCGGGTGCGCAGGAGCAGATCGACAACGAGAAGTACGAGTTCAAGAACCGGCACTGGGAGGACTACGAGCAGTACGGGCCCAAGGCCGGGCAGTCCATCGGCTGGTGGCTGGCGCTGATCAACCGGATCCGCCGGGAACACCCCGCGCTGCACTGGATCCGCAACCTGCGGTTCCACAACGCGGAGAACTCCAACGTGATGGTGTTTTCCAAGCGCCGGATCCTGCCCGACGGCCGGGACGACACCATCATCGTGGTGGCGAACCTGGACCCGCACCACAACCAGGCGTCCTGGTTCCACCTGAACATGCCCGAACTCGGGCTGGGCTGGGACGACTCGTTCCCGGCGCACGACCTGGTCACCGGCGCCACCTGGCACTGGTCCCAGCACAACTGGAGCTGGCTCGGTCCGGAGAACGAGCCCATCCATATCGTGCAGGTGGGACGATACTGACCATGACCGAGTACAACACCGCCCCCGACAAGAAGGGCGGTGGGCTGTCCGGGAGGGCGATCGGCGGGATCGTCATCGCCATCCTGGTCATCGTCTTCATCGCCATCAACCGGGACCAGGTCGAGCTGTCACTGCTGTTCTTCACCCTGAACACGTCGCTGTGGGTGGCGCTGACCATCGCCGCGGTGGGCGGGCTGCTCGCCGGCTTCCTGATCGGGCGTAAGAAGTACAGGCGCTGAACGCCGACCACAAGATCGCCGTGCTGTTCGTGCACGGCGTCGGCATCCGTGAGCCGGACTACGCGCGCACGGCGATCGCCCAGCTGCGCACCCAGTTCCGGGCCGCCACCGGGTACCCGGACGCGGACGACGACCTGATCATCGAGTCGGCGTACTGGGCACCCGCGGTGGTCGAGCGGGAGGATCGGCTGGGTCGGCGGGCGGTGCCGGGCTTCGCCTCGGGCTGGTTCGGCGTGATGAACAAGCTGACCCAGAAGGTGGCCACCGGCTCCACCCTGGCGCTGGTGCCGTTGGCCCTGTCCGGGCTGGTTCGGCACGTGCCCGGCATTCCCCGGATCCACTGGCCCACGCTGCGCTGGGCGGTGACGAACTTCGTCGGCGACGTCGTGGCCTACCAGGTGTCCCCGCACACCCGCGAGGTCTACGACGCGGTGCACGCCCGGGTGCACGAGGCGTTGGAGCGGCTGGCCGAGCAGGCACCCGACGCGCCACTGTTCGTCGTCGCGCACAGCCTGGGCAGCGTCATCGCCGCCGACCACTTCTACGACCTGGGCAAGGGTCGCCGCCAGGCCGGGACGGCCCTGGGCGGGGGGCGGACGCTGACCGGTTTCTACACGATGGGCAGCCCGATCGCATTGTGGACCCAGCGGGACGGCGACTTCGCCAGACCGCTCCGGATCCCGGCCCGGACCAGCAAGGATCCCGTGCTGGCCGCGGCGGCCGAGTGGATCAACTTCTACGATGCCGACGACGTGCTGGCCTTTCCGCTCAAGGGCCTGTCCGACGAATGGGACCAGGCGGTGGACGAGGACCGGTCGGTGTCGGTCGGCGCGCTGATCATCGGCATGTCGCCGGTGTCCCACGTCGCCTACTGGAACGACGCGGCGGTGATCCGGCCGATCGCGAACAGCATCGCCTGGCTGTGGAACGCCCGCCGCGCCGGGACCTAATACTCTTTCCTGGCAGATCCATCCGCGTCATCCTTGGTCGATCGCCATCGACGCCGATCCAGACGGGTAGAAGGTGAAGGGACGGCGGACGAATGGACATCGTCGAATTGCAGCGCAGGGTCGACGCGGTGGAGGCCGCGGTCGCGACCAACCGGGCCAGCGAGAAGAAGCTGTCCGACGAACTCGACCGGCTGGCCGAGCACCTGATCGGGGAGAACGCACCGGAGCTGCAGCAGTACAAGCACCGGATCCAGGCGCTCGCCGTCCGCATCGACCCGGGCACGCACGCCGCGGCGGAGGTCGAGATGTACATCGACACCTACTGCCGTTATCGCTGAACCGACGCGCTCCGCGACGCGCCGAGCGGTGTCCGACGCCCGTGCTAAGAACTAGGGCGTGAGCAACACCGACTCCTTCGTTCACCTGCACGTGCACACCGAGTACTCGATGCTCGACGGCGCGGCCAGGCTCGGGGAGCTGTTCGCACGGACCGCCGAACTGGGCATGCCCGCGCTGGCGATGACCGACCACGGCAACGTCTTCGGCGCGCACGACTTCTACCGGCAGGCCCGGGCCGCCGGCGTCAACCCGATCATCGGGATGGAGGCCTACCTCACCCCGAACACGTCCCGGTACGACAAGACCCGGGTCCGCTGGGCCGACGGCGGTGACGACGACGTCTCCGGTGCCGGCGCCTACACCCACATGACGCTGCTCTCCGAGACCACCCAGGGCATGCACAACCTGTTCCGGTTGGCCTCCCGGAGCTCGCTCGAGGGCTTCTTCTACAAGCCGCGCGCCGACCGCGAGCTGCTGTCCGAATATTCCGCCGGTCTGATCGGCACCACCGGCTGCCCGTCCGGCGAGGTGCAGACCTGGCTGCGCATCGGCAACTACGACAAGGCGGTGGCCAGCGCCGCTGAATTCAGGGACATCCTGGGCAAGGAGAACTACTTCGTCGAGTTGATGGACCACGGCCTGTCGATCGAGACCCGGGTCCGGGACGGGCTGATCCGGCTGGCCCGCGACCTGCAGCTGCCGATGATCGCCACCAACGACCTGCACTACACGAACAAGGCCGACGCCAGCGCGCACGAGGCGCTGCTGTGCGTGCAGTCCGGCAAGACCCTGGACGACCCGAACCGGTTCAAGTTCGACGCGGACGACTTCTACCTCAAGTCGCCGGCCGAGATGCGGGCCCTGTGGGCGGACCGGTACGACCTGCGGGAGGCCTGCGACAACACCCTGCTGATCGCCGAGCGCTGCTCGGTGGCCTTCGACGAGTCGTCGTCCTACATGCCGAGGTTCCCGGTGCCGGACGGGGAGACCGAACAGACCTGGTTCGTCAAGGAGGTCGAGAAGGGCCTGGCCATCCGGTTCCCGGACGGCATCCCGCCGGAGGTGCGCAAGCAGGCCGACTACGAGGTCGGCGTCATCACCGCGATGAACTTCCCCGGCTACTTCCTCGTCGTCGCCGACTTCATCAACTGGGCCAAGGACCACGGCATCCGGGTCGGTCCCGGCCGCGGTTCCGGAGCCGGGTCGATGGTTGCCTACGCGATGCGGATCACCGATCTGAACCCGCTGGTACACGGGCTGATCTTCGAGCGGTTCCTCAACCCGGACCGCGTCTCCATGCCCGACTTCGACGTGGACTTCGATGAACGGCGGCGAGGTGACGTGATCCGGTACGTCACCGAGCGGTACGGCGACGACCGGGTGGCCCAGATCGTGACCTACGGCACCATCAAGGCCAAGCAGGCGGTCAAGGACTCCGCCCGGGTGCTGGGCATGCCGTTCTCCGTCGGCGACCGGATCACCAAGGTGATGCCGCCGCCGGTGATGGGCAAGGACGTGCCGCTGTCCAAGATCTTCGAGCCGTCCGACCCCCGGTACAACGAGGGC
>DASTGF010000096.1:0-3972 GCA_035719255.1 Microlunatus sp. | reverse complement strand
CTGGAGTTCCCGGGCTACCGGCCGCTCCACAACGCGGAGTACGACGGCCCCCTCGTCCCGGCCGGCCGAGCACTGACCTCCACCCCGCTGCCGGGCTCCGTCACCGACCCCACGAGCAAGGTGGTCGCCGTCTCGCAAGGCACGGTGGACAACGCCGAGCCGGACAAGCTGATCGTTCCCACCATCGAGGCATTCAAGGACTCCGAGTACGTCGTCGTGGCCACCACCGCGGGAGCTCACACGGAGGCTCTCCGCACGCGGTTCCCCCAGTCGAACGTCGTCATCGCCGACTTCATCGACTACGACGACCTGTTCCCGCACGTCGACGTCTTCGTCACCAGCGGTGGCTTCGGCAGCAACCTCGCTGCGTTCCTGAACGGCGTCGCGGTCGTGAGTGCGGGCAAACGCGAGGGAAAGAACGACATCAACGCCCGAATCGGCCACAACGGCCTCGGAATCGACCTTCGCAGCGAGCGCCCGAGGCCGGCGGCGATCCGCAAGGCGGTCCACCGGCTCGTTCAGGACCCGAGCTATGCAGCAAGCGTCGCCGCACTCAGAGCGGAGCTCCTGGCCTACGACCCCATCGCGATCATCGAGAACGCAATCACTACCCGCGGCCATGACCAAGCAGTGGCCGGATCGCCCCATTCGTAGCTCTCCTCGCCGCTGCCCTCCCGGACGAGATTCGGCGACCCGGGCGTCGTCCGACCGGGTGACCGCAGCCGACAACGCGCCTCAGGTAATGACCAGCGATCGGAAGGAAGGGCGTCTCGATGAACCGATCACGGACAGCAGCGTTGGCGACCTGGACCTATGCCGCCATGTTCGGCGTCCCGGCCGTACCCGTCGCCATCTTCATTGCCGAAAACGGCAGACTTCCATCGCTCTGGGGCCTGTTCGACATGTACGCCGGCCCCTGGTCATCACCGTTCGCTGCCGACCGCGTGATCGCACTACTTCTGATCTATGCCGGCCTGGTACTGATTGCGGTCATCTCAGGGTGGCTGCTGTGGAAGCAGCGCAAGACAGGCGCGGTGCTGAACCTGGGGCTAATACCGATGGAGGCAGTCTTCTGGATCGGCTTCGCGCTTCCCATTCCCTGGCTGTTCGGGATCGCGAGAGTCGCGCTGGTGTGCCTGGCCTGGCCGGAGCTATCCGGATCGCGCCGGCCACGATCGCCGGCCACGCGAAGAAGGAGTCGGCCGTCGAGATGAGCCGTGCGTCGCACCGAACAGCAAGGACTCGCGCGGCACGAACATCCCATCTATCAACCGACCCTCCGCGCGCGTCCCGCGCGAGGAACCACCTACGGTGTGAATTGCCAAAATTGTCTTGTCTGGCATCTTCTGACCACGCTATTTGGCACCACAGGCCGAGCTGCGGGAGTTCGGTGACGACCAGTGCACCGATCTGGCCGCCGCATTGAGCTACTACGCGGTGCTTGCGCTGTTCCCGGCGCTGCTCGCGCTGGTCTCGCTGCTGGGCATCTTCGGTCAGGCCGGCAAGACCGATGAACTCATCGACGTGCTCTCCCAGATGGGTGCCGGGTCCATCGTCGACACCATCAAGGGACCGCTGGAGCAACTCACCGCGAGCTCTTCAACAGGCCTGGCTCTGGTCATCGGTGTCGCCGGTGCACTGTGGCCGGCGTCCGGCTACCGGGCGATGAATCTCCACGTCGGTTTGGTCAGCTTGGTCGGCGCGTCGGGCTTGTCGGCGTCGTCGGGTGCCGGGACCGGACCGTGGGCGAGTGCGCCGGAGCCGGCGGGGACGCTGCTGCGTCCGCCGCCGGCCGGGCCGTGCTGATTCTTCATTGCCATCCTCGAAGTGAGCGAATCGGTGGACTGGGAGGTGCCGCCACCGGCCCCCGTTGAGTCCGACCGGTCGTCCACCCCGAAGGGGTGTTACCGACGGCTGGTGTCGGTGGGGTCGTCGAGTTCGATCTGTTCCTTGCGGACCTGCCCGGAGACGGTCTCCGTCTCCGTGACCGTTTCGGTGCCGAGCCGGACCCGTTCGACGGGAACCGCTTCGGTGGTGACCACGGGCCGTTCCGCCGACAGCACGACCTCGTGCTCCTCCTCGGTGATGTCGGCGCCGGACAGGGCAGCGTCACGGTTCGCGTCGGTGATCGGTTCCCGTTCCACCCGGATCTCCTCGCGGGAGACCGGCACCTGGACGGTCTGCTGCTCGGTGACCACGTACTTGCGCAACCGCGCCCGGCCCGCCTCGACCCGCTCGGTACCGACCTTGAGCTGCTCCTCCGACCGCGTCACCGCGTCGTCGGTATTCGGACCCGACGTGTCGTGGCCCTTCGCCTGGCCGTTCCCGGCTGTGGTCCGGGTGTCCTCCTGGTCGTAGCCGACGTCACCTGCTGCGAGGTACTGCCGGTAGTAGGCGGTCAGGGACTGCTGCTCGTCCAGGTCCAGGTGGCTGCCGTCGGCGATGTCGGGGGAATCCTTCACGACGTCCTTGCCGAACGGCAGGACGAGATTGTCACCGTTGAAGCTGGATCCGGCCAGCGGCGCAAAGTTCTCCTTCATCCCGAACAGGCCGGTGTTGACGGTGATCCAGTCCGGCTGTTCGGTCTGGTCGTTGATGTAGACCTGGCCGACGGTGCCGATCTTGTTGCCCTGCGGGTCGACGGCGGTCCGGCCGACATACAGGTCCGGGCTCATGGCATTGGTCACGATGGTGCGCTCCTTCGTTGGAGGTCTGACGGGCGATGGGGGGTGAAAGAGTTACTGGGCGGCCTGCTGGACGGTGTCCTTGGAGTCCTGCGCCTGGGCTTTCACCTCGTCCGCGGCGGCGGCCGCGTCGTCCTTGACGGTGGCGGCGGCGTCGGCAGCGGTGGCTTTCATCTCCTCGACAGCCTGCTGGGCGGGTTCCTTCATGTTCTCCGCGACCTGCTTGGCGGTGTCGGTCAACTCGTCCACCAGGGGCTGCGCGGTGTCCTTGACCTTGTCCGCGGCCTGCTGCTCGACGCGGCTGGCCGGCAGCAGCGACGACATGAGAACGCCGGCGCCGAAGGCGATCAGCCCGGCCGCGATCGGCGATCCCTGGGCCTTGCGGGCCACCGCTCCCGGCGCGGCCGACACGGCCTCGCCGACCGAACCGGCGACGCCGCCGTCGGTCGGTTGGGTGTCGCTGCCCAGGACGGCCTCCTTCACCGAGACCGCGGCGCCGCGGACTTTCCCGACCTGCCGTTTGGCGATGCTGCCCGGGTTGACCTTGTCGCCCAGGGCGTTGACGTTCTCACTGAGATCCGACCGGGTGCGTTCGATCTCCCGGCGGATCTGGTCTGGGTCTGTGTTCATCAAGAGTTTCCTTTGTTCGCTGAGATGGTCGGTAGACGGGCAGGCAGGCGCGGTTATTCGTTGCCCTGGAGGGCGTCCGGGATCTTCTTCACGGTGTCGGCGGTCCTGGGGATGCCGCGTACCGATTTGAGCGAGTTGCGGCCGGCGAAGAACAGGATCGCGCCGATGACCGCCCACAACAGGGCGACGATCAGGGCGGCCCAGCCCAGTCCGGTGGCGGTGCCGATCGCCCACCACAGGGCGATGGAGACGAACAGCAGCACGAAGTACCCGGCGAGGCCGGCTCCGCCGAGCATGCCCGCGCCCTTGCCGGCGCGGCTAGCGGATTGCTGCAGTTCGGCTTTCGCCAGTTCCAGTTCCTGCCGCATCAGCGTCGACAGGTCCCCGGTGACGTCGGAGATCAGCTCGCCGAGCGACCGGTCCCCGGCGGTTTGAGCGGGCGGGGGTCCGGTGTCGGCGGGGCTACTCACGGGGCGACCTGACCGCGGCCGCCGAGCGCATCGGCGGTGCCCAGACCGTCATATGCCGGTATCGGCGTCAGCGGCGAGCCAAGGGCCCGGGTGGGGTCGGTCACCGCCGCTGCGGTGGGGATGTCGGCCGCGGTGAGGCCATGCCGCCCGGCCCCGACCTGCCCTGGGGGGACGTTCGCCCCGCCGGG
>DASTGF010000095.1:0-4336 GCA_035719255.1 Microlunatus sp. | reverse complement strand
GAATTACCTCGACGACGGAGTCACCTGATGATCAACTCGACCGCCAACGATTCCCCCCTGACCCCGCTGCGGTTCCTGCAACGCTCCGCCGAGGTGTACCCGGCCAAGGACGCCATCGTCTACGGCAAACGCCGGTACACCTACGCCGATTTCGCCGACACCGCACAACGTTTCGCCCGCGCCATGAAGGCCCGCATCCAGCCCGGTGACCGGGTCGTCGTCCTGGCGCCGAACGTGCCCGAGATGCTCATCGCGCACTTCGCGGTGCCGCTGGCCGGTGGCGTCCTGGTGGCGCTGAACTCGCGGCTGGCCAAGGCCGAGATCGACTACATCCTGAATCATTCCGAGGCCACGCTGCTGTTCGTCGACGCCGAACTGGTTGCCACCGTGGGCAACTCGTTCGACGCGGCCCCGTCGCTCACCGGGGTCGTCGAGATCGCCGACGCCGAATTCGGTCTGGAATCGAGCGGACTGGATGTCGGTCAGGAGTCGTTCGCGTCGTTCGTGGCTGCCGGTGCGTCGGGAGAACCGTTGCCGTGGACGGTCGACGACGAGCGCACCGTCATCACGATCAACTACACATCCGGCACCACCGGAAAGCCCAAGGGCGTCATGTACACCCACCGCGGCGCGTACCTGAACTCCTTCGGCGAGATCTTCCACAACCAGTTCACCAGCGACTCGGTGTACCTGTGGACGCTGCCGATGTTCCATTGCAACGGCTGGTGCACCCCGTGGGCGGTGACCGGCGCAGGCGCCACTCACCTTGCCCTGCGGGCGGTGCGGGCCGACGCGATCTGGTCGGCCATCGACGACCTGGGCACGACCAACCTGTGCGGCGCACCCACCGTGTGCAGCACGATCGCCGACGCCCCGCAGGCGCACGTGCTCGATCGGCCGATCCGGATCACCACCGCCGGTGCCCCGCCGTCCCCGACGATCATCGAGCAGCTGGGCCGGCTCGGCGTCACCGTGGTGCACGTGTACGGCCTGACCGAGGTGTACGGACCGTTCACCATCTGCGAGTACCAGCGCGAATGGGCGGACCTGCCGCCGGACGAGCGGGCCCGCAAGCTGTCCCGGCAGGGGGTCGGCATGCTGCAGGCCGAGTCGGCCCGGGTCGTCGACGACACGATGGGCGACGTGCCCGCGGACGGCCGGACGATCGGTGAGATCGTGCTTCGGGGCAACAACGTGATGGCCGGCTACTTCAAGGACGACGCGGCCACCGAGGAGGCCTTCCGCGGCGGCTGGTTCCACTCCGGCGACCTGGGCGTCATGCACCCCGATAGCTACATCGAACTCAAGGACCGGGCCAAGGACATCATCATCTCCGGCGGCGAGAACATCTCCACCATCGAGGTGGAGAACGCGGTGCTGTCGCACCCGGCCGTCGCCGAGGCAGCGGTGATCGGGATGCCCAGCGCCAAGTGGGGCGAACGGCCGCGGGCGTTCGTCGTCGCCCGACCCGGCGCCGACCTCACCGCGACCGAGGTCCTCGACCACGTCCGCGCCCTCATCGCGCGATACAAGGTGCCCGACGAGGTGATCTTCGTCGAAGTCCTGCCACGCACCGCCACCGGCAAGATCCGCAAGAACGAGCTCCGCAGCGCTGCCGCATCGAACGGTTGATTCGCATCAAGCAGTTGCGGGTTCCCGCCAACCGGAAACCGTTCAAATATGGGCCAGGCGCTGATCTTCCAACAAATCAAGCAGTACCACGTCGATATCTACCAGGAGTAACTGCCGACATGACCGACATTCTGAGCAAGGACCTGGGTCGTTCGCAGGGCACGGACTTCTACAGCACCGACGACCTGCTCACCGATGCAGTTCGGGCCGTCCGGGATCGTGTGCGGACGTTCGTCGACGAGCAGCTGATTCCAGTCGCGTCGAACTACTGGGAGCGGGCGGAGTTTCCACGTCCGTTGGTCCAGCCGTACGCGGAGCTGAAAGTGTCGGGCGGCTCGATCAGTGGTCACGGCTGCCCAGCGATGAGCACCGTGGCCGAAGGACTCCTCACTCTCGAACTCGCCCGGCGTCTGGCAGGCTCAAATTCGGCTCCACGGCGTCCGGGTTCCGCTCGGCAATCGTCTGGCCGAGTCCAGGACCTTCGCCGACACGGCCCGGGTGCTGACCAAGAGCCGGCAGTCGATCGCCTGGGAGGGCCTGGGTCATGCCCTCGGCGCCTACGAATGCGCTCTGGCCTACGCCATGCGCCGCGAGCAGTTCGGCCGGCCGATCGCCGCGTTCCAGCTCGTGCAGGACAAGCTGTCGCACAGGCTGTCCGACATCACCGGCATGCAACTGACCTGCCTGCGGATGGCTCAACTGCAGGAGCAGGGCCGAATCCGACTCGAACATGCGGCGTTGGCCAAGCTTCAGACCGCCTCCGCCGCACGACGGGTGTGCGCGATGGCCCGTGACATCCTCGGTGGCAACGGAATCCTTCTCGAACATCACGTCGCCCGCCACCACGCCGACATGGAGGCTGTCTACACCTACGAGGGCACCGACACCGTCCAGTCCCTGATCGTCGGTCGAGCGGTCACGGGCCACTCAGCATTCGCCTGATTCCAGGTTCGAAGTCGAGTGTCTGCGTTCCGCCGCGACGACGGCGCCCGGCGCTTCACCGCCACGTCGTCACCCGCTTCTGGTCCGCCTGGGCCCCGGCCGGCCCACCGGCACGACCCGACACTCCCTGGACGCCCCGCGCGCCGCCATATCCCGGCACGGCAGGACCGGGGTCCTCCGGGACCCGCCCGCCTCCTGCACCCCTGATCAATGAACGGAGCAGCCCGTGACCACGACCCGAGAAGCAACGATCCTTTTCGGCCCCGGCAATCCACCTGAAGCCGCCGGCTGGCCGGGCGGTGACTATAGCGACGAGACGGTCGGTGACCTGCGCATCCAGCGCAACGTCGCGGTGCCGATGCGAGACGGCCTGAGACTGCTGGTCGACCTTTACCAGCCGGCCGGCACCACCGAGGCGACCCCCGTGTTGGTCGCCTGGTCGCCGTACGGCAAGCACGGAGCTCTGGACTGGAGCAACTGGTCCGGACACGAGGTCGACCTCGACGCGCTCTCGCCCTACGTCGCCTTCGAGACCCCCGACCCGGCCTACTGGGCGGGGCAGGGCTACTCGCTGATCCTGGCCGACGCGCGGGGCGCGTGGGGATCGGAAGGCGACGTCACCCTGTTCGATCGCGCGGACACCGAGGCCTGCTACGACCTCATCGAATGGGCCGGCACCCAGGACTGGAGCAACGGCAAAGTCGGCATGGCCGGGGTCTCCTGGTACGCGATCATCCAATGGGCCGTGGCCGCGCTGCGCCCGCCACACCTGGCCGCCATCAACCCCTGGGAGGGTCTTTCCGACCCCTACTACGAGATGGCCACCCACGGCGGCATCCCGGAGACCCAGTTCAGCACCCTGCTCGGCCCGCTCATCGCCAACACCCACGGCCGGGTCGAGGACGTCGGCGGCAACGCGATGAACCACCCCTTCCACGACGAGTACTGGAAAGGCAAGGTCGCCGACCACTCCGCGATCGACGTCCCGGCCTACGTCGTCGCCAGCTGGAGCGACCACGGCCTGCACACCCGGGGCACGCTCGAGGCATTCCGCAAGCTGTCGTCCACGCACAAATGGCTGGAGGTCCACGGCCGCAAGAAGTGGTCCTACTTCTACGCACCGGACAGCGTCGCCCGCCAGACAGCCTTCTTCGACCGATTCCTCAAGGACGAGCCCACCGAGGTCGACGACTGGCCGCCCGTGCGGCTCGAAGTCCGCGAGCGGGCCAACGTCGGCACCTTCCGCGACGAGCAGGAGTGGCCGCTCGCACGGACCCGACACACCCCCCTGTACCTGGACGCGCGCGCAGGGTCGCTTGCCGCCGAATTGCCTGCGGAGGAGGGGGAGGCGGCCTACGACGCCACCGGGGGACAGGCCGTTTTCGACCACGTCTTCGACGCGGACACGGAGCTGACCGGTTACATGAAGCTGCGGCTGTGGGTCGAGGCGGAGGGCGCAGACAACATGGACCTGTTCGTCGGCGTGCAGAAGCTGAACGCCGACGGCGAGCGGGTTCCTTTCCCCTTTTTCTCCACCTTCGACGACGGCGACGTTGCGCTCGGGTGGCTGCGCGTGAGCAGACGGGAACTCGACGAGAGTGCGTCGACCCCGCAGCAGCCGGTCTACCTGCACCAGAAGGACGATCTGCTCAGCCCCGGGGAAGTTGTGCCCGTCGAGATCGAGATCTGGCCCTCTGCAACCCTGTTCCGCGCTGAGGAGGCGCTGCGCCTGGTCGTCCAGGGGCACGACCTGCGGGTCTAT
>DASTGF010000094.1:0-3096 GCA_035719255.1 Microlunatus sp. | reverse complement strand
GAGAGTACGTCTATCGTGTTGGCAGACAAAGCAAGCTTGAGCAAAGCGTGGGCGGAGGTGTGACGTGCGATCGACGGATCTGACCGCGCGCCGTCACGTGGACTGAATCCCCCCGGCATGTCCGGAGACTGTCTCAAACGGCGAGTCCGGCGGGTTGCTGGGCTCGGTGGTGAGCGTAGAACGCGTCCTCGAGTTCGGCTGGTGGGACGTCGCCGCAGTACTCGTGCAGGCGCCGGTGGTTGTACCAGTCGATCCATTCGGCGGTGGCGAACTCGACGGCGTCGATGCTGCGCCAGGGGCCGCGGTGACGGATCACCTCAGCCTTGTACAGGCCGTTCACCGTTTCGGCCAAGGCGTTGTCGTAGGAGTCGCCGACGCTGCCCACCGACGCCGCGATGCCCACCTCGGCGAGGCGTTCGGAGTACCGGATGGATGTGTACTGGGACCCGCGGTCGCTGTGTGCCACCACGTGTTCCACACTCTGACCAAGTCGTTGACGGGTCCAGATGGCCTGCTCCAGCGCGTCCAGCACCAGTTGCGTCGTCATGGTCGTCGCGACCCGCCAGCCCAGGATGCGGCGGGCGTAGGCATCGGTCACCAACGCCACGTACACCCATCCGGACCAGGTGCTCACGTAGGTGATGTCGGCCACCCACAAATGATCCGGCACGAGCGCACCGAACCGTCGTTGCACCAGGTCCGCCGGCCGCTGCGCACCCGGATCGGCGACCGTGGTGCGTTTGGCCTTGCCCCGACGGACACCGACCAGGCCGGCGGAGCGCATCAGCCGCTCCACGGTGCACCGGGCCACCGGGAGGCCTTCCCGGTTCAGCTGCAGCCACACCTTCCGGGCACCATAGGTGCCCTGGTTGTTCTCGGCGTGAACCCGCCGAATCGCTTCGAGCAGGGACGCATCCCGCACCGCAGCCGGCCGCGTCTGGACCGGCCGGGCGGCGTGCTCGTAGTAGGTGGACGGGGCGATCCGCAGACCCAGGTGCTCGGACAGGACCTTGCAGATCGGCTCGACTCCCCACCGCAGACCGCCGGCCTCCCGGCGGTCCGCGTGGCGGCGGATGAACTCCGCGATCAGTGGGACGGCCGGTCGAGCTCGGCCGCGAAGAAAGCCGACGCCGCCTTCAGGATCGCGTTGGCGCGCTTGAGTTCCGCGTTCTCCCGCCGCAACCGGCGCAGCTCGGCCGACTCCTCAGAGGAGGTGCCGACCCGGGTCCCAGTATCGACCTCGGCCTGCCGCACCCACTTACGGACCGTTTCGGCGGTGCCGACCCCGAGTAGCTCGGCCACCCGGCTCATCGCCGCCCACTCCGACTCGTGCTCACCCGCGATCTCCGCGACCATCCGCACCGCCCGCTGCTTGAGCTCCTGCGGGTACCGCCTCGTTGAATCTCCCGGCATGACTCCATCCTTCCCAAGCTCTGGAGTCTCCGGACATGCCGGGGGGATTCAGACCACGTGGTCATCGCTGGGAGCCTGTGCACCCCAGGGCACACAGGACACCGGACGTGCTGGTGTGGGGGACGACGTCGTCCAGTTGGTTGCGGCGTGCGTGCGGGGCGAGGTGGTGCGCCGAAGGTGCTCGGCTTGGCGCGGCCCGAGCGCGGCCCAAGTAGGTCAGGATGGGGAAGGACGCCCAGCCCCCGAGGGGTGAACTGGGCGTCCTTCTGCGTCCGCCGGCAGAGCCGATCATGGGGGGATCAGGGCCCGTCAGGACCGATGGATGCGTCGGTACATTATCAGCGGGGTAGGCAGGATTCGGACTTTGCGATCGAATCCACTCAATCGATAACGCTTGTGACAGACCGTCCAGTGCGGTCTCGGGGCACGATGCCGTCACTGGACGTAGCGACGCTCGTGGCCCAGATCCAAGGGGAGGAATGGAGGCCGATCAGGTAGAGCGGCGCACATCTGGATCGACGCAAAGGGGAAATCACGCGCTGAATGAAGGCTGGCCTGACCATGCCGTGGCATGATCCGCTCTCGAGACCAGCCTAAGAGGTGTTGGCCGACGGTTCCGCGGTCGGCTCGGACGAGGCCGGGAATCGGCTGTACCACTTCTTCCAAGATTCCCTTCACCTGAAGGACTGGCTTCAAAGCGACCCGAATCCAGCGCGGCATTGGCCGTGAATATCAACGACTTCGTCCGCACCAACGAGCAGGATGGCGCCGCCCGGATGATGGATCACCGCACCTATCGGACTCCCGTTGGCGGTGGTGGATCCGGCTCAGGTGACGTTGATGGATTGTCGCGGCCTTGCCGTCCTCTTCGTGTGAGCGCGGTAGAGGACCGCCGGATCCTGCGGAGTCGTTCGTCGACCATGACTCGCCGCCGGTCCTAACGGATCCGCGCGGCTCCGTCGGCGTAGCCGCTGAGGACACCTGACCGGGCCCCAGCAGCGTTGACGGGTCAAGCCCCCCGCTGGTGGGAGCTGTCGTGTCGCCGGGGTGTCCACGTGCCGCTGGGCGCTGAGCGTCAGCGCTCAGGTCGCCGCCTGGTCGGCCGGCTACCGACGCAGTGTCCGGTCGGGACTTCCGCCCCTGGGCGATCGGTCGGCATGCCCCGACGATTGCTGAATGAGCTGGTATCTGCGGGTCATCGAGCAGGACGACCACCGGTGGGCCTGCCGCTGGGGTTCTACCCGCTTCGACACCCATCAGCACCTCATGGACGCTCTCGCGCACCTGCACCGAATCGCCCTCGACCTCGACGGCGCCGCGCTGTTTATCGTGCACCTGCTGTCCGGCGACATGGTCACCATCGATCCCACCGTGACCACCGCGGTGCCCGACCCGAAGTGGCACCATCGACCACCACTCGACGCCTTACCGGCGCGGCCTCACCCGCCATCCACAAAAGGCACCCGGAGACGCCGGCCAACGAAGAACCGGCCATGACCGTCGACTGGGCCTCCCTGAGCCTGGTCGCCATCACCATCGTGGTGGCCACGGTCGCGATCGTGGGCCTCGTCGCCCTCGGCGTGAAGGCCCTGTCCTCCGGCGGCGGCACCCGGATCCACCAGACCGGCGTCGAACTCGCGCCCAGCGCGGCCGCCCGCATCGCCGGATACACGTGCCTGGCCG
>DASTGF010000093.1:0-2237 GCA_035719255.1 Microlunatus sp. | reverse complement strand
GATCGGCGAGCTTGGGCACACGTGGCGAGGTCATGTCTCCTCCTGGGACTCGGTGCAACTGGACAATCCTGCCTCACCGCGCCGACGGGTCCGCCCAGGCCTCGCCGGGCGGACGGCCGCGGGCCGCGGAGCCGACTCGGTCCCGGCACGCCGAGCGTGACCGGGACCGTGATCGATTCTGCGACGTGACTACGTCCGGGCCTTCTCGCGAAGCTCGAAGGTCTCCACGATGTCACCGATCCGGATGTCGGAGTAGTTGGCGACGGTCAGACCGCATTCGTACCCCTCGCGTACCTCGGTGGCGTCGTCCTTCTCCCGCCGCAACGAGGCGATGCTCGACTCGTGGAGCACGATGCCGTCGCGGAGCACCCGCGCCTTGGCGTTGCGCCGGATGACGCCGTCGATGACCATACAGCCGGCGATGATGCCCACCTTGGACGAGCGGAAGATCTCGCGGATCTCCGCCTGGCCGAGGGTGGCCTCCTCGTAGATCGGCTTGAGCATGCCCTTCAGCGCGGCCTCGATCTCGTCGATCGCGGCGTAGATCACCGAGTAGTACCGGATGTCCACGCCTTCCCGATCGGCCAGCTCGGTCGCCTTGCCCTGCGGGCGGACGTTGAAGCCGATGATCACCGCATCCGACGCCGCCGCCAGGCTGACGTTGGTCTCGGTGATCGCGCCGACACCGCGGTCGATCACCCGCAGGCTGACCTCGTCGCCCACGTCGATCTTCGACAGGGCGTCCTCCAGGGCCTCGACCGAACCGGCACCATCGCCCTTGAGGATGAGCCGCAGCTCCTGCGTCTCGCCCTTCTCGAGCTGCTCGAACAGCTGGTCCAGTGTCTTGCGCCGGGTGCTGGCCGCCTGGGCCGCCATCCGGAGCCGGGCGGCACGCCGCTCGGCGATCTGGCGGGCCATCCGGTCGTCCTCGACGACCAGGAACGAATCACCGGCGCCCGGGACCGCGGTCAGACCGAGGACCTGGACCGGCATCGAGGGCGGAGCCTCGGTGACGTTGTCGCCGTTGTCGTTGAGCAGCGCCCGGACCCGGCCGTGTGCCGGACCGGCGACGATCGAGTCGCCGACGTGCAGCGTGCCTCGCTGCACCAGGACGGTGGCCACGGGCCCACGGCCCTTGTCCAGGTGCGCCTCGATGGCCACACCCTGGGCGTCCATGTCCGGGTTCGCCCGCAGGTCCAGCGCCGCGTCCGCGGTCAGGATGACCGCCTCCAGCAGCGAGTCCAGGCCGACACCGGAGATGGCGGAGACATCGACGAACATGGTGTCGCCGCCGTACTCCTCGGGCACCAGCCCGTACTCGGTCAGCTGGCCGCGGACCTTGGTCGGGTCGGCGCCTTCTTTGTCGATCTTGTTGACCGCCACCACGATCGGGACGTCGGCCGCCAGGGCGTGATTCAACGCCTCGATGGTCTGCGGCATCACACCATCGTCGGCCGCCACCACCAGCACGGCGATGTCGGTCGACTTCGCCCCGCGGGCACGCATGGCGGTGAACGCCTCGTGCCCTGGGGTGTCGATGAAGGTGATCTTCCGCTCGTCACCATCGACCTCGGCCGCGACCTGGTAGGCACCGATGGACTGCGTGATGCCACCGGCCTCCCGGGCCACGACGTTGGTCTTGCGGATGGCGTCCAGCAGCTTCGTCTTGCCGTGGTCGACGTGACCCATGACGGTGACGACCGGCGGACGCTGCGCCAGGTCCTCCTCACCGCCCTCGTTCTCGCCGAACTCGATGTCGAAGCTCTCCAGCAGCTCGCGGTCCTCGTCCTCGGGCGAGACGACCTCGATGTCGTAGTTGAGCTCGGTGCCGAGCACCCTGAGGGTCTCGTCCGACACTGATTGGGTGGCGGTCACCATCTCGCCGAGGTGGAACAGCACCTGGACCAGCGACGACACGTCCACGCCGATCTTCTCGCCGAGGTCGGTCAGGCTGGCGCCGCGGGCGAGTCGGACCTTCTGGCCGTCGCCTTGACGGACACGCACGCCGCCGATCTCCGGCGCCTGCATCTGGTCGAACTCTTGACGACGCTGCTTCTTCGACTTGCGACCCCGACGGGCGGGACCACCCGCTCGACCGAAGGCACCCTGGGTGCCACCGCGACCGCGGCCGCCCTTGCCGAAGCCACCGCCGGCCGGAGCGCCGCCACCGGCACCGGGAGCACCGGTACCCGGAGCGCCACCCGGACGTCCCGGACCACGGGCGCCGCCGCCGGGAC
>DASTGF010000092.1:0-17345 GCA_035719255.1 Microlunatus sp. | reverse complement strand
ATCCGCCGAGCGCTCGGCGGATCGCGACGCAGCCTGAGGCCTCAGGCCAGGGTCACCGGCACGGTTCCGGCCGCGAGCAGGGCCCGAGCGATCGCCCGGTGCCCGGCGGCGTTCGGGTGGTCGCCGTCGTCGGCCAGCAGGTCGGTCGGGTCGTCGCCCCCTTCCGAGCCCTTGAAGGGTGAGTAGAGATCCACGTACGTCGCCCGCTGGGCCTTCGCGACCTGCGCCACCACCTGGTTGGTCGCACGGGTCAGCGCATCGCTGTCCGCCCGGCCCTGGCGGCTCATCGACTGCTCGACCACCTGCCCGTCCTCGAAGACGTTCCAGTAGCCGGTGAGCAGGATTGCGGTCGGTGCACCCCGGCGCAGTTCCCTGATCCGCTGGACGATCGTCGTCAGCCGCCCGGGGAGAGCGCCGAGGGTGGGTCGGACACACTCGAGATGGTCGCGGCCACCACATGTGCCGGAGGTGATCTGGTCGTACTGCGGGCCGAAGTCGTTGGCCCCGATGGTCACGAGCACGATGTCGGCGCGCGCGAGATCGTCGCGCTCGGACTGGTCGCCGCGGAGGTCATCGAGGACATCGGCGCTGGTCTCCCCACCGGCTCCGTCGTTGCGGACGTAGGTCCTGACGTCGTGGTCGCGCTCCAGACCATCGGCGTACAGCGCGGGGAACGCGGTGCAGTTGCAGGCGTTTCCGGCCGTCACGGAGTCGCCGATGGCGACCACATGGACCCGAGTCAGAGCCGGTGTGGGTGGAGCCGTCGGCGACGGGATGAAGGACGGAACCACCGAGGCCTCCGGCGGCGGGAGCAGGGCCACGAACGCCCGCGGTGCGGCGCCGGTGAGCAGGAAGGCGCCGACGGCCACCGCGACACCGGCCAGCCCGAGCGCGGCGAGCGCCCGGGCCAGGATCTTCAGCCATGTCGGCACCGGTCCGGCTTCTCCCCGTCCGCGATCAGGCGTTGTCGCCGCGATCGGAGAACGTGGTCCGCCCCTTGAGCTTGGCGGCGAGCTCGTCGTCGATCCCGTCGGCCACATCCGACATGATCCGCACCGCCTGGTGCAGATGTGCCGGGACGAACGGCGCGGCGGCCACCGACAAGGTGACGAAGACGCGGTCACGGACCAGCTGGAACTTGACCCAGCGGGCCTCGACGTTCAGATCGTTCAGCACCTCAGCCGCCCGCGACCGACCTTCGAGGTCGTGCACGACCGCGGCGAACACGACGACCTCCTGGGCATCGGTCGCGGTGCGCAGGAAGAGCATGGTGGAACCGACCCGGATGGCGACATCGCCCTCCTCGTCGCGGAACGGCGGGTGACCGTAGAGCGCGGTCAGCTCGGCGTCGACCAGTTCGTTCAGATGCTGGCGATTCCGGGGCATCAGACACCGCAGATCGACCCGTGAAGCCGACACCCGCTCGAGTCCGGCGGCCGGCGTGTCCTCAGGAGCGGGCGGGCGCAGCACCTCGGCCAGCTGGTCGGGTGCGAGGAAGACGGGATGCTGGACGCCGTACACGTCTCGCAGTGCGGCGACGGCCAGCTCGGCGACCCGGTCGGAGTTCTCCTGCGGCAGCTGGGCCCAGAAGTTCGGTCCGTCGTCGGTGCTCGGCGGCAGCCAGCCGAGGGCCTCCATCGCCCCGAGGTCCTCGGCGTCCAGCTGGAAGTGCTCGCCCAGCTCAGCATTGCTGGCCGCCTCGGCGCGGACCGTGTTGGGCGCCGGTGAGCTGAACCGGACGAACGGGCCGCCCTCACGCGGACCGGTGTCGGTGCCGATGGTCAGGTCGCCGGAGTCGTCGATCACCGACACGACCTCCGCGAGACGCGCCTGGAACTCCGACCACGCCTGCGCCGTGCTCCGGTCGAGGTCGAACCCGTCGATCTCCCCCACAACCCACCTCCTGGCGTCCGAACCTAGCGCACCCGCTCGCGACATCTGAGATCTCTCGGCCACACCTGGCCAACGCCCGAGGGGCTGGAGAGGTGCCGACCGAGGCCGAGGTGGCTCGGCGCACGCGGCGCTCAGGTGACGATCGGGACCACGAGCGAGTCGATCGCCGTCTGCTTGTAGTAGTCCTTGGAGTCCTTCGAGACCTGCAGCAGGAACTCGTAGGTGAAGTCGAGCGTCACCGACGTCGCGCCCTCGTCCAGGGCCGGAATGACGAAGTCCTGTCCGTAGGTGTAGGGGAAGGTCACGATGAAGCCGGGTGAGATGTTGGCGGTGTCGTTCAGCGGTCGCGGCGAGTCGAGCGGTCCGCTGCCGTCGCGGGCGGTGATGGTGAGCGTCACGCGGGTCAGATAGATCTTCTGGCCGGCCTTGCCGTTGTTGACCGTGGTCAGGGTCAGCGCGATCGGCTTGTTCACCGACGCCGACCAGTCCTGCACCGGCAGTCGCGGGCTGTACGAGGCGTTCACGGTGAGACCCGACGCCTTGATCACGTGCTCGGTCGGAGTCTTGGCCAGATCGTTCTGCGGCCCGGTCGGCGGATCGCCCGAGGGGGTGCTGTCGGGCCCGGGTGCCGGGCTGTCGCCGGGACCGGGTGTGGCTCCCGGTGTCGGCAGCATAGTGGAGACCGGTGAGGGCACGGCCGACGTGCCGGGGGAATCGATGGAGGAGGGGGCGGGCGCCGTCGGAGGCGGCTCGTTCCCTGAGCAGCCGACCGCGAAGACCAGCGGGACGGCGGCAACGGCGCAGGCGACCCGACGACACAACGACACGACAATTCCCCTTGCGTGGCAGCACGGTCGCACACGCAGGGCCCGGCGACAGTGCTCACCGCCCGGGCCGGCGGCCGTCGAGGCCCCCCATGCCTCGCCGGGTCACTGTAACCACCGGTCCCGCGGCACGGCGGCGATTCGGTCGAACCGTGACCGAATGGCCGCCGCGAGGTGGTGTCGTCCGCGCTGCGAGCCCGGCTCAGCTGCAGCCGCTGGTGCTGCCGCAGCCCTCGCAGACGTAGCAGGAGCCGCTGGGCCGCATCTTGGTCCCGCAGGTCAGGCAGAGCGGTGCGTCGACGCTGGTGCCGGTGATCTTCTCGAAGAGCTCCGACGTGGTCCGGGCTCCGGCCGGGGCCGGCTGGGCGGCCACGACCACCGGGATCTCGGGGGAAGCGTCGAGCGTGTCGGTGTCGACCTCGTCGCCGGCGTCGTTCTTCAGTGACTCCGACTCACTCACCTCCTCCTCGGTCTCCACCGGCAGATACGAGCCGGTCTCCACCTGACGGGCACGCTCGGCGGCGGTGTAGATGCCCAGTTCGGCCCGCTCGTCGAAGGTGAGGTAGTCCAGCGCCAACCGCCGGAAGATGTAGTCCATGATCGACTGCGCCATCCGGATGTCCGGGTCGTCGGTCAGGCCGGCCGGCTCGAACTTCAGGTTGGTGAACTTCTGGACGTAGGTCTCCAGCGGCACGCCGTACTGCAGGGCGATCGACACCGCGATCGAGAAGGCGTCCATCACACCGGCCAGAGTGGAACCCTGCTTGCCCAGCTTGAGGAACACCTCGCCCAGGCCGTCGTCGGGGTAGGAGCCGGAGATCATGTAGCCCTCGGCGCCACCGACGGCGAACGAACGGGTCTGGCTGGGCCGGGCCTTCGGCAGCCGCTTGCGGGTCGGACGGTAGACGACCTTCTCGACCTCGACCGTCCGCGTCGGCGCCGTGGCCTCCTCGGTCTTGCCGGCCTTGGCGTCGGCCAGCGGCTGGCCCACCTTGCAGTTGTCGCGGTAGACCGCCAGCGCCTTGAGGCCGAGTTTCCAGCCCTGCAGATAGACCTCGGCGATGTCGGCCACGCTGGCGGACTCAGGGAGGTTGACGGTCTTGGAGATCGCGCCGGACAGGAAGGGCTGGCAGGCCGCCATCATCCGGACGTGCCCCATCGGCTTGATCGCGCGCTGACCCATCGCGGTGTCGAACACCTCGTAGTGCTCGGGTCGCAGACCGGGTGCGTCTACCACGTGCCCTTTCTCGGCGATGTATTCCACGATCGCCTCGGCGGTCTCGTCGGTGTACCCGAGCTTTTTCAGCGCCCGCGGGATGGTCTGGTTGACGATCTGCAGCGAGCCACCCCCGACCAGCTTCTTGAACTTGACCAACGAGAAGTCCGGCTCGATGCCGGTCGTGTCGCAGTCCATCATGAAGCCGATCGTGCCGGTCGGCGCGAGCACGGAGGCCTGCGCATTGCGGTAACCGTTGGCCTCACCGAGCTTGATGACGCCTTCCCACGCCTTGGTGGCGCGCTTGTGGACGTCGGAATCGATCGAGCCCAGGGTCCGCAGCGAGTCGTTGGCCGCCTGGTGCTTGCGCATGACGCGCTTGTGGGCGTCGGCATTGCGGGCGTATCCCTCGTACGGCCCCACGATCCCGGCCAGCTCGGCCGAGCGACGGTAGGAGGTGCCGGTCATCAGCGAGGTAATGGCCGCGGCCAAGCTCCGGCCGCCCTCGGAGTCGTAGCCGTGGCCGGTGGCCATCAGCAGAGCGCCCAGGTTCGCGTAGCCGATGCCGAGCTGGCGGTAGGCGCGGGTCGTCTCACCGATCGACTCAGTCGGGAAGTCGGCGAAGCAGATCGAGATGTCCATCGCGGTGATGATCAACTCGACGGCCTTCTCGAACAGCTCTGCGTCGAACATGTCGTCGTCACGGAGGAACTTCAGCAGGTTCAGGCTCGCCAGGTTGCAGGAGCTGTTGTCGAGGCTCATGTACTCCGAGCACGGGTTGGACGCGGTGATCCGGCCGGTCTCGGGGTTGGTGTGCCAGTCGTTGATCGTGTCGTCGTACTGGATGCCGGGATCGGCGCACTCCCAGGCGGCCTCGGCGATCTTGTCGAACAGGGAGCGGGCGTCCACGGTCTCGATCACCCGTCCGTCCTGGCGTGCCCGCAGAGCGAACTGCCCGCCGTCCTCGACGGCTCGCATGAACTCGTCGGTGACGCGAACGGAGTTGTTGGCGTTCTGGTACTGGACCGAGGTGATGTCCTTGCCGCCGAGGTCCATGTCGAAGCCCGCGTCCCGCAGGGCGCGGATCTTGCGCTCCTCGTGCGCCTTGGTCTCGATGAACTCCTCGATGTCGGGGTGATCGACATCGAGCACGACCATCTTCGCCGCGCGGCGGGTGGCTCCGCCGGACTTGATGGTTCCCGCGCTCGCGTCCGCGCCGCGCATGAACGAGACCGGCCCGGAGGCGGTCCCGCCCGAGCTCAGCAGCTCCTTGCTGGAGCGGATCCGGGACAGGTTGAGACCGGCGCCCGAACCGCCCTTGAAGATGAAGCCCTCTTCGCGGTACCAGTTCAAGATCGAGTCCATCGAGTCGTCGACCGACAAGATGAAACAGGCGCTGACCTGCTGGGGCGACGCGGTCCCGACGTTGAACCAGACCGGTGAGTTGAACGAGAAGTACTGGTGCAGCAGCATCCAGGTCAACTCGTGCTCGAAGATCGTCGCGGACTCATCGTCGGCGAAGTACCCGAAGTCCTCCCCCGCCTTCCGGTACGTCTTCACCACCCGATCGATCAGGGTGCGCAGGCTCTGCTCGCGGACCGAGCTGTCGAGTGCACCGCGGAAGTACTTCGTGGTAACGATCGTCGACGCGTTCACGCTCCAGAAGTCGGGAAACTCCACCGCTCGCTGTTCGAACACCACCTCGCCGGTCTTCCAGTTGGTCTGGACGACGTCGCGGCGCTCCCAGGTCACCTCGTCGTAGGGGTGCACACCGGCGGTGGTGAACACCCGCGCGATCTGCAGACCACCGCCGGAGCGGCTGGCCGTGCGGGGACGCTTGTCCGCTCGCCCGTTGGTCGGACGGGTCGTTTCGGTCATTGCTGAGCCTCTCTCGCGCCGCCGGTGGCGGCCAGGTCTGGGGGGATGTGAACGGTGACGAGACGGATGGTGCTGGAGCCGGGGCGAACCCGTGCAGGCCTTCCCCTGCCGCACGGGCCCGCCCCGGGGATCGTGACCCCGCTAGGGGCTGCGGGTCGGGCTGGACCGGCCCGGGGTGAGTTTGTGGGGAGTGAACGCGGACACGCGGCGGTCGGCCTGCAGATCCGGGATCAGCGGTTCGAGACCCCTGGCCTCGGACTCGACCCGGAGCACGGCGATCTCGGCCTCGAAGTCGTCCACCGAGTCGAACTGGCGGTAGACACTGGCGAATCGCAAGTAGGCGACCTGGTCGAGTTCGCGGAGCGGACCGAGGATGGCCACCCCGACCTCGTCGGCCGGGACCTCGGGCTGAGCACTGGCGCGCAGCGAATCCTCCACCAGCTGGCCGAGCCGGGCCAGCTGGTCCTCGGTGACCGGGCGGCCCTTACAGGCCTTGCGGACACCGCTGATCACCTTGTCGCGGTTGAACGGCTCGACGACGCCGCTGCGCTTCACCACCACCAGCTGCATCTGCTCGATGGTGGTGAACCGCCGCTCGCAGCTCGGGCACTGCCGCCGCCGGCGGATGCTGCTGCCGTCCTCGGCGACGCGCGAGTCCAGCACCTTGGAGTCGGTGTGACGGCAGTACGGGCAGTGCACGGTCCGGCTCCTCTCCTGCGGTTCGGAACTCGACCTCTGGGGATGGGCCCTGGGGACGAGTCTGGGGATGGCTTGTGGGTGGTGCTGTGGATCGGTGTGGATGACCAACCACTAGCTGTGGATGAATGACACCCTTGTAACTACTAGATATAGACACCGTACGTCTGAGGACCATGGTCCGCAAGACCTCTGACAGAAATCTGGGGGCGTGTCGCACAGCCCTCGACAACACGCCGCACAGACGCCGCGACACGCCGGGTCGAGCCACCTCGATGACTCCGCGCAGGACGTCAGACGCCAGTTCGGAGAGCCGGGTCGAAGGGCTAGCGGTGTGGAGCCCGCTGTGGACGAGGTGTGGACGGTCCGTGGGCCCTTCGAGCGAGGCGCACTCGCGATGGCTGGCGCGGGGCGGATCAGCGCAGCGGTGAGAGCAGATTGCGCAGGACGACGTAAACGGCGGCCGCCACGAGTCCGATGACCAACCACGTGGTCGGATGCACCCGGACCAGCCGATCCGCGATCCGGTGCGGCGGGCGGACCTTCGGGCCCCCGAGAGCTTCCACGGTCCACAGGCCGGCCAGGACCGTGATCACGCCCAACCCGATGAAGGCCAGCGGGTTGAAGGCGAAGGCTGCGCCGACGTCGCCGTGCATCAAGGCCGCACCCATCCGCGTACCGCCGCACAACGGGCAGTCCCAACCGGTGACCGTTCGGAACGGGCAAGGCGCCCCGATGCCGGCCGCGGCATACAGTCCGCTGATCCCGAGCCCGAGCGCGAAGAACCCGCCGACGTACTTCAGCGCGCTCGCCGCGTGGAACTCCTTGGCCCGATAACCGAGCCGAGTCGCGGGCGCGCTGGGGACCGTCACCTCGCCATTGTGCCTCTCGAGCAGGCCCCGGGTACGCAGCGCACCCGGGCCGGCGCGGCGGTGGCGTGATGGAGCGGGTCTCTAGACTGCCGGCACGAGCAGGACCTCCCGGCAGATCGAGACCACGAGCGACCTCGAGACCATGAGTCACCACGGCAGCACTCCTTCCCCTTGGGCCGGATCGGTCCCGAGCGGTCCGACCGGTGCTGGGCACGCGCCGGTTTACGGCCCGGTGACGCCGCATTACGGCCAGGCGCCGACGCTGGCGGCCACGGGCGGGGCGAGGCCGGCGGATCCACGACGGGCAGCCCTTGGCCCGACCGAGGCGTCGAACGGCCCCGGGTCGCACCCGCACGGCGTCCAGCCGCCGTCGTTAGCGACCTGGGGACGCCGGGTGCCGGCGTTCCTCATCGACCAGGCGCCGGTGCTGCTCGGATCTACCGCGCTGTCGATCGCCTACGTTCTCTTCCTCGTCGGCCTGCTGCGGACCCCACCCGGGGACGGCTCCGTCCCGGAACTGGCGCCGGCCCTGCCCTGGGTGATCGTCGGTGCCGTCGTGCTGATCGCCGGGCTGGGCTGGGACTGGTACAACCGCTGGCTGACGGCAGGTCGCACCGGGCAGTCCCTGGGCAAGCGTGTGCTCGGACTGCGACTGTTGAGTGAGCAGACCCGCGAGCCGATCGGTGCCGGCAACGCCTTCGCGCGCGATCTGCTGCACATCCTCGATTGCATCGCGCTCGTCGGGTTCTTCTGGCCCCTATGGGACGCGAAGCGTCAGACCTTCGCCGACATGCTGATGAGCACGATCGTGCTCGAGGAACGCGCTGCTGGCGCCCCGCCGCCGTGAACGATCATCAGGGCTGGACCAGCTGACTGGTGTGGAGCGGCTGATAGTTGTCGCCGGTGACGCGCAGGGCCGTCGGGACCACGACGGCGATCGCCGCCACCGCGAGCATGGCGGCCGTCACCACCACGACCGCGATCCCGCGCTCCGTCAGCCGCCAACCGGCCGCCCCCTTCGCCTCCGCGTGCGCTGGGCGCCGGAACCGGGTCGGCGGCAAGGACGAGCCATTCACCCTGCATGACGTGGAGCGCGTCGGTTTCGGCGGCGGGTTGAACCACCCGGAGCGCTCGTCGCGGTCGGGCAAGGGAATGGTCTGCGGTGCGGACTGGACGCCGCGGGCCGCGGGAAACGCCGGCCCGGCTGAGGTCGGTGAGGTCGTGAATCGCGACGGACGCACGCGTGGAGCACCGGTCGATGTCCGAACCCGCGGGAGACGCCCGTCCCGGTCAGCAGTCCCCCGGGTCGATGCTGTCGGCTCCAGGTCGAGAACACTCATCGCGAACCTCCTCCGTCTTCGAGACCGGCGTCTCGATAGAACACATGTTTGATTCTATATCGCACGGATGTGCGATTGCCAAGCCCTCGGCGAGAACTGTTTCGATCAGCCGTTCGACCGACCTGCCGATGTCGCCCACTCCATCAGCGGGCACTGACACTTCTCGCCGAGTGCGTGACCGGCCCTTGGGGGCGCAGGACTGGTCTCCGGGGGTAACGCGGTCGACATGAAGCGGTCCACATTGCGGACGGCGATCGCGTGAGCCGGATCACCCGCGCGCCTTTCCGTACGCGGTGGAGGCCGGACAGGCGGGCGACGTGTGACCCACGTCATGGTCGGAGAGGTAATACCAGTAGCTTGAGTGGACTAAATTCATGCCAGTCGTCAACTGGTCTGCGCCGGACCGGATCGCGGAAGGAGCTAGAGACGTGTCGGAGAACGGAGATCGCGGGTCGGCTCAGGCCGCCGTACCGGTCTTCTTCCTGTCCGACAGCACCGGCATCAGCGCCGAAACCATGGGCAACGCGCTGCTCATCCAGTTCCCCCAACTCCGGTTCGAGCGTCGGGTCATACCGTTCATCTCCTCGGTGGAGGAGGCGCGCCGCGTGGTGGCCGTGCTCGACGCGGCCATGGCGGGCCCGGTCACCCCCCTGGCCTTCTCCACCACCGCGGTCACCGAGATCCGCGATGCGTTGCACCAGACCACCTGCCCGCTGATCGACTTCTTCGATCTGCACATGAGCCGGGTCGAGTCGGTCCTCGGGGTGCAGGGCCTGCGGGTGGCCGCCCGGTTGCACGGCGTCGGGGACATCAAGCGCTACAACGCCCGGATGGCGGCGGTCGAGTATGCCATCGAGCACGACGACGGGCAGAGCGTGCGAGCTCTGGACAAGGCGGACGTCATCCTCGTGGCGCCGTCGCGCTGCGGCAAGACGCCGACCACGATGTACCTCGCGCTCCAGCACGGTGTGTTCGTCGCGAACTACCCCCTCGTGGACGAGGACTTGGAGGTGAACGACCTGCCGAGACCGATTCGTGGTCTGCGCGATCGGTGCTTCGGCATCACCACCACCCCGGCACGGCTGAGCCAGGTCCGCCAGGAGCGTCGGCCCAACTCTCGCTACGCGTCCCTCGAGCAGTGCTCGTACGAGATCCGGCGCGCCGAGGCGCTGTTTCGATCCCACCGGATCCCGACCATCAACTCGGCGACCAAGTCGGTCGAGGAGATGTCCACCGTCATCCTCCAGTCCCGCCATCCCCGCTGAGCCCCCGATTGCCCACTGAACCCCCGATCCATCTCCCGTCCAGCCGGTCCACCCATCCCGAGAGGCACGCCATGAGCACCGACGTGATCACCCCCGCCACCCACCCCAGCACCGCCGAACAGCGAAACGTGCTGTGGTTCTCCGAACTCGGTCTGGCCGACCTGGAGGCGGTCGGCGGCAAGAACTCGTCATTGGGTGAGATGGTCGGCAACCTGCGCGACGCCGGGGTCCGCGTCCCGGATGGGTTCGCCACCACCGCAGAGGCCTATCGCCGGTTCATCGGCCAGACCGGCCTGGCGCAGACGATCAACGAGCTGCTCTCCGGTCTGGACACCGACGACGTTCAAGAGCTGGCCCGGGTCGGCCGCCGGATCCGGACGGCCGTGGTCGAGCAGCCCTTCCCAGCGGATCTGGAGACCGACATCCGCGCGGCGTACGCCCAGCTCGCCGGTGACGACGACGAGGCTTCGTTCGCGGTCCGGTCCAGTGCGACGGCCGAAGACCTGCCGGACGCCTCCTTCGCCGGACAGCAGGAGACCTTCCTCAACGTCCGCGGCATCGAGGCGATCCTGACCGCCATCCGCGAGGTGTTCGCCTCGCTCTACAACGACCGCGCGATCGCCTATCGGGTGCACCACGCGTTCGCCCACGAGGCCGTGGCGCTGTCGGCCGGCGTCCAGCGGATGGTGCGGTCCGACATCGGCGCATCGGGGGTCATGTTCACCATGGACACCGAGTCCGGGTTCGCCGACGCCGTCTTCATCACCTCCAGCTACGGTCTCGGCGAGGCCGTGGTGCAGGGCGCGGTGAACCCCGACGAGTTCTATGTCTACAAACCCGCGGTGCGCGCCGGACGCCCAGCGGTCCTCAAGCGAGGCGTCGGCGCGAAGGCGATCAAGATGGTCTACACCGCCGATCGGACGGTCGGACGGACGACCGAGTTCGTCGACGTTGACGAGGCCGAGCGCGGTCTGCTCAGCCTGACCGACGAGGAGGTCACCGAACTCGCCCGGCACGCCCTGGCGATCGAGGCCCACTACGGCCGGCCGATGGACATCGAGTGGGGCAAGGACGGCCGCGACGGTCGGCTCTACATCCTGCAAGCGCGACCGGAGACGGTGAAGTCTCGGCAGGCCGCGGGCAGCCTGCAGCGGTACCGGCTCAACGGCACGGGCACCCCGCTGGTCGAGGGCCGCGCGATCGGTCAGCGGATCGGTGCCGGCCCCGTACACGTGCTGACCTCGCCGGAGCAGATGCACGAGTTCGTTCCCGGCGAGGTGCTGGTCGCCGATATGACCGACCCGGACTGGGAGCCGATCATGAAGCGAGCGGCGGCGATCGTCACCAACCGCGGGGGCCGCACCTGCCATGCGGCGATCATCGCCCGTGAGCTCGGCATCCCTGCCGTGGTGGGGACCGGGGGCGCCACCCGCACGCTCGCCGACGGGCAGCCCGTCACCGTCTCCTGCGCCGACGGCGACACCGGATACGTCTACGACGGATTGATCGACTTCGCGGTCGAGGAGACCGCGCTGGCTGCGATGCCCGACGTGCCGGTCAAGATCATGATGAACGTCGGCACACCGGACCAGGCGTTCGCGTTCTCCCGGCTGCCCAACGCCGGTGTCGGTCTGGCGCGGCTGGAGTTCATCATCAACCGCCAGATCGGTATCCATCCCAAAGCGTTGCTGGAGTTCGACCAGCTGACCGGCAGCCTGCGCGAGCAGATCGCCGCCACCATCGCCGCGTACGCCAGTCCTCGCGACTTCTTCGTCCAGAGGGTGATCGAGGGCGTCGCGACCATCGCCGCCGCGTTCGCACCGAACCCGGTGATCGTCCGGATGAGTGACTTCAAGTCCAATGAATACGCCAATCTCGTCGGTGGCGAGTTGTACGAGCCGCACGAGGAGAACCCGATGCTCGGCTATCGGGGCGCTTCTCGCTATCTGTCGGCAGACTTCGCCGAATGCTTCGCGATGGAGTGCGAGGCGTTGAAGTACGTCCGCGACGAGATGGGGTTGACCAACGTCGAGATCATGATCCCGTTCGTCCGAACTCTGGGCGAGGCAGAGGGGGTAGTGAACCGGTTGGCCGAGAACGGCTTGCGCCGCGGCGAGAACGGCCTGCGGGTGATCATGATGTGCGAGCTGCCGTCCAACGCCGTGCTGGCCGACGCCTTCCTCGACCACTTCGACGGATTCTCCATCGGCTCCAACGACATGACCCAGCTGACCCTGGGCCTCGATCGCGACTCCGGACTCGTGGCGGCGAGCTTCGACGAGCGGGATCCGGCCGTGAAGTTCATGATCGAATCCGCCGTGCGCGCGTGCAAGGCCCGGGGCAAGTACGTCGGCATCTGCGGACAGGGCCCGAGCGATCATCCCGACCTCGCCGCCTGGCTCCTGGAGATCGGGATCGAGAGCATGTCGCTGAACCCCGACACGGTGGTGGAGACCTGGCTGGCCCTCAGCCGGGACTGATCACGAGCGAGCCCTCGTCGGGGACGGCTTCGGACGGGCTCAACCGGCCCGGAGCAGTGCCCACAGCTCGGCCTTGGCCTCGAAGGTGTCGAGGTCGAGGCCGAGCAGGGTGCCGACCCGTCGGACCAGCCCCTTGAGGGTGTGCCGGTGCAGTCCCAGCTCCCGGGCGGCCGGTTCCCAGGCGGCGTTGTGGGCGAGCCAGGCCTCGACGGCCCGGCGGAGGTCGGCGGCGTCGGGCGCGGCTCGTAAGGGGGCCAGCCGACGTTCGGCGGCAGCGGCGACGTCGGGCTGCGACAGCAGTCCCAGCAGCGCGCCCGAACCCAGCTCGATCACCGCGGCCGCGTTGCCGTGGCCGGCCCTGTTCTGACCGGCCCTGTTCTGACCGGCCCTGTTCTGGCCGGCCCTGTACTGGCCAGTCCTGTCCAGCTCTGCCAGACCCTCACGCAGGGCACTGCCGACACCGGACCAGTCGACGCTGCGCGACAAGACGACCGGGGGCTGCCGCCCGGCCACCAGCTCGGCCGCATCGCGCGCCAAGGGCTCCTCCACCACGGCGACGAACGCGTCCCGCCAGCGGGCGCCCAGCACGGCACCGCCCCGGGCCGCTGCGCGCACACTCAGCGCGTGCTCGAGCTCTCCCGGTTCGGTGCCGGGTCCGAGCCGGGAGAGGACGACCCGCACACTCGACTCCGGCAGCCGGCCGCCGGCCACGGCGAGCACCCGGCGGGCCGATACGACCTGGCCGGCGAGCGCGAGCTGGAGCAGCTCAGCGTTCAGGGTGAGGGTGGCCTCCTGCTGCCGGGCGGCGTCCTCCACCGAGAACTCGGCAAGCGCCACCGCGCTGGTGATCACCGCCGTCGCCGCGGTGTCGGGCCGGTGCTCGAGGCCAACCGCCAGCACGCCGCGGAGCTCGTCGCGCCGGCCCAGAGTCTGCAGACTGGCGACGATCCCGCCGAGCTCGAGTGCCGAGCTCGAGCGGAGGTGACGGTGCAGCAACCGGCGCGCCTCCGTGGCGATCGCCTCGCGATCCTCGGCACCGAGGATGCGCGGGCCGTGCGCCGACGTGGTCTCGCCGTACGCGTCGAACAAGATCACGGATGCGGACAGGCGTCGGGCCAGCTCGTCCAGCACGGCGGCCAGCCGGTCCCGGGCCAGCGCGGCCAGGGACAGCGCGCGTTGCGCCTCAAGGGTCCACAGATCCCGCGCGTGCTCCTGGGCGGCCCGGGCGTCGGCGATTCGCCGGGTGATGGCGATGAACGGAGTCCGGAACGGGACCTCGACCAGCGGTAGCCCGGCGGCCGTACAGGCGTCGACGAGCTGGTGCGGGGTTCCCGAACGGACCACCTCCGTGCCGAATCCGATGGCGGCGACGCCTACGTCGACCAGTCGATCGACGTACGCGCGGTAGGCAGCCTCCGGCGCATCGTCGGCGAACTGGGTCCCGGTCGTCAGCAGCAGGTTGTCGGCCTCGAGGAACGGCGACGGATCGGCCAGGTCTGAGCTGTGGGCCCAACCGACAGCGCGGTGGGGTGACCCGGTCACGAGCCGGAGCCCGAGGCTCCGGTCGTTCACCAGGGCGGTCAGCTCGATGGACACCTGGCCAGACTACGCCGGTACGTGCCGAACTGGCATCAACTCTGCCGATGTGGCACAGCCTGCCGGGCTTAGCGTGGCGAGGTACGTCCTTCACCTCCAAGGAGTTCTCGCATGTCTGTTGCCTCGACCTCACTGAGTGCCGACGCCGTCCTCGGCGGCCCTGCCCTTGCGCAGGTGCGCCGACTCGTCACCCCCCTGCCCGGTCCGCGCACCCAGGAACTCCAGGCTCGGAAGGCTGCGGCCGTCTCCTCCGGGGTCAGCGTGACCATGCCGGTGTATGCCGCCGCCGCCGGCGGTGGTGTGGTGGTCGACGTCGACGGCAACTCGCTGATCGACCTCGGCTCCGGCATCGCCGTCACGACGATCGGGAATGCGGACCCGGCGGTCGCCGCCGCGGT
Source organism: Microlunatus sp. (assembly GCA_035719255.1). GTDB lineage: Bacteria > Actinomycetota > Actinomycetes > Propionibacteriales > Propionibacteriaceae > Microlunatus. The sequence goes on along the minus strand of DASTGF010000092.1, from coordinate 2,887 downwards.
GGCCGACCAGGCCGCCCGGTTCACCCACACCTGTTTCATGATCACCGGGTACGAGGGCTACGTCGAGGTCGCCGAGCGACTCAACCGGTTGACCCCCGGCGACCACGCCAAGCGCACGGCACTGTTCAACTCGGGCGCCGAAGCGGTTGAGAACGCGATCAAGATCGCCCGGATCGCCACCAAGAAGCAGGCCGTGGTCGCGTTCGACCACGCCTACCACGGCCGCACGAACTTGACCATGGGTCTGACCGCGAAGTCGATGCCGTACAAGAGCGGCTTCGGCCCGTTCGCCGGCGAGATCTACCGGGCGCCGATGTCCTACCCCTACCGCGACGGCGGCTTGTCGGGCGCCGACGCGGCACGGATCGCCCTGCTCCAGATCGAGAAGCAGGTCGGGGCCGCGAACCTCGCCGCCATCATCATCGAGCCGATCCAGGGCGAGGGCGGATTCATCGTTCCCGCCCCGGGCTTCCTGGCCGAGCTCAGCGCCTGGTGCCGGGCCAACGACGTCGTCCTGATCGCCGACGAGATCCAGACCGGTTTCGCCCGCACGGGAGCGATGTTCGCCTGCGAGCACGACGGCGTGGTGCCGGATCTGATCACCACCGCGAAGGGCATCGCCGGCGGCATGCCGCTCGCCGCGGTGACCGGCCGCGCCGAGCTGATGGATGCGCCACATGCCGGCGGGCTCGGTGGCACCTACGGCGGGAATCCGGTCGCCTGCGCGGCTGCGCTGGCCGCCCTGGACGCCTTCGAGAACGGCGGCCTGATCGAGCGGGCGCGGGAGATCGAGGCGATCGTCATCCCGCGGCTGGAACAGGCCCGCCAGTCCGACCCGCGGATCGGTGACGTCCGCGGACGTGGTGCGATGATCGCGATCGAGCTGGTGGACCCGACGAGCGGGGACCCCGATCCGGTGCTCACCGCGGCGGTGGCCAAGGCGACGCATGCCCAGGGCGTGATCGTGCTGACCTGTGGGACGTACGGGAACGTGATCCGCCTGCTGCCGCCGCTGTCCATCCCGGACCACTTGCTGACCGAAGGCCTCGGCGTCCTGCTCGATGTCCTGGCCCAGAACTGAACCACACAGAACTGAACCACACAGAACTGAACGGATGACGCGATGACTCAGACCGAGACCCGCCACACCTCAGCTGCCCTGCCCGCCGACCTGCCGACCGGCTTGTTGATCAACGGCGAGTGGGTGGCCGCCTCCGGCGGCGACCGGATCGGCGTGATCGACCCGGCCACCGGTGAGGAGCTCACGAGCATCGCCGATGCCACTCCCGCCGACGCCGTGTCCGCGCTGGATGCGGCGAGCGCGGCCGCTGCCGCGTGGGCGGCCACGCCGCCGCGCCGGCGTGCCGAGATCCTCCGCGCGACGTTCGACACGGTCACCCGGCGCAAGGACGACTTCGCCCGGCTGATGACGCTGGAGATGGGCAAGCCACTGGCCGAGGCCTACGGGGAGGTCACCTATGGCTCGGAGTTCCTGCGCTGGTTCAGCGAGGAGGCCGTCCGGATCGACGGCCGGTACGGGCTCAATCCCGAGGGCACGGGCCGGATGGTGGTGTCCTCCCGGCCGGTCGGGCCGGCCTACTTGATCACGCCGTGGAACTTCCCGCTCGCCATGGCCACCCGCAAGATCGCGCCGGCGCTCGCCGCCGGTTGCCCGGTGGTGATCAAGCCGGCCGCGAACACGCCGCTGACCACGCTGCTGCTGGCGAGCGTGCTGATCGAGGCCGGCGTGCCGGCCGGAGTGGTCAACGTCATCCCGTCGTCGCACTCGGCGGCGGTCACCGAGCCGCTGCTGTCCGATCCGCGGCTGCGCAAGCTGAGCTTCACCGGTTCGACCCCGGTCGGTCGCACCCTCCTGGCTCAGGCCGCGCAGAACATTCTGCGAACCTCGATGGAACTGGGCGGCAACGCGCCGTTCCTGATCTTCGACGACGCCGACATCGATGCCGCCGTCGAGGGCGCCATGATCGCCAAGTTCCGCAACATCGGCCAGGCGTGCACGGCGGCCAACCGCTTCATCGTGCACAGCTCTGTGGTGGACGAGTTCGTCTCCCGGGTCACGGCCCGGGTACAGAAGATGACCGTGGGCCCCGGCCTCGACGAGGGTGTCACGATCGGTCCGCTGATCGATGACAAGGCCGTCCGCAGCACCGAGGAACTGGTCGGCGACGCCGTCGACCGCGGTGCGCGCATCACCACCGGTGGTGAGCGGATCGACGGCCCGGGCTTCTTCTACTCCCCGACCGTGATCAGCGACGTCGCGCCGGGTAGCCGCTTGCTCCGCGAGGAGATCTTCGGTCCGGTGCTGGGCGTGACCGCCTTCGACACCGAGGAGGAGGCCGTGCGCGCGGCGAACGACACCGAGTACGGCCTGGTCAGCTACGCCTACACCCGTGACCTGTCGCGGGCGCACCGGCTGATCGACTCCCTGGAGACGGGGATGATGGGCCTCAACACCGGGCTGGTCTCCAACGCGGCGGCGCCGTTCGGCGGCGTCAAGGCCTCAGGGCTGGGGCGTGAGGGCAGCCACGAAGGCATCCAGGAGTACCTGGAGACCAAGTACACCCTGATCCCGGCCTGAGCGAGCCAATCATCCCCCGGGCCCGGGAGGGTCCGGAGTCGAACGGAGTCCTGTGGAGCTTCGCACCCTGCGTTACTTCGTCGCCGTCGCCGACGCCGGTTCGGTGAATGCGGCGGCGCAACGCCTGCATCTGACCCAGCCATCCCTGGCCCGGCAGTTGCACCGGCTCGAGCGGCGGCTGAATCTGACGCTGCTCGAGCCGCAGGGAGGCCGGCTGGTGCTCACCTCCGCCGGCCGGGCCTTCCTGCCCCACGTCCGGGATCTGCTGGCCCAGGCGGACGCGGCGAG
>DASTGF010000091.1:0-2017 GCA_035719255.1 Microlunatus sp. | reverse complement strand
GGCCGACGGCCACGATCCCAGCCCGCTCGAGATCGATCCCGGCGGCCGCGATCTGCCGGCCCATCAGGGCGATGGCCTCGGAATGGTCGGCTACCGGGTGCCCGACGTCGGCATCGGACTCGCCGATCCGCTCGACGATGCCCTTGGCCCGGACCTCGCCGGTGCCGGGGACCAGCAGCTGGTACTTCAGCGACGACGACCCGGCGTTGATGACCAGGACCGGTCCGTCGTGATCAGGGGCGGACGGCTGGACGTCGGTCACGACGACTCTCCCTTGGTCGGTGCGGGGGCGCTCGGGGGCTCGGCGTTCGGGGCGGTCAGCGCCTGGGCCTGGACGGCGGTGATCGCGACGGTGTTCACGATGTCCTCGACCAGGGCCCCGCGGGACAGGTCGTTGACCGGCTTGCGCAGACCCTGGAGCACCGGTCCGATGGCGATCGCGTGGGCGCTGCGCTGCACCGCCTTGTAGGTGTTGTTGCCCGTATTGAGGTCGGGGAAGATGAACACCGTCGCCCGGCCGGCGACTGGGGAGTCGGGCAGCTTGGTCCGCGCGACATCCGGATCGACCGCGGCGTCGTACTGGATCGGTCCCTCGAGTAGCAGATCCGGTCGCCGTTCGGCGACCAAGGCGGTGGCAGCTCGCACCTTCTCCACATCGGCGCCGGAGCCGGACGTCCCGGTGGAGTAGGACAGCATGGCGACTCGTGGCTCGATGCCGAACTGGGCGGCGGTCTCGGCCGACGACACCGCGATGTCCGCCAGCTGTTCGGTGGTCGGGTCGGGCACCACCGCGCAGTCGCCGTAGACGAGCACCCGGTCGGCCAGGCACATCAAGAAGACGCTGGACACGGTGCTGACACCGGGCTTGGTCTTGATGAACTCCAAGGCGGGCCGGATGGTGTGCGCGGTCGTGTGGGCGGCGCCGGAGACCATCCCGTCGGCCAGCCCGAGGTGGACCATCATCGTGCCGAAATACGACACGTCGATCATCACCTGGCGGGCCCGTTCCAGCGTGACGCCCTTGTGAGCACGCGCAGCGGCGTAGGTGGTGGCGAACCGCTCGAGGAGCTCGGGATCGCTGGTGGAGACCACCGGGATCTCGTCGATGTCGAGGCCGAGCGCGGACGCCCGGGCGCGCACCCGGTTCTCCTCGCCGAGCAGGGTCAGATCGGCGACCCCGCGGCGGGTGAGGATGGACGCCGCCTCGAGGATGCGATCGTCGGTCGACTCCGGCAGCACGATGTGCTTGCGGTCCAAACGGGCGCGCTCCATCAGCTGGTACTCGAACATCAGCGGCGTGATGGCCACCGACGCCGGCAGGTCCACGGCCGACAGCAGGGCCTCGGCGTCCACCCCCTCGGCGAACAGGCGCCGAGCGGTCTCGATCTTCTTCGTCGATTTGCTCGTCATCGGTCCGCGGACCCGGGAGAGCCGCTCGGCGGTGGTGAAGGTGCCGTTCTCGGTCAGGGCGATCGGGAGGTCCTGCTCGACGCCCTCGCTGAGCCGGCGGATGGTTTCAGGGATCTCGTACCCGCCGGTGAGGATGATGCCGGCCAGTGAGGGGAACGTGCCGGACTGGTGAGCCAGCATGAGGCCCGGGATGAGGTCGGTCCGGTCACTCGGCGCGACCACGGCCACGTCCGGGGTCAACCGGGCTAGCACGTTCGGCAGGCTCATCGCCGCCACGATCAACCCGAGCGCCTCGCGGTCCAGCCAGTTCTCGTTGCCGAGCACCAGCTCCGCGCCGGCGGCCTGCATCAGCGCTCCGAAAGTGGGCGCCGACAGCACCGGACTCTCCGGCAGCGCCGCCAACACCATGTCGTCGAGGCCGGTCAGGGCGGCGCGGGCACTGTCCAGCTCCTCGGGATCCACCCGGTTGGCGATGACCGCAACCGGATGTGCGTGCTGCGCCCACAGTTCGTTGAGCGCGGCGTCGGCCGCGGACCGGATCTGCTCGGGGGTTCGGTCCCTGCCGTGCACGACGAGCACGACCGGCGAGCCGAGGTTGGCCGCGATC
>DASTGF010000090.1:0-2088 GCA_035719255.1 Microlunatus sp. | reverse complement strand
GCCTCCAGCATCAGTAGGGCCCGCTCGGCCGTGACGGCCCGCTTCTCGCGCTCGGCGGCAACCCCGGACCAAGTCGCCGGATCAACCCTTGGACAGACGCGGGGCGGGGATCACGCGATGTGTTGGCCATCCGGCGGCCGCACGAAATAATCCCTCCTTGTTGACCGGTGCTATGCGGAATGAGTCCGATGCGCGAAGACGACATGCTCCGTATCGGAATAGACGCCTCCAAGTTGGCGGTCCGCGGGCAGGATTACTCGCCCGTTCTCGCCAGGGGAGTCAGCCAGATCCTCGACGCCGCCGTCGGCCTGATCCGGTTGGAGACTCGCTCAGATCCACCCGACAGCCGCGCCACAAGCACCTTTGAGGGCTGCCGTCCGGTCGGACCGCTGGAGATTGAAACCGCAGTTCGTAACGCATCGAAACATCCGCTCTTCCGCCGACAGGAGTGGTTGCAAGGAAAGCCACACGCTGCCCGGGTCAGTGACCATGTTGACCTGGGTCTCTTCCGGGAGACGGATTTGTACCGGACGATGCACGGTCCTTTGGACAGCATCGGCAAATACCCTGCTGCCGTTCACCTCGGCCGGGTACGAGACCACGGTCATCTTCATGGGATTGACGCGATCACGCGACTTAAGCGATGGCGAGATGCATGTCCTCGACCTTCTCGTCCGAGGACCGTTGGTCGCAGCCTGGCGTTCAGGTCCTCGTTGGAACAGGCGACTCGAACCATCACCGGAGCCTCTCCTGCTGCCTCCGTCCCGCCGTTGACTTCGCGAGAGTGTGAGGTTCTTGGCCTGGTAGCAAGGGGGTGGACCAACGTTCACATTGGTCACTACCTGCGGATCAGTAGCCGAACCGTCCGTAAGCATCTCGAGAACATCAACCACAAGCTCGGCACCACCAACCGGGCCGCCGCCGTCAACTCATGGCGGAACTCGGGGCGCAACTGACCAGGATCACCCCGGCCCTCGCGGGTGGATACGGGCCGATACAACACCCCAGGCGCACGTCTCCGTTGCCGAACCGCCCGCGGCGCTGGGAATCGGCACCGACCTGGGGACACCGGTCCACGAAGGTCGCCATGATCAAGCCCTCTCGCCCATGGTGCTACGGGACAGGCAGCCGCCAGTTAGCCAGCATTCGGTCGATAAGGGACAATTTCCGTCGGGCGAGGGCGGGAGAGCGGTGCGCGACGGCGAGATGCTCAGGCTGTCGCTGGACTGTGCGCGGCTGGCCGTCCAGGGTGGCGACTTCGCCCCCATTCTGGCTGAAGGCGCCGACTCGATCATGCGAGCGGACGCCGCCGCAGCGTTCATCACCGTTCCGCTGGTCGACTGCGCCGCCGGCTCGCGACCCCGTGTCGTGGTCGCCGGGGGTCCGCCGGTCGACGACTCCTACATCTCCGATCTCATCGAGCTCGCGCCGCGGCATCCACACACCGCGCGCCCGGGTTGGTTTGACGCTCCGACCACGCGGCTCAGCGACCTGGTCGATCTGCCCCGGTTCTGGGAAACGGATCTGTGGCAGCGCTTCCACGGGTACGTCAACGGCCGCTACCAGTGTGCGGCGAACCTCGGCTGCCACGGCGGAACCGCCGCATTTCTCGTCGTGCAACGCGTCGACCGCGACTTCAGCGATGACGACCTGGCGGTACTCGACCTGATCCGCGGACCGCTCATTCCCGCCCAGGCCTTTCGGGCCGCCTGGGACGCCGCCACGGCACAGGTGCGCCGTACCGTCGGCGCGGCGGAGGCTCCCCTCACCGCCCGCGAGGAACAAGTCGTCGGTCTGGTCGCCCTTGGCTGGACCAGTGCCAGGATCGGTCGACACCTGCACATCACCGAGCGAACGGTCCGCAAGCACCTGGAGAACATCAACGGCAAGCTCGGCACCACCAACCGGGCGGCCGCCGTCAATCGGTTTCGCGGTCTGGATCCCGCCGGAGGTAGCAGGCGCGCCGGTCAACGTTAACCGGTCGCCATGCAGAAAAGGTCGGCGTGCTGGTCCGGCACCGGCACCGATCCAGCCGTTCGATCCTAGCGGCGCGAAAATCGCGGGCATCCATTGTCCGGACCGTTAGAG
>DASTGF010000089.1:0-3781 GCA_035719255.1 Microlunatus sp. | reverse complement strand
CGGCGGTGTGGTCGAACGCGGCGACCAGGTGCGGGGCGCCGGTCGCGGTGCGGGCACCGCGCATCGTCTTGCCGTCGTAGGCGATGACCCGCGGCCACCGCCCGGAAGATTCGCATCCAAACTCGGCATCACGCAATGTGGGCCAGAACCGAATAGCGTGGCAGACGACACGTCAGGTGATTCCGCTGTGCATCGCCAGGCCCGCTCGGGGCGTGGGTTGCACGCCCGTCCGCCGAACCGGGATCGGCGACGATTGGGGGCTTTCCGCCGGTAAGCGGGCGCTATGTCAACCGATGGCCTCGGCCTGCTCGAGCTCGGCGCGGCGTCCATCCGACTCGCTGACACCACGTGCCAGATCGCCGAGCGCTCACGGGGTCCCCGTTCACCGATCCGTACTGCGACGCGTTACGCGGTGTGCAGGTACTCCCGGAGCGCTCGGCGCACCACCTCGGAGACGGTGACGCCGTCGTCGTCGGCCCGCTGTGCCGCGGCGGCCCGCAATGCCGGTTCCAGACGCACCGACTCCACCGACTTGGCCGAGGCACCCAACGGCGGGCGCCCACGGCCGCGCGGGCGCGTCCGGAGCTGACCGGGCTCGTAGCCGCGTTCGGCCTCCGCAGCCAACCGGTCGATCATCTCGTCGGTGATCGGCCGACCCGTCTCGGTGTGTCCGTAGTTCTTCTCGCTCATCTCGACTCCCGTCCGAACACCTCCCGCTCGGTGCTGCGCCGCAGCGCCATCGCATGGATCACCAGCTCGTCCAGCTCGACGGTCCGGATGACGACAAGTTCAAGCATGTTGCCCGAACGGTCCGGCCCGACCATGAGGTAGCGCAACGGGTCGTCGCCGAGCTCGACCCAGACCGTGGCGTGGTCGTAGGCATGCTCGATGTCATCGTCGGCGACCCGGTGACGGCGGGCCGAGTGATGGATCTCCACACGCAATAAGTGTAATACGAAAACTTGCTGAGCGGGTGCCGCCTGGCTCGCCGGCCCGCGACCGATACGGGCCGCCTCCGCAGCCTGTACGCCACCGCCGCTGGTGAGTTCGGGCCACCCCGCCGCACCGACCGCTCGCCGCCGTCGTCGCCGCCGCCGACCGATCCAGCCGGCGAGCGAACCGGGGGTCCGCGGCCGCGGTCAGGCTCTCGATCTCGCCCACCCGATGCTGCTCATCGTCGGACAACGACATCTGCTCACCCTCCCCGCGGCGCCTTGTCCATCAAGCCGATCGGTCCGCAGAACCGATCCACCACGCGGATGAAGGAGCTGGGGGCGATACGACGTGCCTCTAGGACCAGGGGGTTCTCGGTCGCGGGACTGATATGTCGTCCACGAACAGGTCCAGTCGCTCCTGATAGAAGGAGATCATGCCTTGCACCTGCGTGGCGTCGGACAACGGTTCCTCGTAACTCCAGGCGATGTTCGATAGCACGATGTCGCCGCCGGCCGCGTCGTAGTGCGTCGCGTGTCCTTTGTACGCGCAGGTGGTGCGCGCGGTGCCGGGAGTCAACCGAACCCGCACGTCGTCCCGGGGCAGGTAGAACCGTGCCATCGGAAAGCTCGACTCGAACAGCACCTGTGGACGCGAGGACTCGGCGAGCACCACGCCGTCGTGCTCCACCCGGACGAGGCGGCTGCTGCGGCGAACATCGACGCGGCTATACGGGTCTCGCGGGTGTCCGATGATCGGCTCGTCCTCCTCGAGCCAGCCGAACGCGTCGAAGTCGAGCACCAGGTAACCGTCGAGATCCGGATCGGAGGGCCGGAAGGCGGCGTGTTCCGCCCGCCCTCGGTCGGTGACCACCGTCATGGACGTCCCCCCGGCCGTGTGCGCCGCGAACGGCGTGCTCGGGTCCAGGATCGGGGGGCCCTCGCCGAGCGGAAGGGGATTCTCCGCGGCAACCGGAGGAACCGCTGCCGCGGTCAGCCCCGCGAGGACGTCCGCCTCGGGCACCGCGTACGACGGCACCACCCGCTTGGGCTCCCAGACCAGTCGGGCCTGGGTGGTGTCGGCGACCAGATCGCCCGCGAGGTAGACACGAACGTGTTTCAGGGTGGGCTGGTAGCGCAGTGACCCGAGAACACTGGACATCTGCCGGAACATCGCGGTCGCCATGGGCACCATCCTGCCGCGATGCGGTGATGTCGACGAGAAAAGATCCAGCTCGCCGTAGTCCTGGGCACGCAGGTCCCGGAGCGCGGCCATGTCCGCCGCCGAGATGACGAAGTCCACCTCGGCGTTGGACCTCATGTGATCAGGGTTCGCCGTCTTCGGCAGCGACACGGTGCCCAACTGCAACGTGTAGCGGATGCACAGCGGAACGGACACGCCGTACTTCCCGGCCATCGACTGGACCTCGGCGTTTCCCAGGATGGCACCGTGCGCGATAGGTGAGTACGCCTGGACGAGGATCTGCTTGCTCTGGCAGTACGCCATGAGCTCGGACGGGGTGTTGCCCGCGTGGACCAGGAGCTGGTTCACGTGCGGCACGACGGACGAGGTCGACAGGATGTTCTTCAGGTCGGACCGCTGGAAGTTGGAGACCCCGATCGAGCGGGTCTTGCCCGCCCGGTGCGCGTCCTTCAAGGCCCGCCAGGCCTGCCGGTTGCCCTCGGCGTAGTCGCCCCGCGGAAGTCGTTCCACGGCTGCGGGCTGTGGATGAGCATGAGGTCGACGTGGTCCAGGCCGAGCTTGTCCAGTGATCCGTCGATCGCGGCGACCGCGGCGTCGTAGTCCTTGATCTCGGCGGCCAGCTTGGTGCAGACGTACATGTCGTACCGGGCAACGCCCGACGTGCGCACGCCCGCCGCCTCGTCGACGACGCGGCCGGGTCGGCCGCCGATAGCGGTCATCACGGAGCCGTCGCCAACGCCAGGAGTTGGTCGATCCGCTCGTTGATTTCCGCGGCCTGCCGGTCGACGTCGGCGAGTTCGTCGGCGACGCCGGCCAGCTCGGCGAGATCGGCGCGCCGCCGGTCCCACGCCGCCCGGACCTGTTGTTTCGTGTAGCCGGTGCCGACCACCTCTGGTTGGGGAGCAGGCGCAGCCGGCTCGTCGGCCGTGATGACCACGTCCAGGTCCCGGTGCACCGCAACGATCCCGTCCAGCAGGTCCCGGGCCTGCCGGGACACCGCGTGCGGCGACATCGGGCTCAGCGGGAACGGGGCGTGTCCCCATTGGTTGACCGGCGCCAGCAGCGGCTGGCCGCCCGACCGGTCATCGAGCACGAGCGGTTCCCGGCACACGTGCCGTGACGTGCTGGTCAGCGACTCGAGCTTGCGCAGGTGCCTCGAGACCGCGGGGGTGGCGATCTTGGTGACGATGACGTCGTGGGTCTGCAGCCAGCGGGCGACCGCGCAGGGCCCACACAGCGCCGGGTCGTCCACTCCCGCCACGGTGCGGAGCTGACCGGCGACCCTGATGGTGGCGACGCCGTCGGCGACGGTGACATCGCCGGCCGTCAGCTGCGCGAGGTGCCGGTGCGGGATCTGGGCGAGTTGGGACAGCACGAGCAGGCACCGGTCGCGTTGGCCGAACAGGCCGCCGATCCAGCCACGGCTGGGCAACAGCCGCAGCGTCGCGTCCACCCGCTCCCGGACCTCCGGAGTGACCGGCGGCAGGTCGGTGGGCGGCCGGCCGACCGGTCGTCCAACTCGAGCGGTTCCCGACACACATGCGGTGACGTGCTGGTCAGCGACTCGAGCTTGCGGAGGTGCCTCGAGACCGCGGGGGTGGCGATCTTGGTGACGATGACGTCGTGGGTCTGCAGCCAGCGGGCG
>DASTGF010000088.1:0-3039 GCA_035719255.1 Microlunatus sp. | reverse complement strand
ATCGAGACGAAGCTGGACCGCGCCCTGGGCGTTCGGCTTCGCCGCAATCCGCGCCTTCTGCCATACGTCGGGGTCGTCGGGAATGAACCGGATGCTGTCACCGTCGGGAGAGGCGCCGATCAAATGGAAGGTTCCCGCGATCACGCTGAGAGGCATACCGGCGATCCTCCCTCACACAACCGAGCACCACCACACCCGCCCGACCAGTCGACGCCACCGCATGCCGCGGGATGCACCCAGTAGTCGGCTCGGCGCCGGCCGCGGTGTCGCAGGCGGACCCCGCAGTGAAACATCGCATCATTGGGGCTGCAAGCGATGATGAGGCAATGAACGAACGGCCACCTCTCGCGAACATCGTCACACTCGGCGTCTCGGACATCGCGGGCGAGCGAGACTTCTACGGCCGCCTCGGCTGGCCGATGGTTCTGGACACGGACGATTTCGTCGTGTTCGAACTCCGCGGCGCTCTGCTTGCACTGTTCGGCGCAGAGGACTTGGGTCGTGACGCTCATGCCGCGCCCGAGCGCGGAGCGGGCGGGATCCGCAGCTCGATCATCATCACCGTCGACCAGCCAGAGGACGTCGACGCGTTGACCGAGCGCGCTCGGGCAGCCGGCGCACGCGTCACAAAGGAGCCGGTCGCGGCGGACTTCTTCGAGGGCCGGGACGCTTACTTCGCCGACCCGGAGGGTAACTTCTGGGAGGTTGCGTGGTCCGCCGACAATCTGGTCACCGCCGCCGCCCGGCGCGCTGCCGGTCAGTGATCGCACCGCCAGGTTTGTGCCGGTGACGGATTGTCGGACGACGATGGCGATGCGTACCCCGCCTTCCGCGGCGATCTGAGGTGCATTGGAGGACGTCGGTCGTGCGGAGAGCCGCCGACAGCGCAGCGATGTGTCAGAACGTGACGCTCAACCACCGGCAAGCGGTCACTCACGGAACCGGCGTCAGCGCCATGATTGCGGCCAAGGTCCCCGCCACCACGCCGTCGACGGCGAGGGGCACCATGCCGAGCCAGTACGCGGGAATGGGATCGAGCCGATAGAACATCAGGTAGCAGGCCAGCCCGACCAGTGTCGCGATCGCTGTCGCGACGATCCAGGCGGACGCCGCCGGCGCCCTCAGCGCCCCGGCCGTCCGCAACGTGATGCCGGCAGCGAGTTGCAGGGTGGCCCAGACGACGATCAGCGAGAGCTCGGTGGTGATTCGGCGGTGCGCGACGCTGGAGGTGAGGTAGAACAACAGCGCACCGACCAACACTCCGCCGACGATCGTCGCCCCCAGCGCGGCCGACGAGGCCTTCGGGAGAAGGGCCGCGATGCCGACGACCAGCAGCACCAGGCCGCCGAGACCGCCGAGGATCGCTCCCGCGAGGAAGAGGCCGCCGCCGGACGGATTCCGCGCCCAAGGTTTGAACGTGATCGCCCACCAGACGAGGTAGCACAAGCTGCAGACGACGAGCAGAACCTCACCGATCACGATCATCCGCGGGCCGCCCGTCAGGGCCTGCCAGCTGCCCATCGTTTCACCCTAGTCGAAAGGTTAGGGCGGTGTGAGGTCGCCGACGGGACGCTGTGCGGCGGGTGACCTCGGTCGTGCGGAGCACGCCAAAGGGGGTCGGTCGTGCGGGACGCACGCAGTGGTCGTCCGGCATGCGGCACCGCTGAGCGAAGGATGGGCGTCCTACTGCCGCGCCCCGTCCACTGGCGAGCGGCGGAGATCTCCAGGACTTACGCGACCTCCAGAGTCACTGGTGATCGACGGCGAGAGTCCGATGTGGGATCTTCGCTTTGGAGCTGACGTGACGGTGCCGCGTCCGCCCACTGGCCCTTCGCAGCATCGCCATCATCGCCGCGGGCGAGCGGCTCGTCACCGAGGTCGCGACGGGGGCCGATGAGTTCGTATTCGCTCACCGCGGCCGGCGTGCCAAGCTGGCCGAGCCAGACACTGTTGGAGAAGGGCACCGAAGCAATGGCTGCTGACCTGTTCATCCGCACCGCCGTACCGGACGATCTGCCCGAGTTGCAGGACGTCTATCGACGGGCTTCGCTCTCCAACGCGGAAGACCGTGACATCCTGCTCAGTCATCCCGAGCACCTGATCTTCGCCGGCTCGGCCGTCTCAGCAGGACGGACCCGGGTCGCTCTCGTAGACGGCCGTGTCGTGGGGTTCGCAACCTCGATTCCGAACGACGCCTCCCAGCTCGAGCTTGAGGACCTTTTCGTGGACCCCTCGTGGCAACGCCGCGGGGTAGGTCGCATGCTGATCACCGATCTGGTGCAGCTGGCGCGAGCCGACGGCACGGAAACACTCTGGGTCACCGGCAACCCGCACGCAATGGCGTTCTACTTCTCGGTTGGGTTCGTCGAGCTCGGCGAGGCCACCACCGAGCTAGGAGCCGGCTCCCGGCTCCGGCTGACCCTTCTGCCCTGAGTGCCTGTTCGGGTGGTCGGTCTGGACCGTGCCGAACGCACCCGGTAGCCGACCGGAGTGCGAGCACGCGGTGGTGCTCGCCTGGGACTCGGTGTGGTGCGGGATGCGCGCTGGTCCTTAGCGACCGCGTCGGGTGATAGTCGGCTCGTTATGCATGGACGGCGTAGCGAGCCGCTGGGAGGATGTTGTCGACCTGAGTGCAGGGGGTGGCCATGGTGGATCGGGATCCGGCCGAGACGGTTCGGTTATTCGACGCGGCGTGCAACCAGCACGATCTGGAGGCTCTGGCAGAGCTCATCACCGATGACTGCGTGTTCGAGGACACCACGCCGCCCGACGGGCTTCGCCACGTCGGCCGTGACGCCGTTCTGGAAGCTTTCACCGCCGTGATGTCCGGGGCGCCGGATCTCCATTTCGATATTGAGGAGATGGTCACGGTAGGCGACAGGGTCTTCGTCTTGTGGCGCTACAGCTGGGGCGACGGGCATGTCCGGGGTGTCGACGTCATGCGAGTTCGTGGTGACCGGGTGGCCGAAAGCTTCGCCTACGTCAAGGGCTAAACCGAGTCAGTAAAGCGTCCGAATGGTCATGTGTGCCGAGGTGGTG
>DASTGF010000087.1:0-36865 GCA_035719255.1 Microlunatus sp. | reverse complement strand
TGGTGGACGTGTGGTCGAATCGTTGGACCCACGAGCGGCGAGGAGGCGGCGATGCGGCGCGGCCAGTCCTGGGAGAGGACGAATCTCTGCCGCCGATCGGGTTGCCGGGCGATGATCAGGTTCTACTGATCGACAGTTCCGCCAGGCTCAACGGCCGTCGTGTCCAGCGTGGCGGCGTGCCGGCTCGCCGGGGCTGGGGCCGGGGGAGCCGGACACCGCGCCATGCGCCGGGCCGCACCAAGCACCCACCGACCGTCAACAGGCTCAGGGCTGCCAGACAGGTTGCCGTCATCGCGGGATGGTCGCCGCAGCCGGGACAGTCGACGTCATGGGACCGACGGTCATCACCCTTCCCGGCGGCGTTATCGATGTGGGTGTGATTGCTCTCGGCGCGGTGCTGAGTACGACTGATGGCAGCGCCCTGCATACCCGCGTCCGCGCGTTCGGCGCTGGTGGCGCGGTGAGCGGCCGCGGTGTGGTCGCCGGAGAGCTGGTGCATGGCGAGCAGGCTCAAAGCGATCGCGACGACCGCCAGCAGCAACCGGAGCTGCCGCCGGAGACCGTCCCTCCTGCGCCCCTCGAGCACAACGACCACCGTACCCATGGTTGCGGGGAATACCACCGGGGGGTACCGTGTTCACACACATACCCCCATGGGGTATCTCGCGCGAGAGAAGGAGATGGGCATGTCTGAGACCAGCGAGTACCAGGTGACCGGCATGACGTGCGGACATTGCGAGCGGGCCGTGTCGAAGGAGGTCGGCCAGCTACCCGGCGTCGAGCACGTCGAGGTCAGCGCCGCGACCGGTCGGCTCGTGGTGACTGCCAGCGACACGGTCGATGTGCAGCTGGTGCTGGCTGCGATCGACGAGGCCGGCTATACCGCGGTACCGCGCCGATGAGCACGCCGGTGCGGCTCCTGGCCTTCGCTGGAGCCCTGGTCGCAGTCTTCATCCTGGCGCTGGCCGGCGCTCGCACCGTCCTACCGGCGGACCTGGCTCAGGCAGGGCCGGGCCGCACCGGCCACACAACCAACCCTTCCGAGAAGGACACAGAGATGGACCACAACCCGGCGCCGACGCCGACGGCGCAGCACAGCGAGGACTCTCACAACGACCACGGTCAGGTCTCGGCCGCCGACCCGGTCCGCGGCCTCTCGGTCGCCCAGGACGGCTACCAGCTGACCGGGCTGAGGGCCCCCCGACCTGTAGGGGAGGAGGGCGCCTTGTCCTTTCGACTGACTGGCCCCGACGGGCGTCCGGTCACGCACTACACCACGGCCCACGACAAAGATCTGCACCTGATCGTCGTCAGGAGCGACGGCAGCCGCTTCCGCCACGTCCACCCCAGCCTGGCCGGCGACGGCACCTGGTCGCTTCCATGGCGGTGGGCGGCGGCCGGCACCTACCGGGTGTTCGCCGACTTCATTCCCGCCGCCAGCGGCGAGACCCTGACCTTGACCAGCACCTTCGACGTTGCCGGCGGCCTCGACCCGGCGCCTCCCAGCGGCGATACCACCACCGACCACATCGACGGTCTCACCGTCGCCCTGGAGGGATCCCTGCGATCGAGCACTGAATCGACCCTGCGGTTCACCGTCACCCGCGACGGGCAACCGGTCAACCTGCAGCCCTACCTCGGCGCTGCCGGTCACTTGGTCGCGTTGCGCGTCGGAGACCTGGCCTACCTGCACGTGCACCCCATCGACGGCCCGTCCCTCAGCGCGGAGGTGGCGTTCATGGCGCAGGCCCCCACCCCCGGCCGATACCTGCTGTATCTGGACTTCCAGGTCGACGAGCAGGTCTACACCGCCACCTTCACCACCACCGCCAGCCGTTGATCACGGCACTGCCGCACAGACCTCCTGGAGGATCGATGACCACCGCGTACCAGCCGGCTCAGGCCCTCGGCCAGATCGAGCTGCAGATCGGCGGGATGACGTGCGCGTCGTGCGCGGCGCGGATCGAGAAGAAGCTGAACAAGATCGACGGCGTCACCGCCACGGTGAACTACGCCACCGAGAGGGCCCAGGTCACCACCCCCGCCGGGCTTGACCCGCAGACGCTGGTCGCGGAGGTGGAGAAGGCCGGATACACCGCTGTCCTGCCCGCTCCACCAGTCGCCGCCGATACCGGTGACGCCGAGCCGGACCAGACGCCGGGGGAGCGGGAGCTGGCGGGGTTGCGGCAGCGGCTCTTGATCAGCGTGGTGCTGACGGTGCCGGTGATCGCGCTCGCCATGGTGCCGGCCTGGCAGTTCCCCTCCTGGCAATGGCTGTCGCTGACCCTGGCCGCCCCGGTCGTGGTGTGGGGCGCGTGGCCATTCCACCGGGCCGCCTGGACCAACCTCCGGCACGCCGCCGCGACCATGGACACCCTGATCTCGGTCGGCACCCTGGCCGCGTTCAGCTGGTCGCTGTACGCGCTGTTCCTCGGCACCGCCGGCCAGCCTGGCATGACCCACCCGTTCCGGCTGACGGTGGGACCCGGCGACGGCGGGGGCAACATCTACCTCGAGGTCGCCGCGGGAGTCACCATCTTCGTGCTGGCCGGGCGCTACTTCGAGAAGCGGTCCAAGCGAGAGGCCGGCGCGGCCCTCCGGGCCCTTCTCGATCTCGGCGCGAAGGACGTTGCGGTGCTCCGCGACGGCATCGAGACCAGGATTCGTATCGAGGCGTTGCAGGTTGGCGAGGAGTTCCTCGTCCGGCCGGGAGAGAAGATCGCCACCGACGGCATCGTCACCTCGGGCCGAAGCGCCGTCGATGCCTCGATGGTCACGGGTGAGTCGATGCCGGTGGAAGTCGGCCAGGGCGACCGCGTCATTGGTGCAACGGTCAACGTCGGCGGCCGCCTCGTCGTCCGCGCCACCCAGGTCGGCGCCGACACCCAGCTTGCGCAGATGGCCCGGCTAGTCGAGGAAGCCCAGTCCGGCAAGGCCGAGGTCCAGCGTTTGGCCGACAAGATCTCCGGGATGTTCGTGCCGATCGTGATCGCGCTCGCCGTCGCCACCCTCGGCGGCTGGATCGGCGCCGGCTACGGCCCCGAGGCCGCCTTCACCGCCGCCGTCGCCGTGCTGATCATCGCCTGCCCCTGCGCCCTCGGCCTCGCCACCCCGACCGCGCTGCTGGTCGGCACCGGCCGCGGCGCCCAACTCGGCATCCTGATCAAGGGTCCGGAGGTGCTGGAGTCCACCCGGCTGGTGGACACCGTGGTGCTCGACAAGACCGGCACCGTCACCACGGGCACCATGACCCTGCTCGAGACCCACGCCGCCGCCGGGGTGGACGAAGCCCTGCTGCTGCGGGCCGCCGGTTCCGTGGAGAACGGCTCCGAACACCCGATCGCTCGCGCGATCGTCAACGCCGCCGCCGACCTGACCGGCGCACTGCCCCCGGTCCGCGACTTCACCAACATCGAGGGCCGCGGCGTCGCAGCGACGGTGACCCTGGACGGGCAGGACCAGACGGTGCTGGTCGGCCGCCCGTCCCTGCTCACCGATCGCGGCATCAGCATCGACGACCGGCTGAACGTGGCCGCGGAAGCCGCGGAAGCGGCAGGCCGGACCGCGGTCCTGGTGGCCTGGGACGGTGCGGCCCGTGGCCTCCTCGCCGTCGCGGACGCGGTCAAGGACACCAGTGCCGGTGCGATCGCGCAGCTGAAGCGGCTCGGACTCACTCCGGTACTGCTGACCGGCGACAACGCGACCGTCGCCCGGTTGGTCGCCGAAGAGGTCGGCATCGACCAGGTCATCGCCGGGGTGCTGCCCACCGACAAGGTCGCCGTCATCACCGGCCTCCAGCAACACGGCAAGGTCGTCGCCATGATCGGCGACGGCGTCAACGACGCCGCCGCGCTCGCCCAGGCCGACCTCGGAATCGCCATGGGCACCGGCACCGACGCCGCCATCAAGGCCGCAGACATCACCCTCGTCCGTGGCGACCTCAGCGCCGCACCGGACGCGATCCGGCTGGCGCGCGGCACCCTCGCCACCATCAAGGGCAACCTGTTCTGGGCGTTCGCCTACAACGTGGCTGCCCTGCCCCTGGCCGCGCTCGGCCTGCTCAATCCCATGCTCGCCGGCGCCGCCATGGCCTTCTCCAGCGTCTTCGTCGTCAGCAACAGCCTCCGGCTCCGCACCTTTCAACCTCTCACCCGCACCCACACCGACGAGGTGAACCGATGACCGAACACCGCCACTCCGCCACGACCGACACCCATCACCACAGCGAGCACGCGCAGAGTGAGCACTACCACGATCAACACGAAGCCCACGACACCCGCGCGGCCGACCCCGACCAGGCACACCACGAGCACCATGACCATGGAGGTCATGCCGGTCACGGCGGCCATGGTGATCATGCCGGCCAGTTCCGGCGACTGTTCTGGATCATGCTGGTGTTGGCGGTGCCGGTGATCGTCTTCTCGCCCATGTTCGCGATGCTGCTCGGCTACTCGCTGCCGGCGGCGGGATGGGTCGGCTGGATCTCGCCGGTGCTCGGCACCGTCATGTACGCCTGGGGCGGCCGGCCGTTCCTCACCGGCGCGGTCAGTGAGATCCGGAGTCGCCAGCCGGGGATGATGCTGCTGATCGGGTTGGCCATCACCGTGGCGTTCGTCGCTTCCTGGGGCGCCAGCCTCGGCCTGCTGCATCACGAGCTCGACTTCTGGTGGGAGCTGGCCCTGCTGATCGTGATCATGCTGCTCGGGCACTGGGTCGAGATGCGGTCCCTGGCCCAGACCACGTCCGCCCTCGACTCGCTGGCCGCACTGCTTCCGGACGAGGCCGAGCGGGTGGTCGGTGAGACCACGGAGGCAGTGCCGCCGACCGAGCTACGGCTCGGGGACATCGTGGTGGTCCGCCCGGGCGGGCGGGTGCCCGCCGATGGCCGGATTCGGTCCGGAACGGCCAGCATGGACGAGTCGATGATCACCGGCGAGTCGAGACCGGTCCGCCGCGGCGAGGGCGACCTGGTGGTCGCCGGCACCGTCGCCACCGACTCCGGTCTGCGGGTGGAGATCACCGCCATCGGCGACGACACGGCCCTGGCCGGCATTCAACGCCTCGTGACCGACGCCCAGAACTCGTCCTCCCGCGCCCAGCGGATCGCCGACCGGGCCGCCGCTATGCTGTTCTGGTTCGCACTCGGCTCCGGCGTGATCACCGCGATCGTGTGGACCGCGATCGGCCTGCCCGATCAGGCGGTGGTGCGGACCATCACCGTGTTGGTCATCGCCTGCCCTCACGCCCTGGGCCTCGCCATCCCCCTGGTGGTGGCCATCGCCACCGAACGGGCCGCGCGCGGTGGTGTGCTGGTCAAGGACCGGCTTGCCCTGGAGGCGATGCGCACCGTCGACACCGTGCTGTTCGACAAGACCGGCACGCTCACCAAAGGTCAGCCCACGGTCACCGCCATCCACACCACCACCCTCGACGAGAACGATCTGCTCACTCTCGCCGCGAGTGCCGAAACCGACTCCGAGCATCCGCTCGCCCGCGCCATCGTCGCCGCGGCGGGGGACCGCGGACTCAGTCTCCGACGCGCCGACGGCTTCACCTCATCACCCGCCATCGGGGTCGCCGCCACCATCGACGGTCGCCGGGTGCAGGTCGGGGGCCCGCAATTGCTCACCCAGGAGCACGCCAACGAACTCGACATCGCCCAGGACTGGCGCGCCGACGGGTCCATCATCCTGCACGTGGTGATCGACGGTCAGGTGGTCGGCGCTCTGCGACTGGCCGATGAGATCCGCACCGAGTCCCACGCCGCGGTGCGGGCCCTGCACGACCGGGACGTTCAGGTCGTCCTGATCACCGGGGACGCCGAGGCGGTCGCCGCCGCGGTCGCCGCCAAGCTGGGCGTCGACCGGTACTTCGCCGGGGTCCGGCCGGAAGACAAGTCCGCCGCGGTCCAGCAACTGCAGAGCGAGGGGCGCCGGGTCGCCATGGTCGGCGACGGTGTCAACGACGCCCCCGCCCTGGCCCAGGCCGACGTCGGCATCGCCATCGGTGCCGGCACCGATGTCGCGATCGCCTCCGCCGGGGTGATCCTGGCCAGTGACGACCCTCGATCGGTGCTGTCGGTCATCGAGCTGTCCAAGGCCAGCTACCGCAAGATGAAGCAGAACCTCTGGTGGGCCGCCGGGTACAACCTGATCGCGGTGCCGCTGGCAGCCGGCATCCTCGCCCCGATCGGGCTCGTCCTCCCGATGTCGGTCGGCGCGATCTTGATGTCGCTGTCCACCATCGTCGTTGCGCTCAACGCCCAACTCCTGCGCCGTCTCGACCTACGCCCCGACACCATCGTGCCCGACACCATCGTGCCCGACACCATCGTGCCCGGCACCACCGTTCCCACCACGAGCCGACCGGCAGCTGCCGGCGACACCGCTTCACCCTTCCACTAGGCATTCGAGATGAAGGTCCCCGACCATGGCCAGCAGTCCGAGGACGGCCGCAATCGGCCGCGTCGTCCGATCACCGGACTCACCACCGAGCCAGGGGCCTCAAGTCTCGGGCAAGAGCTGCCATCCGGCCCTGTGCTCGGGCGCGCGGTCGCGGCACGGTAGGCGTGACACGGACGTGCACCCCGGGAGGTGGAAGCCATGATGGGCATGGGAATGGGCTCCGGAATGATGGCCGGCGCAGGGCTCGTCGGTGTGCTCCTGCTGCTCCTGATGATCGTCGTGGCCGTGGCGGTCGTGCTGATCGTGCGCAACCGCGGCCACCAGGTCGCCGTGGCGCCGTCCTCGGCCCGGGAGGTGCTCGCGCATCGGTTCGCTCGCGGCGAGATCGACGACGACGAGTACTACCTGCGGTTGAGTGCGCTGGACGCGACGGAGCATGCGGCCCTGCCTCGGCGGCGATAGCGGCACCAAGCCGACCGTCGCCTCAGCGTCGCGTGTCGTGGAGGTGATGGGCCCCGGCCGGGCTGACGTGGATGACAGCCGAGGTCAGCCTGGGGACCTGCTCGAGCAGATGAGCCTCGACCTGGTGGGCGATGTCGTGCCCTGCGGCAAGGCTGACATCTCCGGGGACAGCGACATCGGCCTGGGCATGCAGGGTATGTCCGATCCAACGGACGCGGAGATCGGAGACGGCCAGGACTCCGCCGGAATCGAGGATGACCGCACGGGTTCGCTGCACCAGGTGCGGGTCGACCGCGTCCATCAGCCGGGCGCCGACCTGGATGGCTGCCGACCGCAGCACGCCGAGAATGGCTACCGCGATGAGAAGACCGATGACCGGATCGGCCCAGGGCAGACCGACCGCGACACCGGCCGCACCGAGCACGACGGCCAGCGAGGTGAAGCCGTCGGTGCGCGCATGCAGGCCGTCGGCGACGAGCGCCGCTGACCCGATCTGGCGTCCGACGCGTATCCGGTAGCGGGCAACCAGCTCGTTCCCGGCGCAGCCGATCACTCCCGCCGCGGCGACCACCCACAGATACGACACCGACTGCGGATGGATCAGTCGCTTGATCGCCTCGTACCCGGCTGCCAGGCTCGACAATGCGATCATGGCCACCACGAACAACCCCGCCAGATCCTCGGCACGGCCGTACCCGTAGGTGAACCGACTGGTGGGAGGTCGTCGGGCCAACGCGAAGGCCACCAGCAGCGGGATGGCCGTCAGCGCGTCGGTGAGGTTGTGCAGCGTGTCACCCAGCAGGGCCACCGAACCGGTGATCGCTACGATGACGGCCTGGAGGGCAGCCGTCACCGCGAGCGCGGCGAGGCTGATCCACAAGGCGCGTCGGCCGCGGGCGTCGGCTTCCATGGCGGTGTCGACCTGGTCGGCCGCGTCGTGGGAGTGGCCCCCGGTCAATCCGGACAGGCCGTGCCGGACTCGACTCCACCAACTGCCGGCTGGGCCGTGATCATGATCATGCCCGTGGGCGTGACGGTGCCCGTGGTCGTGACGGTGCCCGTGGTCGTGATCATGCCCCTGGGCGTCTGCACGGTGAGTCATGAAACGGCCGTCACCCGGTGGTGTGCGGGCACCGCGTCGAGCAGGTGCTCGACGTGACCGATGGTGTCGATCACCAGCTGACGGACGTGCCCGTTCTCCACCCGGTAGAGCACCGAGGTGCCTTGCCGGCGCGTGGTGACGAGTCGGGCCATCCGCAGCTTGGCCAGATGCTGGGAGATCGCCGGCGCCGGCCGACCCAGGGCGGCCGCGAGCTCCGACACCGACATCTCCTCCTCCAGCATCAGCCCGGCCAGCTGTAACCGGGTCGGATCGGCCAACACCCGCAAGACCTCCACCGCGAGCGTGACGATCTCCTCGTCCCACACCGGTGGGTGCATACTTGCATGCATGCGCAAATACTAGCCGGGAGTGCGCCACCGCGTTCTACTTCTTGACCACCTTGCTGCAGTCCGGCTGTTGCGCGACACCCCCGACATACCAGGGTGACGACGGCCAGCCTGCCGTGGAGACGGTCTTCGAGAGATCGGTCGGCCCCGGCGTCATCCACAACTGCCCGCTGTTCAGTGCGGCCGTCGCGTTGGCGATCACCGTGCTGTCGTCGGTGAACGGACCGCCGATGCCGATTCCGACACTGTTGTTGTGCTGATCGCACTCGCTGTCGACGGTGCCGGTGCCGAAATTGCCGCACCCGTCGTCGGCGAACCACTCGTGGGCCTGCAGGATGATCCGGATTCGTGCTCCCATGGTCGCGCCGAACACCGCGAGCAGCAACGCGCCGGGGACCGCCACGCCGACGCCGATCTCCTTCAGGGCTTGCTTCCAGCCGTGGCTGGTGACCAACCCGGCGAAGATGCAGTGCCGTAGCGCGTTCTGCGGCCCGTAGTCGCCGCCCGCCGCCGTCACGCTGCCGGCGGCGGTGATCGCCTGCTTGGCCAGCCCCGGCAGCTCACCGAGGATGTCGAAGCCGGCGATGGCAATGGTCAGCGCCTGGGCGACCTCGTGCCAGTCACCCGTACCGCCGGGCAAGATCGACGCCGTCACGCCCGGTGCCGCAACGCCCCCACCCGGACCGGAGAGCGCCTTGGATGCCGCGCCGACGACCCCGGAAGCCGCGGTGCCCACCGTGTTCAGTGCGCCGGAGGCCAGGTTGGACGCGTCGTCCCATAAGTCACGCTGCAGGGGCGACCTGGTGTGGGCATCGTCACCGGCGGTGTCGAGCAGGCGCTGAGTCGTCGGGGCCTCGGGCTCCGCCGCTTCCTCGGGTGAACCCGTGGCGTTCTTGGCGGAGTCACCGCCACAGGCGCAGCCACCTCCACAGCGCTGCACGGTACGGCCATCGGACGCGATGAGCTGCCGGCCCGCCGGGGAGCGCAGCGGGCAGGTGCCGCAGTCCTCCCGAGCCGTTCCACCAGCGAGAAGGGCAGCCGTGGCGCGATTTCCCGCCAGCCGCTGCAGGTTGAGCACTGAACCGGGACCGGCATGGGCCGTACCGTCATGCGCGGGACGCCGAAACGCCGGGACAGCGTGGGCACGAGCTTGACGAGGCACAGTGTCCTGGGCGACGTCGGTCATTGTGGCTCCCACCTGTACAGCCCACGAGACCATCATCTTGCTCTCGAGGCGGGTCGCCGCTCTGCCCTTTCGCGCACACTTCGGTGCACGATCCTGCGCCCGATGGGGCGGTTGGCTCCACAGGTTCACGTCGTCGGCGACCTCCGGCTGAGCTTCGAGGCCATGGACCTGCCGGCCGACCCCGGCCTGTCCCTGGTCGTCTACAGCGCCGAACCCGGCAGCAGCTCCGACGGGGTGCGGCTGCTGGCCAGCTGGGTGGCCGAATCGGCCAAGGCTCCGGCTGCTGGCCACCCAATGAACCCGGTGCTGGCTCGTCCCCGGTGCTGGCGCGTCCCGCTGAGCCGTCCTTGTCGTCAGGTCCGTCTGACACCATGAATTCATGGCCGTCGCTGCTCCTCGCCCCTACATCACCTTTCCCGGCACTGCTCGAGAAGCACTCACGTTCTACAGCGAGGTCTTCGGCGGACAGCTGAAGATGTTCACCTTCGCCGAGTTCAACCGGGTCGACGGACCTGCCGACGCCATCGCCCATGGCGAACTCACCGGGGTGGTATCGGTCGGGGGCTCAGACGCCGCCACCGGGCAGCCCTCGGTCAAACTCGAGGGTTTCCTGTTGTCGTTGCTCGGCACGGCCGAGCCGGCGACCCTGCATGGATGGTTCGATGCACTGGCCGAGGGCGGGCGCGTGGTCGACCCGCTGGCCGAGAAGCCGTGGGGCGCCGCCGACGGCCAGTTGATCGACCGCTACGGGATCGCCTGGCTCATCGGGTACGAACCGGCCTGACTGAACCGGCGCCGCTGGCCGTCGTGACCCCGCGTGGCGGGATCGTGCCGGGTACTCCCGGCACGATCCCGCCATCAGCGCGTCCGCGGACCGGCCCGCACGGGGTTGGCAGAGTTTCGGTGGAATTGGGAACAACCGAGCCGGACCCAAGGTTGAGTCAAGTGCGCTCAACTACTAAGCTGAGCGTTGCAGACTCAAGTTCAACAGTGGAGGAACATAGACCATGGCTCGTGCAGTCGGGATCGACCTCGGAACCACCAACTCCGTCGTCGCCGTGCTCGAAGGTGGAGAACCCACCGTCATCCCCAACGCCGAGGGCTCGCGCACCACGCCCTCGGTCGTCGCGTTCGCGAAGGGCGGCGAGGTGCTGGTCGGCGAGGTCGCCAAGCGCCAGGCCGTGACGAACGTGGATCGGACCATCCGGTCGGTCAAGCGCCACATGGGCACCGACTGGACCGTCAAGATCGACGACAAGACCTATCGTCCGCAGCAGATCAGCGCGTTCGTGCTGCAGAAGCTGAAGCGGGACGCGGAGGCGTACCTCGGTGAGACCGTCACCAACGCGGTCATCACCGTGCCGGCCTACTTCTCCGATGCCGAGCGTCAGGCGACCAAGGAGGCCGGCGAGATCGCGGGTCTGAAGGTCGACCGGATCATCAACGAGCCGACCGCCGCCGCCCTGGCCTACGGCCTGGACAAGTCCGGCTCGGAGCAGACCATCCTCGTCTTCGACCTCGGTGGTGGCACGTTCGACGTGTCTCTGCTGGAGATCGGCGACGGCGTGTTCGAGGTGAAGGCCACCAAGGGCGACAACCGGCTCGGTGGCGATGACTGGGACGCCAGGATCGTCGACTGGCTGGTCAAGCAGTTCAAGAACAAGAACGGCACCGACCTGAGCCAGGACAAGATCGCTCGCCAGCGTCTGCAGGAGGCCGCCGAGAAGGCCAAGATCGAGCTGTCCAGCGCGAGCGAGACCTCGATCAACCTGCCATACATCACCCTCGGTGAGTCCGGCCCGTTGCACCTGGAGGAGAAGCTGACCCGGGCCGAGTTCCAGCGGCTCACGTCCGATCTGCTCGACCGCTGCCGCGCCCCGTTCAATGCCGTGATCGCGGATGCCAACATCAGCGTCGGCAAGATCAACCACGTCATCCTGGTCGGCGGTTCGACCCGGATGCCGGCTGTCGTCGACCTGGTCAAGGAGTTGACCGGCGGCAAGGATCCCAACAAGAGCGTCAATCCGGACGAGGTCGTCGCCCTGGGCGCCAGCCTGCAGGCTGGTGTGCTCAAGGGTGAGGTCAAGGACGTGCTGCTGCTCGACGTCACCCCGCTGAGCCTCGGGATCGAGACCAAGGGTGGTGTGATGACCAAGATCATCGAGCGCAACACCACCATTCCGACCAAGCGGTCGGAGGTGTTCACCACCGCCGACGACAACCAGCCCTCGGTGATGATCCAGGTCTACCAGGGCGAGCGTGACTTCGCGAAGGACAACAAGTCGCTCGGCAACTTCGAGCTGACCGGCCTGCCGCCGGCTCCGCGCGGGGTGCCGCAGATCGAGGTCGCCTTCGACATCGACGCCAACGGCATCGTGCACGTCCACGCCAAGGACCTGGCCACCGGCAAGGAGCAGTCCATGACGGTGACCGGTGGATCCGCGCTGGGCAAGGAAGACATCAACCGGATGGTGCAGGAGGCCGAGGCTCATGCCGAGGAGGATCGCAAGCGCCGCGAGGCCGTCGAGCTCCGCAACGAGGCCGACAACCTCGTCTTCCGGACCGAGAAGTTGATCAGCGAGAACGCCGACAAGATCACCGACGACGTCAAGCAGCCGGTGGTCGACGCGATCGCCGAGGTCAAGTCCGCGCTCGAGGGTGAGGACAACGACCGGGTCAAGGCGGCGGTGGAGAAGCTCAACACCACCAGCGCCGCTCTGGGCCAGGCGATGTACGCGGCCGCCCAGGCCCAGCAGCAGGCGCCCTCGGAGGCCGGCTCGCCCAGCGACAACGCCGAGTCCAACGGATCCAGCGCGTCCGACGAGGACGTGGTGGACGCCGAGATCATCGACGACGAGACCTCGGGTGGGCGCAAGTGACCCAGGGACCTGATCGAGAAGCCGAAGAGCAGCGCGGGCCGACCGTCCGCGACCGGCGTCGGATCGATCCGGAGACCTTCCAGCTGAGGGAGCCGCAGGCGACTGCGGCTCCCGCCGCGGAGGAGCCGGTTCGGACCACGGACACCGCTCGGGACGAGGAACTCGCCAAGGCGAAAACCGAGGCCGCGGAGCGGACCGCCGATCTGCAGCGGCTCCAGGCGGAGTACGTCAACTACAAGCGGCGGGTCGATCGGGACCGTGAGGTCGCGCGCGCCGCCGGCGTGGAGAGCGTCCTGCGGGACCTCCTCAACGTCGTCGACGACGTCCGGTCGGCTCGTGAGCACGGTGAGCTGACCGGCGGCTTCAAAGCCGTCGGTGAGTCCATCGAACGCGTCACGGCGAAGTACGGACTGGAGACCTACGGGACGAAGGGCGACCCGTTCGACCCCCACATCCACGAGGCGCTGCTGCACAGCCACGCCGACGGGATCACCGGGCCGACCTGCGTCGAGATCCTGCAGCCGGGCTACCGGATCAAGGACAAGGTCGTACGGCCCGCCCGGGTCGCGGTGGCCGAGCCGGATCCGAACGCACCCGTCGCGGACGAGACCGTCGAGCAGAGCCAGCCGGACGCCGATGACGCCGCTGCGGGTGACTGACCCCAGCGGCGCAGAGTTCAGCACAGCACGCACACTTGACCACACCGAAGGGAGGCGTGGGTGAGCACGAAGGACTGGATCGAGAAGGACTTCTACAAGGTCCTCGGGGTCGCCAAGGACGCCAAGCCCGAGGAGATCAAGAAGGCCTACCGCAAGCTGGCCCGGGACAACCACCCGGACCAGAACCCGGGGAATCCTGAAGCGGAGCAGCGTTTCAAGGAGATCTCCGAGGCCAACGACGTGTTGTCGGACCCGAAGAAGCGCAAGGAATACGACGAGGCGCGCAGCCTGTTCGGGGGCGGCGGCTTCCGGTTCCCCCGCGGTGGGCAGAGCGGCGGCCCGTCGGTCGACGACCTGTTCCGCAACGCCAGCGGCGACGGCGGCTTCGGTGACCTCTTCAGCGGGCTGTTCGGCGGGGGCGGGACCGGTGCGGGCCGCACGCAGCGGTTCACCACGACCCGCGGTCCCCGGCGCGGCAGCGACGTCGAGGGTGAGGTGACCGTCGACTTCGTCCAGTCGGTCGAAGGCACGACGGTCGCCATGCAGATGGTCTCCGACGCGCCGTGCCCGGCCTGCCACGGGACCGGCGCCAAGGCCGGCACCGTGCCGCACGTCTGCCCCACCTGTGAGGGCAGCGGGATGCAGACCTCGACCTCCGGTGGTGTCTTCCAGGTCACCGAGCCGTGTCGGGATTGTCGTGGTCGCGGCATGATCGTCGACGATCCGTGCCCGGTCTGCCATGGCTCGGGTCGGGGCAAGTCGACCAAGACCATGCAGGTGCGCATCCCGTCCGGCGTGACCGACGGCCAGCGCATCCGGCTCAAGGGTCGGGGCGGTGCCGGTGAGAACGGCGGCGCACCCGGCGACCTGTACGTCGTGGTGCACGTCCGGCCGCACCCGGTGTTCGGCCGCCGGGACGACAACCTGACCCTGACGGCCCCGGTGACCTTCGCCGAGGCTGCGCTCGGGGCCGAGATCGAGGTGCCGACCCTCGGTGGCCCCGCGGTCAAGCTGCGGGTCCCGGCGGGGACGCCCAACGGGCGGACCTTCCGAGTACGGGGGAAGGGTGTCACCAAGCGCGACGGCAGCAAGGGCGATCTCCTCGTCACCGTGGAGGTCGTCGTGCCCGCCGGTCTGACCGACGAGCAGCGCGCCGCGCTGGCCTCGTTCGCCCAGACGGTGGGCCAGCAGAATCCGCGGGCCAAGCTGTTCGCCAGCGCCTGAGGGGTGGTTCATCGATGTCCACCGCCGCTGACCGCAACATGTCCGGGGCCGGCTCGCAGCTGCCGCAGCCGTTCGATCGCGACGCTCCCGTCTTCGTGATCTCCGTGGCGGCCCAGCTCGCCGGCATGCATCCGCAAACCCTGCGGACGTACGACCGGATGGGCCTGGTGTCGCCGCGGCGGACCGCGAAACGAGGGCGCCGCTACTCCGCCCGAGACGTGGCTATGTTGCGGATGATCCAGCGGCTGAGCCAGGACGAGGGCATCAACCTGGAGGGGATCCGACGGATCCTCGCCATGGAACGCGAGCTGGAGACGCTCCGCGCGCAGGTCGCAGAGCTGGCCGAGCTGCTTGTGGTGGCTCGCCAAGCGCCTCCGGGCGCACGGGTGTTCACCGCCGACGAGACCGGCGGAGTCCATCTGGGAGCTGCGGGTTTCCGCCGGAGTGTTCCGCGGGCGATCACTTCCCGCTGACCCTCGCGGTGCAGGCCGCGGGCACGCCCACGCCCCGGCGGTTGCCCTCCGAACCATGGAAGGCAGCCGCCGGGGCATGTCGCGTCCCGGCGCCGGACACGCGTACGCACGGCCGACGCCGATGGGCTCGCTGCAGGAGCCTTCGCTGCCCTTCGGTCCCGAGGCCGGCGACCAGACGGCGAGCGCGTCCTGGCAGGGCTGGCGCTGGAGGCTATCCGCACCAGATCGAGTCCGACGCCGAGCGGCTGCTGGAACCCGGGCACGCGTTCGCCGACGAGATCGGGGTCGGTGTCGAAGCCTCGCGGAACCAGACGTGATCGGCGCTCGCCCGCCCGGAGCCGGCGCGATCTGAGTAGGTTGACGCTCGTGACCGCGTCCGAGGAGGCAAGCGCACCGCGCCGGGTGCGTGTGGTGGTGGCCGACGATCAGGCGCTGGTCCGCGGTGGGATCCTCCTGGTGTTGGGGAGCAGCCCAGAGATCGAGGTGGTCGGAGAGGCCGCCGACGGCGCCCAGGCGATCGCCGTGGCCGGTCAGGTGCGACCCGATGTCGTGATCATGGACCTGAAGATGCCCGGTACTGACGGGATCGAGGCGACCCGGACGCTGGTGGAGAACACCTCCGACGGCGACGACGTGCTGAAGGTCCTCGTGCTCACCACCTTCAACGACGACACCTCGGTGCTCGGCGCACTGCGGGCCGGGGCCAGTGGCTTCCTGGTCAAGGACGAGGCGCCGGTCCACCTGGTCGACGCCGTGCTGACCATCGCGGCCGGCAACTCCTGGATCGACCCGTCCGTGGCCGGCCAAGTGATCAAGGCCCTCGGTGAGGCGCCCCGGGTCGGGGTCGGAGCCGATGCCCGGCTGGCAGCACTGACGGCACGCGAGCGCGAGGTGCTCGTCCTGATGGCCCATGGGATGTCCAACGGGGACATCACCCGGAAGCTCTTCCTCAGCGAAGCGACCGTCCGCACGCACGTGTCGCGGATCTTGATGAAGACCGGTTCGCGGGACCGGACCGAGGCCGTCGTGCTGGCGTACCAGTCGCGACTGGTCCAGCCGGGCTGATCTCGGACACTTTTGTCGTTCCCGACCTCGTCGCCTCGCTGGATAATGACGCCGTGACCACCGTCGTCGAGGTCTATGCCGTCGAGCCAGACAACACCACGGGCTCGTTCCTGGGTTTCGGATCGATGCTCGATCCGGCGATCGTGTTTCTCCACGTCGCCGCGCCGGAACCGGATCCAACGCCCGATCCCGGTCCCGTTGATCCCGGCCCCGTGCGACCGGGTCCGATCCGGCCCGGTCCGATCCGGCCCGGACCCTTGAGGCCGGCCGTCCCCGGCGAGCCCGTCGCGGCGCATCGGTTGCAGGCCGAGGTGCCCACCGGCGTACCGCTCGGGCAGGACCGGGCGCGCTGCCGGATCCGCAGCGGCCTGACCGTGCTGACCCTGGACGGACAGTTCTTTCCGGCACTCACCGGTGTCGTCGCGCCGCGCTCGGTCCAGCTCGACCTGCCGTTCGGCGGCGAGATCGACGTGGTGGACGTGCCACAGGGTCCGGGACACCCGACGGCCGAGGAAGCGGCCGAGGTGGTGACCTCCTTCCTGATGGACGCCGCGATCGACGACCCCTCCGAGCCGCTGCAGCCGCCGCCGAGCGGACCCGACGTCGAGGCGGACCGGCGGCCGCACCCGGGGAGGCGACCGTGGTACTGCGTGATCTGCCCGGGCGCCTGGGGCTGCTGATCCCGCGCGGGACGCTCCGCCACCGTCTGCTCCAGGTCGCCGACGTCGCGCTCCTGGTCGTCGCCGCCATCGTCGACCTCGTGCTGTGGGGCTTCCATCCCGAGGTACGCGGATCGTCGGCTCGTGTCCCGGTGCCGATCGTGCTGGTCAGCACGGTCGTCGTGTTCGCGGTGCTGCTCGTGCGGCGACGCCGGCCCTGGCTGGCGTACGCGGCCGCCTGGGTCTACGCGATGGCGTGGTCGCTGATCCTGCCGCTGTACCAGCCGTTCACCGCTTTGCTGATCGGGCTGTACGCGGTCGGCCGCCGCCGTCCGACCCGACCGGCTGTGCTCGCACTGATCGGCGTGGCGCCGGTGATCGCGGTGGCGACGTACAACACGGCGACGGCGAATCCGACGGGCGACGTCGGGGTGCTGGTGCCGGCGCTGGTCTGGTGCGTGCTATACGGGATGGTCTGGACGACCGCCCGGCTCGGTTGGGCGGCCGACCGGGCAGCTGAGATGCGGGAGGCCAAGCGGGCGGCCGAGGCGGCCCTGGCGGTGGCCGACGAGCGGCTGCGCCTGGCGCGCGAGCTGCACGACATCGTGGCGCACTCGGTGACCGGGATCGTGCTGCAGGCGGCGGGCGTACGGCGGAACCCGCGGATCGGTGAAGACCAACTTCGCGGCAGTCTGGAGCTGATCGAGCGAACGGGGACCCAGGCGATGCGCGAGCTGCGGCGGCTGCTCGGACTGCTCCGGCAACCGGAGGGTGAGCGACCCGGCGCCAGCCTGGCCGAGCTCGACCAGCTGGTGGAACTGACCGAGGCCTGCCAGATCGCCGTGCGGGTGCAGGAGTCGGGCCAGCGGCGCGGACTCACCCCAGAACTCGATCATGTCGCCTTCCGCGTGGTCCAGGAGTCGCTGGCGAATGTGATCAAGCACGGTGGCCGAGGCTCGTCGGTGGACGTCGATCTTGCCTGGGAGCCTGACCAGCTGCGGATTACTGTCACCGACCAGCCGGGCGAGGGCCCGGCGGACAACCTGCCGACCGAACATTCCGGGCTGGGTCTGCGTGGACTCACCGAGCGCCTGCAGGCGGCCGGCGGTGAGCTGGTCGCCGGTCCGGAGGGGGTCGGTTTCCGGGTCGCCGCCCGGCTCCCGGGCTGAGCGCCGGGCTCCCCGGCCGACCCCTGGCTTCCCCGCGACTGTGCGCGTACGACAACCTCCCCCGGCGTGTCGCCGTCGTTTGCGCACAGTTTTCGGGGAGGAGGGTCGGACGGAGGAGGGTCGGACGGGGCGGGGTCGGACGGAGGCTGGTCGGACGAAGGCGGGGGGGCGGGGTCAGGCGGAGGCGGTGGCTTCGGCGTGCAGCTGCCGGAGGTTGCGGAGGCCGGAGATCGAGAAGATCAGGGCGCCGACCAGGACCAGGTCCAGGGCCAGGAAGGTGGCCAGCGGTCCCCAGGCGCCGAGCACGGCTCCGGCGATCATCGGGCCGACGGGAGTCGCGCACAGGGCGGCGAAGGACAGTGCGCTCTGGACCCGGCCCTGGAGCTCGTCGGGCGTGATCGCGGTCAGCTCGGTCAAGATCACCGCGCTCATCACCGGAGCCAGCACGGAGCACCCGACGATCAAGGCGCCCATCGCGAGCGGGTGTTCGACCACACCCATCAAGGGGATCAGCCCGACCATCGCGCCCAACGTGCCGAGCACGAGCTGACCGGAGGAGAACCGGCGCCGCAGCCACGGCATCGCCAGGGACCCGAGCATCGCGCCGATGCCGGCACTGGTCACGATCGCGCCGATCGCCGCGCTCGATGCGTGAGCCTCGTCCGAGACCGCAATCGCCGCAACGATCACGCCGCCGAAGATGCTGTTGATCGCGGCGGCGACGATCACCACGTAACGCAGGAACGGCTTGCCCAACACGAACCGCAGGCCGGCGGTGGCCTCGGTGATCAGGTTCGGGCCCGGCGGTTCGGTGACCCGTAGGGAGGTGCGGATCCTGATCAGCAACAGGGCGGAGATCGCGAAGCTGAGCGCGTCCACCGCAAACGGCAACCAGGGAGCGACCCCGAAGGTCGCACCGCCGAGCAGCGGACCGACGAGATAGATCGCGGAGTTACGAGCCTGCACGATCGCGATCGCCGACCCGAGATCGTCGGGTCGCACCAGACGGCGCAGCGCGGCCGCCGAGCTGCCCGCGAAAAGGCTGCCGAGCGCGCAGTCGATCACCGTGACGACCAGGATCAACGGCAGGGACGCGACCCCGAGCGCGGCGGCGGCTGCCAGCGTCCCGACGGCCAGGAAGCAGCCGACGTCAGCGATGATCATGATCCGCCGCCGGTCGAAGCGGTCGGCGAGGATGCCGGCCGGCAATATCACGACCAGCTCTGAGAGCGACTCGAACAATGCGACCATGGCCATCAACGCTGGTGAGTGGGTGACGGCGAGGACGAGCAGCGGCACGGACACCACCGAGCCGCGTGAGCCGAGCTTGGACGCGGCCTGGCCGATCCAGAGCCGGCGGAAGTCTGCGTTGTCACGCAGCACGGTGGTGTTCACGGCGAACCTTCCGAAATGGAGAAGTACGGGGATGGCGACAGCCGCTCCGGATACCGGGTCCCCGGTTGCGGGATCGGGTGGAGAACCTGATCCGGAGCGGCTGTCGTCGGTCGGCCTAGGCCTGGTTGCAGCAGACGATGCTGAGCGAGCTGGAGCCGCCGCCGGCTGCCGGACGACGGGTCGCGCCCTTGGTGGACAGGGCCTGCAGAGTCAGAACGTTCATGGGAATCCCCCCTGGGTTGATGTGATGCTGGGTTGATGGATCGAAGGTGCCCGCGGGTGCGGGACTGAGGTTGCCGGTCGAGTCCGGTCAGCCGTTGCAGCAGACGATGCTCAGCGAGCTGGAGCCGCCGCCGGCTGCCGGACGACGCGTCGCGCTCTTGGCGGACAGGGCCTGAAGGTTCAGGACGGTCATGATGATCACCTCCTTCTCGGGTGGTCGCGGTTCGACGGATGGGTCCGTTCAGGCTCAGGCCTGGTTGCAGCAGACGATGCTCAGCGAGCTGGAGCCACCACCGGCCGCCGGCCGGCGGGTGCTCCCGGCGGCCTTGAGGCCCTGCAGCGAGAGGATGGTCATGATTGATTCACCTCCTCCCCTCGGTCGTCCGCCGGGCCGAAACCCAGCGCGGGCAGCAGGTCCCCGGTACCGGCGTGACCGGTGGGGGAGATCGAAGGCTGCCTGGCGGCGTGCAGCGCCAGCGCAGCGCCGGCCGAGCCGGTCGCGAAATCGGTCGACAGCCGCACCAGCCCGTCGCCGGGCAGGGAGAGTCCGTGCCGGTGGTCGATCAGGTGCCAGCCGAGTCGGCGACGGTGCAGCGCCGTCACCGCATCGCGCTCGGCGCCGTCCAGCAGCAGCGAGGAGCCGAGCAGCAGACCGGAGCGGCCGTTGAACAGCCCGCCGAACAGGACGACGCCGATCCGGCACGTGCGCTGCGCGGCCCGGTACGCCGCTCTCAAGTCCGCGTCGTCCCGATGAGCGAGGTAGGCCCGCAGGGCCAGTCCGACGCCGATCGCACCGTCGCCGAGGTAGAGCAGGATGCGGGCACCGTCGCGGACGTGCAGCGCGCCGGCGTCGTCGATCACGCAGCCGTCGAGGTCCCGGCGCAGCGCGATGGCCGCGTCGTCGAGCAGTCGCGGGTCGCCGGTGCGCTCGAACAGCCGGACGAGGAACAACGCCACCCCCGACCAACCACGCAGCAGGCCGCCCTCCAGCGGCTCGGTCAGCGGTGAGGACTGGTCGTGCAGCAGAGCCCGCAGCCAGGCCGCTTCCGTCGCCGCCGTGTCGATGAGTCGGGGATCGCCGAGGGCCAGGGCGGCCAGCCCGTGACCGGCCGCCCCGTTGAACACCCCGACCGTCGTGTCCAGGTGGCGGTGCCGTCGGGCTCCGGCGAGCACCTCACCGGCCGCATCGGCCCGGCCGACCCTGGCCAGCAGCACCGCCGCACCGGCGGTGCCGGCGTACAAGCCCGCCCACGGGCTGTCGCTGCGGAGCGCGGTCTCGGTGAGCCAGTCCAGGTGACGGGGGTCGAGCCGGTCGGGGGCCACGACCTGCACGGCGTGCAGCACGCCGGCTGCGCCGTGGGCGAGCCCGTGTCCGCCGTAGCTGAAGACTCCGGGGTCGGCCGGGAACAGCCGGTCGCTGCGCTCCGGGGTGGCCGTGGCGAGCAACGAGCTGATCAGGCGCCGCTCGAGCGAGATCTCCGCGATCTCCGACGGCGGCTCGGCACTGGGGCCGCTCGCCGCCACTGCACGCCGCGGAAGCGACCCGCCGCGACCCGCGCGGTGGTGCCGCCCGGCGATCCGCCGCAGCTCGGCGAGCAGCCCGGCTCCCCAGCCGTCGGGCAGCGGGAACAGCTCGTGCGCCGCGGCCACCAGCCGCTCCGCCACGCCGCCGGGCGCGAGCTCGGGATCCCACACCAGCAGGCCGGTCAGCGGGACCAGCACGGACAGCCGAAGGCAGGCCAGGGCATAGTCGTCCAGCGCCCGCCCGCTGCGTACGTCGGGGTGGCGGAACGCGGGGTCGCCCAGCAGCACCGGGGCGTCGCCGTCGAGCTCGACGGCCAGCTCGCCGTCGATCAGCGAGATCGAGCCGTCGGACCGGACCATGACGTTGTTGGCATGCAGGTCGGCGAACACCAGACCCCGCGCGTGCACGGCGGCCAGGGCCGCGGCGACCTCATCGCCGACCCCCAACGCCCAGGCGGTGTACGCCGCGAGTTCGGAGTCGTCCGGGTCCGGATGGAGATAGGGGTAGTGGTCGGTCAGGTAGGTGTGCAGGCTGTCGCCGTCGACCAGTTCCTCGACCAGGAAGTGGTGTTCCCACGCGGTGAACTCGCCCAGACATCGGGGGAGGACCCCGGTGCCGTCCAGCCGGCGGAGCACGTCGGCCTCGTGGCCCAGCCGGTGCACGGCGTCACGGCCGGTCGGGTCGAGCCCCGCCCAGGGTCGAGCCTCCTTGACCACGACGGTACGGCCCTCGGCGTCGGCGCCCAGGTACACACCGCCGGCGTTGGAGTGATGCAGCGCCTCGGTGATCTGGACCGGAAAGTCCGCCTCGGCCGCCCCGGCGGCGGTGAGTGCCTCGGCCACCACCCGCGGGGTCGAGGTCCACTCCGGGACCCGGAACACCGGGTCGCGCCGGTCGGGCTCCAGGCTGGCGTCCGGCCGCTCGATGACCAGGGTCGGCTCGCCGTCGTCCTCCCCGGCGGCCCAGCGATCGAGGAACGCGCCGTAGCGGAGATAGAGCGGGCCATCGCCCCAGCGCAGGTCGCCGAGGACGTACGGGCCGGTCAGTCCGGTGAGTTTCGGTCCCAGCTCCTCCAGCAGCCGCTCCAGCCGGTTCTCGTCCTCGGGATAGACCGCGGCGAGCTTGCCGCTGGCACCGCGGGTCGCGTACTTGAGGTTGGTGAGCTCGTGGGCCCGGCTGCTGCGCAGGAACTTGAAGGCGTACCCGTGCTCGACGCAGTGGTCGAACAGCACCTCCAGTGCCTGCCCGGCATGCTCGGGAGAGACCGAGAGGTGCACCTTCCAGCCCTGCGCCGGCAGGGTCGTCGTCTCGGGCTGGAAGCCGATCCACAGCCCGCGGGTCGCCCGGCCCCAGCCCATCGGCACCGCGCGGCGGCTGACCGCGAACAGGTCGTCCGCGTCCGCCATCCGCTCCGGGGCCTCGAAGAAGTCGGGGTCCGCTACCAGGAATCCGTCACCGATCACGACGACAAATCTCCCGGTTTTCCCGCCCCGGATCGTCGGAGCGGGAACGCAACTTCAGGCGTACGTCGACGCGCTGACGGCGAGCACCGACGTCATCGGCTGGACGTACGCCCGCGGCGCTATCGACCTGCGTCGTCCTGCAGATAGACCAGTCCGTTGCCGTCGGGATCGGCGAAGAAGAACATCGGCGGCACCCCGGGCAGCCGGACGATCTCGTCGTTGTGCAGCGTCGCGCCGGCCTCGCGCAGCCGGGCGTACGCGGTCTCTGCATCGGGCGTACCCATTCGAACGGCGACCGGGATGGGGCTGTCCGGCGGCAGCAGCAGGACGCCGACGCTCGAGCCCGGCGGAACCACCTCCACCAGGCGGGCGCCGGGCCAGACCTCCACGTCGGCGGCCACCTCGCAGCCCAGCACCTCGGTATAGAACGCCAGAGCCCGGTCCTGATCGGCCACCGGCATCGTCACACTCAGGATCCTCGTCGTCATCGCCATACCGGTGCTGACCGGCGCCGGCACAGGTTCTCATCGGCGACATCCGCGCCAGCTCGACCGTAGACATGAGCGAAGTGCACTCAACTCGGAATAGCACCTTCGCGAGAAGAGTTGAGCGTAGTAGACTCAACTCAGTTTCGAAGCATCGACGAAGGATCTGAATGGACACCAACAAGCTGACCACGAAGAGCCGGGATGCTGTCTCGGCCGCTTTGCGCAATGCCCTCACCGCCGGCAACCCGCATGCCGAGCCCGTGCATCTGCTGCACGCCTTGTTGATGGTGCCGGGCAACACCGTGGCACCGCTGATCAGTGCGGTCCGAGCCGATCCGGCCGTGGTGGACGCGGCGGCGCAGGGTGCGATCGCCAAGCTGCCGTCGGCCAGCGGGTCGTCGGTCAGCCAGCCGGCCATGTCCGGTGGGCTCGCGCGAGTGCTCGCCGATGCGGAGAACCGGGCCGATCAGCTCGGCGACGCGTACGTGGCGACCGAGCATCTGATCATCGCGCTCGCGGCGGTCGACTCGGAGGCGCGGAAGATCCTCCGCGATCTGAAGGTGAGCGCGGACGCACTGATCAAGGCGTTCAACGACTCCCGGGGCAGCAAGCGGGTGACCAGTGCCGAGGCCGAGGGCACCTCGTCGGCTCTCGACCAGTACGGCGTGGATCTCACCGCCCAGGCTCGTGAGGGCAAGCTCGACCCGGTCATCGGTCGAGACACCGAGATCCGCCGGGTCATCCAGGTGCTGGCCCGCCGGACCAAGAACAACCCCGTGCTGATCGGCGAGCCCGGCGTCGGCAAGACGGCCGTCGTCGAAGGTCTCGCGCAGCGTCTGGTGGCCGGGGACGTGCCGGACTCGCTGAAGGGGCGCCGTTTGGTCTCGCTCGATCTGAGCTCGATGGTCGCGGGCGCCAAGTATCGCGGCGAGTTCGAAGAGCGGCTCAAGGCTGTCCTGAACGAGATCAAGGAGGCCGAAGGCCAGGTCATCACGTTCATCGACGAGCTGCACACCGTCGTCGGTGCCGGTGCCACCGGCGAGGGGGCCATGGACGCCGGCAACATGCTCAAGCCGATGCTGGCCCGGGGCGAGTTGCGGATGATCGGCGCGACCACCCTGGACGAGTACCGCGAGCGGATCGAGAAGGATCCCGCGCTGGAGCGCCGCTTCCAGCAGGTGTACGTCGGTGAGCCGAGCGTGGAGGACACCATCGCGATCCTGCGCGGTCTGCGGGAGCGCTACGAGGCCCACCACAAGGTCGCGATCACCGACGCCGCGCTGGTGGCCGCGGCGAGCCTGTCCAACCGTTACATCACCTCCCGGCAACTGCCGGACAAGGCGATCGACCTGGTCGACGAGGCCGCCTCCCGGCTGCGGATGGAGATCGACTCCTCCCCGGAGGAGATCGACCAGCTGCGCCGCAGCGTGGAGCGGATGAAGATGCAGAAGTTCGCGCTGGAGAAGGAGACCGATCCGGGCAGCAAGGAACGCCTGCACCGGTTGGAGAGCGAACTCGCCGACGCCGAGGAGGAGCTACGCGGGCTGGAGGCCCGGTGGCAGGCGGAGAAGCAGGGCCTGAACCAGGTCGGCGAGCTCAAGGCGCGCATCGACGAGCTGCGGATCGAGGCCGACCGCGTGCTGCGGGAGGGGAACCTGCAGCGGGCCAGCGAGATCAACTACGGCGAGATCCCCGAGCTGCAGCGTCAGCTGGCACGGGCCGACCAGGCCGAGGCGCAGACCAAGCCGATGGTGTCGGAGGAGGTCGGCGCGTCCGACATCGCCGAGGTGGTGTCGAACTGGACCGGGATCCCCGTGGGCCGGCTGATGCAGGGCGAGACGGAGAAGCTGCTGTCGATGGAGGATCGTCTCGGCGAACGGCTGATCGGTCAGCGAAAGGCGGTACGGGCGGTCTCGGACGCGGTTCGTCGCTCCCGAGCAGGGATCTCCGACCCGAACCGGCCGACCGGCTCGTTCCTGTTCCTCGGCCCGACCGGGGTCGGCAAGACCGAGCTGGCCAAGGCGCTGGCGGAGTTCTTGTTCGACGACGAGCGGGCGATGATCCGGATCGACATGAGCGAGTACTCCGAGAAGCACTCCGTCGCTCGCCTGGTCGGTGCTCCTCCGGGCTACGTCGGCTACGAGGAGGGCGGTCAGCTGACCGAGGCCGTCCGCCGCCGGCCGTACGCGGTGGTGCTGCTGGACGAGGTGGAGAAGGCCCATCCCGAGGTCTTCGACATCCTGCTCCAGGTGCTCGACGATGGTCGGTTGACCGATGGGCAGGGACGTACGGTCGACTTCCGCAACGCGTTGCTGATCTTGACCTCGAACCTGGGTTCGCAGTTTCTCGCCGACCAGACGCTGGACGCCGACACCAAGCGGCAGGCCGTGATGAACGTGGTCCGTAGCTCGTTCAAGCCGGAGTTCTTGAACCGGTTGGACGAGATCGTGCTGTTCGACGCCCTCGGCACCGAGGAGTTGGCCCAGATCGTCGAGATAGCGCTGCGTCGGCTCAACGCCCGACTGGCCGATCGGCGGATCACGGTCGAGACCACGCCGGCGGCCAACGAGTGGCTCGCGCTGACCGGCTTCGACCCGGTGTACGGCGCACGCCCGCTGCGGCGCTTGGTGCAGACCACGATCGAGGACGAGCTGGCCCGGCAGGTGCTGTCGGGGAAGGTCACCGACGGCGACACCGTCCGGTTCGACGTCGACTCCGGCAAGGACGGCCTGGTGGCCCTGCAGCCGGAGCCGGCCCGGGCCTGACCGGCCTGGGGGTGATCGCCCGTTGCGACACCATGAAAGGGCGGGACTCGATGGAGTCCCGCCCTTCGTCATCTCCTCCGACTCGGCATCTGATTCCGGCCGGGGGACCGGAGCCCGGTCCGCCCCGGTCAGGCTCAGGCGGCTTCGGTGCAGTCGGTCCGCAGCATCGCGGCGCGGGTCGTGGGCTGACTGATCGGCCGGGCGGCCCGGACGATCGGTGCGGACTGCGTCCGCCGGGCGGCGCGCAACGCGCCGGCCTCGGCGCGACGCTGCAGTCGCAGGGAGCGCTCGTCCAGATCGGAGCGCAGCCACGTGTCCAGGGTGCCCCAGGGAAGGGTGCTCATCATGTTTCCTTCGGGTTGTAAGTGGTCTCTTACATTGTATGAGCGTAGTAACATGAACCGCAAGGGGAAATGTATGACATGTCTTACATCGTCCCGGTGGCGGCGCACTCAGCGCTCGCCAGCGCCAGATCCGTCGATGGAGAGGGAGAAGCGTGGGGTATCACCACGGCGATTTGCGGGTTGCGCTGATCGATGCGGGCACCGCCTTGGTGGCCGAGGGCGGGTTGTCGGCTCTGTCGGTCGCCGAGACTGCTCGCCGGACCGGAGTCAGTCCCGCCGCCCCGTACCGCCACTTCCCGAGCCGTCAGGATCTGCTGGTTGCCGTCGCACTCCAGGCCGCGCATGAGCTCGACGCCGCCCTGGAAGCCGCCGCCGCAGCGGCCGGTGACGACCCGGTCGAGGCCGTGGCAGCCGCAGCAGCCGCCTATGTCCGGTTCGCGGCGTCCCGCCGGATCGGTTTCGACGTGGTCTACGCGCCGGAACTTCGCGGC
The DNA here is from genome assembly GCA_035719255.1 of Microlunatus sp. Classification (GTDB taxonomy): domain Bacteria; phylum Actinomycetota; class Actinomycetes; order Propionibacteriales; family Propionibacteriaceae; genus Microlunatus. Next base: position 10,543 of record DASTGF010000087.1, on the reverse strand, counting down.
GTCCACGACGAGCGACTGCGCGAGGCGGGCCGCTCGGTCAGCGACATCATCCTGCTGCGGGTGCTGGACGCCACCGGTGGTGACGCCCAGGCGGCGGTCGATCTCATCCCGCGTTTCATGGCGGTCGCGCACGGCTGTGCGGCGTTGAACCAGATCGGCCTGTTCTCCGATCTGGATGGCGCGGCCGCGGTTGCGGCCGATACCGTGCGGACCCTCGTCCACGACGCCGCCCGCGCCGCCGATCTCGACGACGACATCGTCTGGGACGAGAGCAGCTGAGTCGACACCAGCGGAGCCCATGAGGCGGCTTCGACCCACACGACCCGAACCGGGAGGACCGCCGTGGCCGAGCACGCCATTGTCCTGCGGCCCGGCACCGTCTTGGTCCGTGATCCGGCCCGGCTCAAGGCGTACACGCTGCGGATCGGCTCGACCGATCAGTCCTACGTCGACCTCGACGACCCACAGCACCTCGAGTTCGACTACGTTCAGCGCATCGCCGACCTGCTCGATGTACTCGCCCCGGAGGGAGAGCGGATCCGGGTGGTGCACGTGGGGGGTGCCGCGCTCACCATCCCGCGATATGTCGCGGCGACCCGGCCGCGCTCGGCCCAGGTGGTCCTCGAACCCGACACCGAGCTGACCGCCTGGATCCGCGAGTGGCTGCCGCTGCCGCGGCAGAGCGGGATCAAGGTCCGCGGCACCGATGGGGTAAGCGGGATCGCCGCACTGGCCGACCGGCACGCCGACGTCGTGGTGATCGACGCCTTCCTCGGCGCGCGGGTGCCGTCGGAGCTGACCACGACCGAGTTCTTCAGCGACGTCGCCCGCGTACTCGGACCTCGTGGAGTGGCGGTGCTCAACCTGACCGACCGCGGGCCGTTCGGGTATGGGCGGCGGGTCGCGGCGGGACTGAACCAGATCTTCGCGCACGTGTTCTGGTCGGCGGAGCCATCCACGCTCAAGGGTCGCCGGTTCGGCAACGTCATCGTCGCTGCCTCGGTCCTGCCGCTGCCGATCGCGGCGTACGCACAGCGCGCCGGATCCGGTCCGTATCCATACCGCGTCCTGCACGGCACTCGGCTCGATCAGCTCGTGGCCGGCGCCCGGCCGTTCTCCGGCTCCGACGTCGCGGCGTCACCCCACCCGCCCTTCGACTTCTTCCGGACCTGAGGCGTCGCTGAGCATCTCCGGTGATCCGGCTCGGTCCGCGGTCGTCGGGCCCGAAGCCTGGATCGGATCCGTACGCTGGTGGCCATGGCCTACCAGCCTCAGTTCGTGCCGCCGAGTTCACCGGTGCCGCCGGGTGCGCCCACCGGCTACTCGCCGCCGGGCGAGGGCTGGGGCGCGCCGCCGTCCGCGGCCGGACCGTACGGGCCTTCGGGGCCATATCGACCGTCAGGTCCGTCAGGTCCGGCAGGTCCGTCAGGTCCGTCAGGTCCGTCAGTGCAGTTAGGACAGTCAGGACAGTCGGGCCAGTCGGTGCCGACCACGATGCAGCCCGCACAGCCGGGGTTCGGCCGACCGGCCACGTACGTCGTGTCGCCGCCGGCCCGGCCGCAGCGCCCCGCAGTGATTGCGATGTCGGCCGCGATGACCGTCACCGCCGCAGCCCTGTGGGTGTGCGCGCTGGCCAGCGCGTGGCTGCTCGCCGCCGTCGGCCAGAGCCGGCTACAGGCCGACCAGGACTTCGACGGGCAGGTGCTGATCCTGCTCAACCGGTTCTCCGCACGGCTGCTCGATGGTCTCGCCATTCCGCTGTTCGGGCTGCCGGCGATCGCCTTCGTGGCGGCCTTCCTGCTGCTCTCCGGGCGGCGCTGGTCCCAGCTGTTCTACACCGTGCTCGGGCTTGCCAGTATCGCTTGGTTGCTGTGGTGGTTGCAGCTCAGCCTGACGTTCGCCGTCGCTCCGGCGGCCTACATCGCGATCGCGGTCGCGATGCTCTGGTCACCCGCAGCGCTGCGCTGGTACGACCGCCGCAGCGCCTGACCGCCGTCGCCGCGGCCGCCGCGATCCTTCACGACAGCCGGCCCAGCCGCTCGATCGCCTCGTCCAGCAGTTCGTCGCGCTTGCAGAAGGCCCAGCGGACGTACGGGCGGCCGGCGGCGACGTTGTCGTAAAGCACCTGATGCGGGATCGCGACCACGCCGCAGCGGTGGGGCAGCTCGCGGCAGAAGGCGAGGCCGTCGTCGTACCCCAGTGGGCGCACGTCGGTGGTCAGGAAGTACGTCCCGCGCGGCATGATCGGCAGCATCCCGACCCGGCGCAGACCCTCGGCCAGCCGGTCGCGGCGACGCTGCAGGTCGACGCGGAGCGACTGCACCCACGCGTCACCCTCGTTCAGCGCCCGCGCGATCGCCGGTTGCAGCGGACCGCCCGAGACGTAGGTGAGGAACTGCTTGACCGCAGTGACCTCGTCGATCAACTCGGGCGTGCTCAGCGCCCAGCCGATCTTCCAGCCCGTGGCGGAGAAGGTCTTGCCCGAGGACGAGACGCGGATGGTGCGCTCGCGCATTCCGGGGAAGGCGGCCAGCGGCAGGTGCCGGGCGTCGTCGAAGACCAGATGCTCGTACACCTCGTCGGTGATCACCACCACGTCGTGCTCGACCGCCAGCCGGGCGATCTCGGCGAGCTCGTCGTGGTCCAGCACGGTGCCGGTCGGATTGTGCGGTGAGTTGATCAACAGCGCCTTGGTCCGCGGCGTGAAGGCCGCGGCGAGTTCCTCCAGGTCGAGCCGGAAGTCCGGCCCATACAGCCCGACTCCGACGTGCCGACCGCCCGCCAGGTCGATGGAGGCGACGTAGGAGTCGAAGTAGGGTTCGAGCGCGATCACCTCGTCGCCGGGGTTGACGAAGGCGAGCATCGCGCTCGCCAGCGCCTCGGTCGCCCCCGTCGTGACCAATACCTCGGTGTCCGGGTCGTAGCGCAGGTCGTAGTGCCGGGCCGAGTGGGCCGCAATCGCCTGGCGCAGGGCCGGGATGCCACGGCCCGGCGGGTACTGGTTGGCGCCGTGGGCGATCGCCTCCCGGGCCGTCTCGAGCATGAAGTCCGGACCGTCGGTGTCCGGGAATCCCTGGCCGAGGTTCACCGAGCCGGTCGCCACCGCCAGCGCCGACATCTCCGCGAAGATGGTCGCGGCCGAGGAGCGGATCCGGTCTGCCTTCCACTGCGACGCCACGCCTGCACCCTAGTCGGCGCCGGCGGACCACCGCCCGCCCGCCGTCACCGCTTCGGTCTGAGGGGGCCGAGACGTCGGGTTCGAAGCTGGGCCTGCTTTTCTGCCGCCGTCGGTCCCCGTCCGAAGGGTCGATAGCTGGGGATGGTCGGCGGCTGGACGGGCCTGTCCCCTCGTGGCATCGGGAGGCTTCCGCCGGTGTTGAGCCAGGCCTCGACCCGCTGGAGAGGCACGACCAGCTCGGGCATGGTTCGGCGGAGCTCCACCAGGTCGTGGTCCTCCGCCAGTTCCTCGAGGCGGCGGAGGTGCCGACGAGCCGTCCCCACCAGCGCCTCACAGCTGGCCTTCGCCTCCTCGTTGTAGGGATCCGCGTGCGCCAGCGCCGTCAGCTGATCGGTGAGCGCGACGAGATGCAACTCGACGGGGTCGATCGCCTCGATGCGCCACTGCGGTGCGTCGCTGCCGGACCGGCCCGCGAACCGGCCGCTGATCACCCGGGCGGCGAGCGAGACCCCGATCTTGGTGAGGCGCTCAACCCCCTCGGACGCCAGTCTCTGGGCCCCTCTGCCGGCCGCGGGACCGGCGCCGGTCGCCGGCAGGTGGGTCTGCACGAGGATTCCCGTGCTGATGCCGGCAGCGGCGGGCAGCAGCCAGCGGGCCGCCGACCCGAGGTGGCGTGCCGCGGCCCGCATCACGTGGTCGTCGATCCGCCGCGGAGGCCCGAAGCGGATCTGGCGCCGGGTGCGATACAGCAGCGCTGCAAGCTCGGCCCGGGCCACCCGTACGGCCTCCTCGCCGGGCGCTGTGTCGAGGGCCACCGCGAGGGACCCCAGTGCCTCGTCCACGAGTTCGTCGACGGGCGGGCGCGGCGGGGTGGTGTACCCGGCCAGCCGGAGTAGCTCGGCGAGCGCGGCACCGTCGATCTCGGTGATCCGCCGGAGCTGCTCGTCCGACAGCGGCGTCGCAGCCTCGGTGGCCAAGGTCTGCCAGAAGACGTCGTCGTGGACGACGGTGGTCATCGTCTCCAGCAGGTCATCGAGCCGGTCACGCAGCCGTTCCGCGGCCCGGGCGTCGAAGGTGCGCTGTTCGGCTCGGTATGCGGCGCTGGTGAGGCTGCGTTCGTCCCGGGCGATGGCGCGTACGCGGCGGGTGTTCGCGTCGATGGCAGGCGGTGACGGCACTGGCGGTGACGGCACTGGCGGTGACGGCGGCGACGGCGGTGTCCCCATGGTGCGCATTCTCCCGTCCCGGAGCCGCCGCGGTCGATGCCCTGGGAAGTCGGCTCCCAGGCGGCGGCATGGCTGGGCTCAGCGACGGACGCGCTGGTGGTAGATGACGCTGCCGTAGGAGCCGTCACCGCGTTCGAAGCGTTCGCTCCATGGCGAGCAGACGCAGTCGGCGGGGTGGTCCTCGACGTGATCGATGTCGTCGAGCGGGACGGCGTGGACGAGTCTTCCGCCCTGGTACGTCGCGAACTGCCACTGGAAACGGCGGGCCTCGACGCGGCGGCGGTGCACCTCCGCGAAGCTGAGGGCCACCAGGGAGATGACCAGGACAACCGCGACGGTGAACAAGCCGATCATTCTGCTTTCTGGTGATCGCGGGCCGGGGGAGGCGACCCCGTGGTCGCGGTCCTGATTCCTCGATGGTATGTGGCACACGCAACGCCTTTGTTACGACAGATGCGAATACTCACGGGCAGAATGGTCCGGTGACCGCGCCGACCGAGGAGGAACCGCGGACCACGTCACGGCGCCGGCGACCATCGGTCATGGGAGCGGTCGGGCTCCTCCTCGTGCTCAGCGGTCTGGGCTGTCTCGGCTGGGTCGCCTACCAGTACGTCGGCACGAACGTCGTGTCCCGGCAGGCGTTCCGGCAGGAGACGTCCGAGCTGCGTGATCGGTGGGCCACCGATCCTCCCGCACCGGTTCCGTCGGTCCAGTCGTCGGCCAGCGCCTCGGGTACGGATCGCGACGCGTCGGCGGCCGTACCCGGGAATGCGATCGCCCTGTTGCGGGTGCCGAAGTTCGGTGACGGATACGAGGTGCCGATCCTGGAGGGCACCGACCTGTCCATCCTGTCCCGCGGGGTCGGTCACTACACCGCCACCGCGCTGCCCGGGCAGGTGGGGAACTTCGCGATCGCCGGGCACCGCGTGACCCACGGGCAGCCGTTCGCGCGGCTGCTGGAGCTGGGTCGGGGCGACCGGGTGATCATCGAGACCCGGTCTGCGGTCTATGTCTACGTCCTCGACACCGCTCCACGCGACCTCACCGTCGACGAAAGCGCCACCTGGGTGCTGGACCCGGTGCCGGGCGAGCCCGGCACCGCGCCCGTCCGAGCGCTGATCACCCTGACCACCTGCCAGGACCTCTTCCACTCCCCGGACCGCGCCGTCGCCTTCGGGCACCTGGAGAGCACAAGGAACAAGACCTGATCCGCCCCGCGGCGTTCGCCCGACGCGCACGCCCGGCGAGGGCGCCGGTGGTCGGCGCCCGATCCGAGGATGGACGGGATGGTCGTAGGCTGTGGCCCCGTGAGCCTGACGCCGGAGACCGACGACGCCCCGACCGATAACACGTCCGCCCAGGACACGTCCGCCCGGGACACGTCAGCCCGGGACACGTCAGCCCAGGACACGTCAGCCCTGATCGAGCGGATCCGCGAACTGGCCGTGGTCTACGGCCGGGTCACCCTCTCCTCGGGCCGCGAGGCCGACTACTACGTGGACATGCGCCGGGTGACCCTGGACGGGGTCGCGGCGCCACTCGTCGGGCGGGTGATGCGCGAGCTGGTCGCCGACTGGGACTTCGACGCGGTGGGCGGGCTCACGCTGGGTGCGGATCCGGTGGCCACCTCGATGCTGCACGCGGCGGCCGCCGCCGGGCAACGGCTCGATGCCTTCGTGGTCCGCAAGGAGGCGAAGAAGCACGGCATGCAGCGCCGGATCGAGGGCACCCCGGTCGAGGGCCGCCGGGTGCTCGTGGTGGAGGACACCAGCACCACCGGGGCATCGCCGCTGGCCGCGGTCGAAGCGTTGCGTGAGGCGGGCGCCGAGGTGGTCGGGGTGGCCACCATCGTCGACCGGGCGACCGACGCCCAGCGGGTGATCGAGGAAGCCGGCCTCCCGTACCGCTACGCCGTCGGCCTCACCGACCTCGGTCTCGCCTGACCCGGCGCCCCCGGCTCTCCCCGGCTCCTCCTCTCCCCGGCCCGTCCTCTCCCCGGAAACTGTGCGCAGACGACAGCGACACGCCGGGAGAACCTGCCGTTCGCTACCAGTTTCGGGAGAAGAGGGGACGGGCGGGCGGCCACCGGCGAGGATGTATCCGAGGACGCGGCCCGGGGTTCCACTAGCCTGAAGGCGCACCGCCCGGGTGCCGAAACGAGGGAGTCGTCGATGGGCACAGCCATCACCGTGATCATCATCATCGTGGTGATCATCGCGATCATCGCTCTGATCGCCATGAGTGCATACAACGGGTTCGTCAAGTCCCGCAATCTGATCCAGGAGTCCTGGCGGCAGATCGACGTCGAGCTCAACCGGCGCTACGAGCTGATCCCCAACCTGGTCGAGACCGTGCGGGCGTACGCGGCGCACGAGCGGAACACACTGGAGGACATCACGCGGCTGCGGGCTCAGGCTCAACAGCTGTCGCAGCAGGAGGGCGCACTGCCGAGCCAGCAGCGGGCCGATGTCGAGTCCGCGCTCTCGGGTGCGGTTCGGAACCTGATCGTCAGCGTCGAGGCATACCCCGATCTGAAGAGCAATGTGAACTTCCTCGAGCTGCAGCGCCAACTGGCCGAGACCGAGGACCGGATCGCGGCCGGCCGCCGCTTCTACAACGCCAACGTGCGGGTCTACAACACCAAGGTCGAGTCTGTTCCGACCAACATCATCGCCAACATGTTCCACTTCGAGAAGGCGACGTACTTCGAGGTGAACGACCCGACCGTCCGGCAGGCGCCGAACGTCAGCTTCGGCGAGATCGCCTACCGCGGCGACCAGCCGCAACAGGGCCTGCCGCAGCAGCCGTCCAACCAGCCGATGCAGTACGGCACCCCCGGATCCGACGCGCTGCCCAACCCGCAGCAATACCAGCCTCAGCCCCAGCAGCACTCCGCGCCGCCGCAGGGTCAGGGCCAGTACGCACCGCCCCCGCAGGGCTCGCAGCAGGGCGGCTACTACCCGCCGCAGGGCCAGGGTCAGTACGCTCCGCCGAACCAGGGCGGCTACCCGCCGGGCAGCGCCAACCCGCCCGCGCCGGGTGGCTACCTGCCGCCGCAGCAGCAGGGCTACACCCCAGGGAGCGCCAACCCGCCCCAGCCGGGCGGTGGCTACACACCTCCGCAGACGCAGTAGGCGGTCCTGCTGGATCGGCCGTTCGGTCCCCGCCGCAGACCAACGAGCAGGGCCTCGACGCACACCGCGTCGAGGCCCTGGTCGTTCGTCCGGCAAGTCATCGGATCACAACCGCGTGTAGTGCGCCTCGACCAAGCCGTGGTAGCGATCGTGGATGTCCTCGGCCGCCTGGACGTCGGCCTGGGACGGATGGAGCTCGCGCTGTTGCGGGACGGGCCAGTCGGGCAGTTCCCCGGTCAGCGCCCAGGCCGCCTGTCGTGCGGCACCGATCGCCACGCTCTCCTCGACCGCCGTCACGGTGACCGGCCGTCCGAGAACGGCGGGCGCGATCTCCTGCACGGCCTTGGACTGGGCGGCCCCGCCGGTGAGGATGACGCGGTCGAGCCGGCCGGCGTGCTCGGCGAGGGTCCGCAGCCCGTAGGCCAGACTCCACAAGATGCCCTCGATCGCGGCGCGGGCGATGTTGGCCGGCGTGAAGTTGGTCAGGTCCAGACCGACCAGCTCGCCCTTGGCGTACGGCAGCGGCGGGGTCCGCTCACCCTCCAGGTAGGGCACGAAGCTGACGCCCTCGGCACCGGGTGGGGCGCTCAGCGCGAGCCGGCTGAACTCGTCGAAGTCGACCCCGAGCAGCGCAGCGGTGCCGGCCAGATTGCGGGCACCGTTGAGGGTGCAGACCAAGGGCAGGAACGCTCCGGTGGCGTCGGCGAATCCGGCCACCACGCCGCTCGCGTCGGCTGTCTGGCGCGCGCTCTGCGCGAAGGCTGTGCCGCTGGTGCCGAGCGAGACCACGGCCGAACCGTGGGTCAGCCCGAGTCCCAGGCCGGCGGCCATGTTGTCTCCGGTGCCGGGAGCGAGCTTGATGCCGCCGGGGGTCTCGCCGACCACCTCTGACGGCGTGGCCACCCGGGGCAGGCGGAGCTGACGGCCGAAGGCGAGTTCGACGATGTCGTCGCGGTAGAGGTTCGTGGTGGCGTCGAAGTAGCAGGTGCCGGACGCGTCGCCGCGATCGGTGACCGGTTCGAAGCTCCGGCCGCCGAGTTGCCAGGTGAGCCAGTCATGGGGCAGGACGACCTGATCGGTACGCGCGGCGTTCTCCGGCTCGTTGCGGGCCAGCCAGCGGACCTTGCTGACGGTCATCGCGGCGACGGGTACCGTGCCGACCGCCTCCGCCCAGGCCTCGGCTCCGCCGAGCTCGATCATCAGATCGACCGCGTCGGAGGCGGAACGGTTGTCGTTCCACAGCAGCGCGTCGCGAACCAGCTCGCCGGACTCGTCCAGGGTGACCATCCCGTGCTGCTGGCCGCCCACGGACAGCGCCTCGACGTCGGCGAGCAGCTCAGGATCGGCGGTCACTTCCTCGTACGCGGTCAGCCACGCCTGAGCCGGCACCGACGTACCGTTCGGGTGCGCGGCCCGCCCGGATCGCAGCACCTCCCCCGTTTCGGCGTCGCAGACGACGACCTTGCAGGACTGGGTGGATGAGTCGACTCCGGCGACGATGCTCACTGACGGCCTTCCGATCGGTGGTCTCGGCCAGCCTAGGCGTCGACTGACCCCGCCTCGATCGGACCCATCGAGGGCTTGCAGACTGGCCGGGTGGAGTATCGACAACTCGGAACCTCGGGGCTCACCGTCTCGGTGGTGGGTCTGGGCTGCAACAACTTCGGCGCCCGGATGCCGGACGGGAAGGTGCCGGAGGTGGTCGGCGCCGCGCTGGACGCTGGAGTGACCTTGTTCGACACCGCCGACGTCTACGGGAACCGCGGCGGTTCGGAGGAGCTGCTCGGCCGGGCACTCGGCAAGCGGCGCGCCGAGGTCGTGGTGGCCACCAAGTTCGGCATGGACATGGGCGGGGAGAACGGACCCGATTGGGGCGTCCGCGGTTCCCGCCGCTACGTCCGCCGTGCCGTCGAGGCCAGCTTGCGGCGGCTCGACACGGACTGGATCGACCTCTATCAGATGCACAGCCCTGACCCGAGGACGCCGATCGCCGAGACGCTGTCGGTGCTGGACGACCTCGTCCACGACGGTCTGGTCCGCTACATCGGCTCGTCCAACTTCGCCGGCTGGCAGGTGATCGATGCCGACTGGACGGCCCGCAGCATCGGCACGACCGGTTTCGTCTCGGCCCAGAACCAGTACTCCTGGCTCGAGCGCGGCATCGAGGCCGAGCTGCTCCCCGCGTTGCGGCACACCGGTCAAGGTCTGCTGCCGTACTTCCCGCTGGCCTCCGGGCTGCTGACCGGCAAGTACCGACGTAACCAGCCGGCTCCGGACGGCACCAAGCTGGCCAAGATGCCCGAGCGTCTCGCCGGCGCGGACTTCGATCTGATCGAGTCGATCGGGGCGTTCGCCGACGAGCGCGGGTTGAGCATGCTCGAGGTGGCGATCGGTGGCTTGGCCGCCATGCCTGCAGTGAGCTCGGTGATCGCCGGGGCCACGTCCGCCGATCAGGTCCGCGCGAACGTGGAGGCCGGCTCGTGGGTGCCCGAGCCCGGCGAGCTCGAGACTCTGCGAGCTCTGACGACCCCGAAGGCTTCCTAGACTCGCGGGATGAGCGCGGCGCCCGGCTGGTACCCCGATCCGGGCGGTCGGCGCGGTCGGTATCGGTTCTGGGACGGGCGTGCCTGGTCGGCCACCACGACGGCGACCCCGCCGGTGGGTGGCGCCCCTGAATCCCACGTCGGGCCTGCTGGCGTCGGGCCTGCTGGCGTCGGGCAGGCGCGGCACGGATCTGCCGGCCCCGGACACCCCGGCGTCTCGGGTGCCCAGGTCGAGCCCCGTCACCGCGGGAGGGCGGTCGCCGTGATCGCGGCGGTCACGCTCCTGATCGGGGTCGGCGTCGTCGTGCTCGGGGGCGCCGGGGCCTTGGGCGGGGATCTCGGACCGGGCGGCGGCTCGACCCCGACGATCTGCCCGCCGGCGACGAGCTCCGCGGGGGAGGCCCCGGCGCCGTCCGGCGACCGGGTGGTCAGCGGTCGACTGTCATATCCCCGGCTTCCGGA
>DASTGF010000086.1:0-27389 GCA_035719255.1 Microlunatus sp. | reverse complement strand
GGACCGACTGGCTCGGCGCCGACGTCCGGCGTGACGCGCACGGTTTCGTCGTCACCGGCCCCGAGGTCGCCACCGTGGACGGCTGGCCGCTGGAGCGGGCGCCGTTCGCGCTGGAAACCAGCGTGCCGGGTGTGTTCGCTGCCGGTGACGTCCGACTGGACTCGATGAAACGGGTCGCCTCCGCGGTGGGCGAAGGCGCGATGGCGGTATACCTCGTGCACCGCTACCTGGCGACGGTCTGATGCCGGCGGACCCGGCGGTCCTGCGCGCGGTGCCGGTCCTGGCCGGGCTGACCCCGGCGCAACTGGATCAGCTCGCCGTGGCCGGGACCATCGTGTCGATCGAGCCGGGGGCGTTGCTGTTCGGTGAGGGCGAGCCGGCCGAGTTCTGGTGGCTCCTCGTCGACGGGGCGATCGATCTCCTCCGGCACGTGGGACGCGAGGACACCGTGGTGGCGCGGATGGACCTGCCGGGTCGCTGGGCGGGAGGGTTCCGGGCCTGGGACGCCGACGGCACGTATCTGGCGACGGGCCGCGGGGCCCACCCGGGGTCGGTGTTCCGGCTACCGGCCGGTGAGCTTCGCACGCTGATCGCGCAGTGGTCGCCGTTCAGCGCCCACCTGATCAGCGGGCTCTACCACACCGCACGCTCGATCGAGTCGACCGCGAGACAGCGCAGCTCGCTGATCACTCTCGGCACCCTCGCCGCCGGGCTGGCCCACGAGCTGAACAACCCGGCGTCGGCGGCCAGCCGGGCGGCCGACGCTCTGGAACGGTCCAACCAGGGGCTGCTGGAGTCGTTGGCGGCGCTCGCCGGCCACGGCATCACCGCGAGCCAGTTCGCCACTCTCGACGCGCTCCGCCGGGAACTCACCCCCCAGCGCGGATTCGACGATCCGCTCGACCGATCCGACCGGGAGCAGGATCTGGCGGCCTGGCTGAGCCGGCGGGGCGTGGCCCAGGCCTGGCGTCTCGCGTCGGTGCTGACCGGTGCCGGCGCCGATCTGCGCTGGGCCGACCGGGTGGTCGCGGTGCTGAGCGGCGACGAACTCGAACCGGCGCTGCGCTGGGTGGCGAACACCGTCTCCGTCGACACCCTGCTGGCCGAGGTCCGCGAGTCGACCGCTCGGGTGTCGGAGCTGGTGTCGGCGGTCCGGTCCTACTCGCAGCTGGACCGGGCCTCGCGGCAGCGGATGAAGATCACCGACGGTCTGGACAGCACGCTGATCATGCTCGCCCACAAGCTGCGCGGGACCCGCGTCGAGCGCCGCTACGCCAGCGACCTCCCCGAGATCGACGCCTACCCCGGCGAGCTGAACCAGGTGTGGACGAACCTCATCGACAACGCCGCCGACGCCCTGGCGGGTGACGGCGTCCTGGAGGTGGCGGCCGGCCGGGACCCCGATGCGGATGCCGGCGCCGTCCTGGTCGAGATCACCGACAGCGGACCCGGGCTGCCGGCCCACGTGCTGGCGCGAGCGTTCGAGCCGTTCTTCACCACCAAGGACGTCGGCCACGGGACCGGTCTCGGGCTGGACATCGCCCGACGGATCGTGGTCGAGCGCCACGACGGCACCATCGAGATCGACTCGGTGCCGGGGCATACCGTGATCCGCGTGCGGCTGCCGATCGACGCGCGCTGAGAGTCGCCTCCACCGGGCCGGAGCAGGCCGAAACCCGGCCGACCCCTGGCGAGCTCAGCGGTCCAGCTCCTCGAAGATCGTCAGCTGCACGCCGCCCGGTGCCTGCAGACGTGCGTTCAGCGACCGCCACGGCGTCTCGGTCGGCTCCGCGACCACGTGCGCCCCGGACCGGGCCAGGGCCGCGGTGGTGCCCGCCGCGTCGTCCACCTCCAAAGCCACCCGCCAGGCCGGACTGACACCGGTCCGGCCGACCTCGGCGGTGTCGATCAGATCGACCTGGGCGGGGTTGGACAGCTCCAGCGTCGCGCGCCCGGCGTCCAAGATCATCACCCGCGCCGGACCGCTGGCGTAGGACTCCTCCTCCGGCAGTCCGAGCACGTCGCGATAGAAGCGCACCGCGTCGTCGTAGTCCTCGGCGCGCACGACCAGGCGCAGCTGGCGGACGGCCGGCTTCTCGCTGCGGGCCGCGGCATAGTCCGGTTCCCGCTTCTTGATCGCCTTGATCACGGCGTAGGTAACGGGCAGGAAGACCACCTCGACCGCGACCTTGTAGAGGTAGCCGGTGACGGTGTAGCTGATCAGACCGCTCCAGGTGGGGAAGATGCCGGCGAAGGCGATCAGGCAGAACAGCGCGGTGTCGGCGAACTCCCCGACGACCGTCGAGCCGACCAGCCGGACCCAGAGCCGGCGTTCGTCGGTCCGCTTCTTGATCTTGACCAGGACGTACGCGTTGAGGAACTGACCGGCGAGATAGCCGGCCAGGCTGGCCGCGACGATCCGGGGGACGAACCCGAGGACGGCGACGAAGGCGTCCTGGTTCTCATAACCCGGCCCGGGAGGAGCCATGCCGACGACGAGGAAGGTCAGCGACGCCAGCGCGGCCAGGAAGAAGCCGAGCCAGATCGCCCGGCGGGCCTGGCGCAGGCCGTACACCTCGGCAAGCACGTCGCCCAGGATGTAGGTCAGCGGGAACAGGAACGCGCCGCCGTCGGTGAAGATGCCCTCGATCACCGGTAGGCCGTCGACAACGGTGATCAACTTGGTGGCGGCGATGTTGGAGATGAGCAGCAGGCCGCAGAACAAGGCGACGACGACGGTGTAGATGCCGGTCGGGTGTCGGACGTACCTCGGGCCGGTCGTCCGGGCGACGGTGCGGGTGGGCTGCAGCGAGGTCACGTTCGGCAAGCCTACGGTCGGGTGGGAGCGGGCTGACCCCGCACCACGCGCCGTCGGGCCGTTCGCCCCTGCGGACGGTGCCATGACCGTGAAAAGCTGGGGCCATGAGCGATCAGTATGAGGACGTACCGGATCCCTCGGAGCAGCTGGACCAGGTGCAGCCGGAGGACTCGCTGGACGACCGGGGCGTCGACGACGTGCTGGACGAGGGGTGGTCGCCGCCGGAGAACTACTCCACGCTGCTGCGCCGCGGTGAGCACGAGACGCTCGACCAGCGCCTAGCCGAGGAGACCCCGGACACCAGCACCGGCGACGATGACGACGAGTACGACGACTTCGTCGACGACGGTGAGGTGGGTGGCGCGCGGTCCGGCCGGCTGGTGGACCCGAACGGCGGCATCGGACCCGACGAGGAGGACGAGCTGTGGGGTGAGGACGTCGGCATCGACGGCGCCGCCGCCAGCGCCGAAGAGGCGGCGATGCACATCATCCCCGGGGACTGATCGGTGCGGATCGATCCCCGCCGCCGCGGGCGCGGAGCAGATCGGTGACCGGATGGCCGGTCACCGAGCCGTACGCCGGTGGGCTGCTGGAGGTCGGTAACGGGCAGCAGGTCTTCTGGGAGGAGTACGGCAATCCCGCCGGCAAGCCGGCGGTGTTCCTCCACGGCGGCCCCGGCGGCGGCATCAACCCCGCGCAGCGCCGGCTGTTCGACCCGGCCCGCTACCGGGTGCTCGCCTTCGACCAGCGGGGATGCGGCCGGAGCCTCCCGCACGCCAGTTCGCCGGGTGCCGATCTCAGCACGAACACGACCTGGCACCTGGTCGCTGACATCGAGCGACTCCGTGAGGCGCGCGGGATCGATCGCTGGTTGGTCTGCGGCGGGTCGTGGGGCAGCGCGCTCGCCCTGGCGTACGCCGAGACCCATCCGGAGCGGACATCGGAGCTGGTGGTGCGCGGCGTGTTCACGCTGCGCCGCAGCGAGCTGGACTTCTACTACAACGGCGGCGCCGCTCAGCTCTTCCCCGACCGGTACGAAGCCTTCCTGGCTCCCCTCGGTGGCCCTCGCTTCCGGGGGGACACCATCGCCGCCTACCACGAGCTGCTGTTCGACCCCGATCCCGCGGTGCACGGTCCCGCCGGGGTGGCCTGGAGCACCTGGGAGGCGGCGACCATCACCCTCGAACCCGACGAGGAGCTGATCGCCGCCTTCGGTGAGCCGGCGTACGCGCTGGCCTTCGCCCGGATCGAGAACCACTACTTCGTCCACGGGGGCTGGTTCGGGGAGAACCAGCTCATCGCCGACGCGCACCGGCTGCGCGATATCCCTGGAGTGATCGTCCAGGGCCGCTACGACGTCGCCACCCCCGCGGCGACCGCCTGGGACCTGCACCGTGCCTGGCCGGAGGCGGAGCTGCAGGTGCTCCCGGTGGCCGGGCACGCGTACTCCGAGCCGCAGATCTTCGCTGCTCTGGTGGCTGCCCTGGACGCCTTCGCCGAACGCTGAGCCCGGAGGGCCGCCGGCCTGGTGGCGGTCGGGCTCGCATTTCCGCTACTGGTGTTCGGGCGAGGTCTATAGGATGGAAAGGCACCATCGTCGACCAGCAGTGAGGAATCCTGACCAGCTCCGAGTTCTCGGCACCCATCCCCGACCGGATATCCGCCGCAGCGGACACCGCTCACGTCGAGGGACTGCGTCGGGTCACGGTTCCGGCATCGATCGAGATGGTCAATGTGCTGGGTCCGCGCGACGCGTTCCTGCGGATCCTCGAGCGTGAGTTGGAAGCCGACATCCACGTCCGCGGCAACGAGATCACCCTCAGCGGCTCGCCCCAGGCCACCGCTCTCGGTGTGGACGTCGTCCACGAGCTCATCACCGTCCTCCGCACCGGCCAGGGCCTGACCGGGGACGCGGTCGAGCGGATCTGCAGCATGCTCGCCGCCCGGGAGGACGCCCGCCCGGCCGACGTGCTGACCCACAACATCCTCTCCACCCGCGGTCGCACCATCCGGCCCAAGACGCTCAACCAGAAGCGTTACGTCGACGCCATCGACAAGCACACCGTGGTCTTCGGGATCGGCCCGGCCGGCACCGGAAAGACCTACCTGGCGATGGCCAAGGCTGTTCAGGCCCTGCAGAACAAGCAGATCAACCGGATCATCCTGACCCGTCCCGCGGTCGAGGCCGGTGAGCACCTGGGATTCCTGCCCGGCACGCTCAACGACAAGATCGACCCCTATCTGCGCCCGCTCTACGACGCGCTGCACGACATGGTCGACCCTGACTCCATTCCGCGCCTGCTGACCGCGGGCACCATCGAGGTGGCGCCGCTGGCCTTCATGCGCGGCCGCACTCTGAACGACTCCTTCATCATCCTCGACGAGGCGCAGAACACCTCGATGGAGCAGATGAAGATGTTCCTGACCCGGCTCGGTTTCGGATCCAAGATCGTGGTCACCGGTGACGTGACCCAGGTGGATCTGCCCGGCGGCACCCGCAGCGGCCTGCGCGCCGTCCAGACCGTCCTCGATGGCGTGGAGGACATCTCCTTCTGCTATCTGACCAATCACGACGTCGTCCGGCACAAGCTGGTCGGGCGCATCGTGGCGGCGTACGACAAGTTCGAGGCGTCGCAGCCGGCTCCGCCGCAACGCCAGTACAACCGGTGAGGCGGGCGATGACCGGGCAGGCGATCCGCGGGGGGCGGCGGTGACGGTCGAGATCAACAACGAGTCCGGGGTGGCGGTCGATGAGGCCGCCCTGGTCCGGCTCGCCACCTTCGCGATGGAGCAGCTGCGGATCCACCCGCTGGCCGAGTTGTCCATCCTGCTCGTGGACGAGCCGACGATGACGGCCTATCACGTGAAGTACATGGGCGAGGACGGCCCGACCGACGTGCTGTCCTTTCCGATGGACGAGTTGCGGCCGCCGGACGACGACGAGGACCCGCCCGAGGGTCTGCTCGGCGACGTCGTGCTGTGCCCCACGGTGACGGCGCGCCAGGCAGCCGAGCACGGCCGGACCGCATCGGAGGAGACCGAGTACCTGTTGGTCCACGGTCTGCTGCACCTGCTCGGCTATGACCACGCCGACCCGGCCGAGAAGGCGGAGATGTTCGGACTCAAGGACAAGCTCCTGGCCGCCTGGGCCGAGCGGCGCCCCGACGCCGCTCGGACCTGACCGCGGCGTCCCGACCGTGACAGGCCCCGATCGTGAAAACGCCCCCATCGTGAAAAACCCCAGACCGTGAAACACCCGAGACCGTGAAACACCCGAGACCGTGAATGAGTCCGACTGGACCCTGCTGGCGATCGCCCTGGTGCTGGCGACCTTCGCCGGGCTGACCGCGGCGGCCGAGGCAGCGCTCTACTCGTTCTCCAGTGCTCGCGCCGATCGCCTGGTCGCCGAGGGCCGACGTGGCGCGACGAAAGTCCGACGAATCGCCGACGACCCGCCGCGGTATCTCAACACCGCCCTGTTCGTCCGGACGATGTTCGAGGTCCTCGTGATCGTCCTCGTGGCGCTCGTGGTCTTCGGGATCTTCCCCGAGACCTGGCAGCGGGTCCTGCTCACCGGTGGCTCGATGATCATCGTCTCCTACATCTTGTGGGGGGTCGCACCGCGCACGCTGGGCCGGCAGCACTCGGACACGGTGGCCTGTGCGGCCGCCGGTCCGCTCGTCGCGGTGACCACGGTGCTGGGGCCGCTTCCGCGGTTGTTCATCCTGATCGGCAACGCGCTGACTCCGGGCAAGGGCTTCAGCGAGGGCCCGTTCACTACCGAGGCCGAGCTACGCGAGCTGGTCGACCTGGCCGAGGCACGGGAACTGATCGAGGCCGAGGAACGGAAGATGATCCACTCCGTCTTCGACCTCGGCAACACCATCGTGCGCGAGGTGATGGTGCCCCGCACCGACATGGTGTTCATCGAGGAGTACAAGACACTGCGCCAGGCCGTCTCCCTCGCCCTGCGCTCGGGATTCAGCCGGATCCCGGTGATCCGCGACGGCCTCGACGACGTGGTCGGTGTGCTGTATCTCAAGGACGTGATCAAGCGGGTGTACGACTCCCCGGACACCCAGACCACCGAGCGGGTGGTGTCGATGATGCGCCCGCCGGTGTTGTGTCCGGACTCCAAGCCGGTCGACGAGCTGCTGAAGGAGATGCAGCTCAAGCGGGTGCATCTGGTCATCGTGGTGGACGAGTTCGGCGGCACCGCCGGCATGGTCACGATCGAGGACATCCTGGAGGAGATCGTCGGCGAGATCACCGACGAGTACGACGAGGACAAGCCGGCGGTGATCCGGCTGGCCGATGGGCGGTTCCGGGTGTCGACCCGGTTGCCGGTCGACGAGCTGGGGGAGTTGTTCGGGGTCGAGCTCGACGACGAGGACATCGAGACCGTCGGCGGGCTGATGGCCAAGTTGCTCAACGAGATCCCGATCGCCGGGTCCACCGTCACCCATCAGGGCATCGAGCTGATCGCCGACCGGCCGAGTGGTCGGCGGCACCGGATCGGTACGGTGCTCGCGACCTGGGTCGGCGAGCACGACCAGGACACCCCGACCGACGTCCGGAGCATCGACGCCGCGACCCAGCTGACCCGATCGGCGGCCGAGGACGACGCACCGCGCGGGAGCGGCGACGACGTTCGCCGGACCGAGGACGGCGGGCGGGGCGACAACGGTCGGTGGGCCGGGGACCAGGAAGAACCGAGCCGGGGTCGCCGGAACGGTCGCGAGGAGAAGGCAGGGAAGAAGGCGTCGTGACCGAGTCGACCAGCGGGGGCGCGCCGAGCGCCGACCACTCCGAGGACCGCAAGATCATCACCCTAGCCCGGGCATCGCGCGCCCGGGCCGGGGCCGCCCAGGGCGCCTGCGTCCGCGACCGGGACGGGCGGACGTACGCGGCCACCAGCGTCGCCCTGGATTCGCTGGCCCTGTCGGCCATCCAGCTGGCCGTCGCGATGGCGATCTCCTCCAGCGCGCCGGGACTGGAGGCGGTTGCTCTGGTGGCCGAGGATCTGCCGACGGAGGCCGATCTCGCGGTCGTCCGGGAGGTGGCCGGCCGGTCGGTCCCGGTCTGGGTGATCTCACCCGAGGGCGCGGTCCGCGACCGGATCGAGGTCTGAGTGGTGCCAGCGACACCCGAAACACCGACCACCCAGACACCGGCCGGCTTCCGCTCCGGGTTCGCCTGTTTCGTCGGGCGGCCGAACGCCGGCAAGTCGACCCTGACCAACGCCCTGGTCGGCAGCAAGATCGCGATCGCCTCGTCGCGGCCACAGACCACCCGGCACGCGATCCGCGGCATCGTGCACCGCCCGGACGGGCAGTTGGTGCTGATCGACACCCCCGGTCTGCACAAGCCGCGGACCCTGCTCGGCGAACGGCTCAACGACCTCGTACGGGCGACCTGGACCGAGGTCGACGTGGTCGGTGTCTGCCTACCGGCCAACCAGCGGATCGGCCCCGGGGACACCTATCTGGTCGGCGAGATCGCCGCTCTCAAACGCAGGCCGAAGCTGGTGGCCATCGCCACCAAGTCGGATCTGGTCTCGCCGGACCGGATGGCCGAGCACCTGGTGGCCATCGCGGCGCTGGAGGAGAGTCAGGGCATCTCCTGGGCGGAGATCGTGCCGGTGTCCGCGACCGTCGGCGACCAGGTACCGTTGCTCGGCGACATCCTCCTCGGGCTGCTCCCGGAGGGACCGCCGCTGTATCCCGACGGCGAGATCACCGACGAGCCGGAGGAGACCCTGGTCGCCGAGCTGATCCGCGAAGCCGCGCTCGAGGGTGTCCACGACGAGCTGCCGCACTCGATCACGGTGGTGGTGGAGGAGATGGGCCTGCGTGAGGACCGCCCGGCCGACAGGCCGCTGCTCGACGTGTACGCCTCCATGATCGTGGAGCGGGACTCGCAGAAGGGGATCGTGATCGGGCACCGCGGCAGCCGGCTGCGCGACATCGGTGCCGCCGCGCGCGGCCAGATCGAGGCGATGCTCGGCACCCCGGTGTTCCTCGACCTCCGGGTCAAGGTGCTCAAGGAATGGCAGCGCGACCCCAAGCACCTCAAGCGGCTCGGCTTCTGACGTCCCGGCTCGCATGCTGGTTTCGTGCCGTCTACACCCGGCAGAAGCCGATCATCACGCTGCACAATCGTGATTGACCGGGCCTCGTCCGGCATGCCAGGTTGAACGCACTGCCAGGGAGTGCCATGCGCAAAGTCGCCGTCGTCGTCCTCTCACTGGCCCTGACCCTGCTCGGTACGGCGGGAGTCGCCTCGGCTGGAACTTCTTCGCGGTCGAGGGGCGCCCGGCGGCGTCCGGCGCCTGGACCACGTGGCCGACCTGAACGGACACAGTGCGGACGACACCGGCCAGAGCTGTCCGTTCTGGCTGGACCTCCACCCGTTCCTGGCGCACTACCAGAGTGCGGACACCACCGGCGGCTGCACGCCGACCGGGTCCACCGGTGCCTCGAGCGCGCCGACGGGGTTCCAGCGACGGCTGGGAGCACTGGACGGTCGATCTCTCCCGGTGGGCCGCCAGTCCATCGAGCTTTCGCTGACCATGATCAGCGACGACGTCGTCGCCTACCCCGGTGTCTACGTCGACGACATCAGCGGCCCGGGTAGTCAGGGCACGACCCCGTTCGAGAACGACGGCGACCCGCTCGACGGCTGGGTCGCCTCCGGTCCGCCCGAGGGCAGCCCGGCCTCCACCGGAGCGTGGTGATCGGCGATCCCGGCCCGGAGCTGACCTTCGACATCGCGGTCTCCTACCGCGGCGCGATGACGCTGCTCGATCGGCGCGACCGTTGCCGACGATGGCCACGAAGCTGGCGGAGCAGCACACGCGTCGCTGACGGCCCATCCCGTCGGGTGAGGCCCCTCGTGGTGGGCTCGTGCCGGGTACATCCGGCACGAGCCCACCATCAGGCCTCGTCGGGGCTCAGGTTCCGTTCGTACACGGCGAACACGCGGGACAGCCGGTAACCGATCGCCTCGTTGACGTCGATCATGTAGCGGTTGTCGGCGTGGTTCCAGGTCTCGATCACCTCGATCTGCGGCTCGGTCTCGGCCAGCCAGCGCATCATCTCGATCTTGAGCAGCAACCCCAGCCGGTTCCCGCGATGATCACGATGGACCGCGGTGTCGCCCTGCCCGGCGCGGGTTGGCCGGAGCGGGTTCACCACGACCAGGGTGTGACCGCCGAGCCGGCCCGTCGATCGATGTCGCGCCGCCATCCGGTAGACGCGGTCACCGCGTCCCTCGCGCGCCGTCTCGATGTCCCGCAGACGGTCGACGTCGAACTTCTCGTCCTCGAAGGTGAGGTCGCCCATGGGCGCGTCGTTGATCGCCTCGGTCACCTCGACCAGATCGGCCAGTACGTCGTCGGCGATCGGCGGTACGTAGCGCTCGAGCTGGTAGCCGGCGGCGGCTTCCCGGGCTGACCCGCGCAGCCGCTCGACGGCCTCGTCGTCGACCTCGGCCAGGACCTGGCGCCGGCGAGCGTCGTGGCTGGCGTAGGCGAAGCCGTGCCGCTCCAGGAAGGCACGGCTGCCCGCGTCGTCCTCGGCGGTGCCCAGCCAGATCGTCGTCCGTCCTTCAGCGCGGGCGCGCCGGGTCACCTCCTCGAGCACGGCGCTGCCGTGGCCCTGGCGGCGGTGATCCGGATGAACGGTGATCGAGGCCCAGACGAGGTGGAGGTTGTCGCGCCTCGGGAGCTCAAGGTCGAGCACGGCGACCGGCTCCGTCGCCTCCCCCGGATAACAGAGATAGCGCTCCTCCGGGTGAAGGTCCCACCCGTAGGTGAGCCAGCGTGCGGCGAGCTCGGGAGTCTCGGGCCAGTCGTCGGGGTCGTCGACGGCCTTGGCGGCGTTGCCCAGCTCGACCGCGGCGACGACCGCCGCGCGATCGGCCGGGTCGACGCGGACGTACCGCATCGTGTGCTGGTCGATGGGGGAGGGCGCGGTTGAGGCGGGCATGTCTGTCAGCATGGACGACGGCGCCGAGCCGGTGCCACTGGTTTTCCCGGGCCCGACGGGCCAGCCCAGGGCGGCCGTGATCGGCCGCAATCCAGAGATCCGCCGCAGAGTCCACGAGGAGCATCGCCATGTCACGCGTCGTCGTCATCGGAGCTACCGGCCACGTCGGCGGCTACCTCGTACCGCGCCTGATCGACGCCGGACACGACGTCGTCGCGATCAGCCGCGGTCGGGCCGAGCCCTACCGCCCGCACCGAGCCTGGCAGCGGGTCGAGCGGCTCGTCCTGGACCGTGCCGGCCTGGAGGCCGAGGGGCGGTTCGGCGCCGCGATCGCCGGCCTCGAGCCGGACGTGGTGATCGACCTGATCTGCTTCGAGCTCGACAGCGCCCGCCAGCTGGCCGAGGCCCTCTCCGGACGGGTCGCGCACCTGCTGCACACCGGCACCATCTGGACCCACGGGCACCCGGTCACCGTCCCGACGCCGGAGGAGGCGCCGAAGCGCCCGTTCGGGGAGTACGGCGTGAAGAAGGCGGCCATCGAGGAGTACCTGCTCGGCAGGGCTCGCACGTCCGGGCTACCGGTCACCGTGATACACCCCGGTCACATCGTCGGTACCGGGTGGGTGCCGCTCAACCCCTCCGGGCACTTCAACCCCGAGGTGTACGTGACCATCGGCCGCGGGGAGCGTCTCGCGCTGCCCAACTTCGGCCTGGAGACCGTCCACCACGTGCACGCCGACGACGTCGCCGCCCTGTTCCTCGCGGCGATGGCGAACCGCTCGACCAGTGTGGGGGAGAGCTTCCACGCCGTGTCCGAGGGCGCGCTGACGCTGCGCGGCTATGCCGAGGAGATGTATCGCTGGTTCGGTCACGAGCCGCAGCTGGACTTCCTGCCGTACGCCGACTGGGCCCGATCCCAGGACGAGACCGACGCGGCGGCGACCTGGGAGCACATCGCCCGGACCCCGAACTGCTCGATGGCCAAGGCCCGCCGGCTGCTGGACTTCCGGCCGCGGTACGGGTCGTTGCAGGCCGTGCAGGAGTCGGTCGAGTGGTTGATCACGTCCGGACGGATCCAGGTCTGAGGTGTGGGTGTCCGTGGAGGACCAGATTCTGCGGGCGATAGATCCAGCCCTGCTGAGAAAAGGGCCGGAGGAAACCTTCGACATCCACGCCGACCTGGGTTATGGTGACGACATGGCTCGCGCCGAGCGCCTCGTGGTGCTCCTCCTTCGCTGCCGCAGCGAGGCCCGCTAAGGGCCGGCATCCTCGCTGCGGAGGTTTGACGTGCGTTCCGGCCCGCACTCACCAGCAGCGAGGATGACCCAGAATGACCACTCAGCACAACGCCTTCGGCACGCGGCCGCAGACCGCACCGGTCCAGCAGCCGAGCCCCATGCCGTTCTCGCGCTACCGCGCGTACACCCCCGTCGAGCTGCCCGACCGCACCTGGCCGGATCGGATCCTGAGCGAGGCCCCACGATGGCTGAGCACCGATCTGCGCGACGGGAACCAGGCGTTGATCGATCCGATGACTCCGGCCCGCAAGCTGAAGATGTTCGAGCTGCTGGTGCGGATGGGATACAAGGAGATCGAGATCGGCTTCCCCTCGGCCAGCCAGACCGATTTCGACTTCGTTCGGCAGCTGATCACCGAGGACCGGATCCCCGACGACGTCACGGTGTCGGTGCTGACCCAGGCCCGCGAGGACCTGATCGAACGGACGGCCGAGTCCCTGGTCGGAGCCCACAAGGCCACCATCCACATGTACAACGCGACGGCACCGCTGTTTCGTCGCGTCGTCTTCCGCGTGGACAAGGCCGAGTGCATGGCGATCGCCACCCATGGCACCGAGCTGGTGATGAAGTACGCCGAGGAGCACCTGGGCGACGTCGAGTTCGGCTACCAGTATTCGCCGGAGATCTTCACCGGCACCGAGCCGGAGTTCGCCGTCGAGGTCTGTAATGCGGTGATGGACGTGTGGCAGCCATCCCGCGACCGGGAGATCATCCTCAACCTGCCGGCCACGGTGGAGATGTCCACGCCGAACACCTACGCCGATCTGATCGAATGGTTCGCTCGTCACGTGCGCAACCGCGATCACGTGGCCATCTCGCTGCATCCGCACAATGACCGTGGGACCGCGGTCGCCGCCACCGAACTGGCCATGATGGCCGGCGCCGACCGGGTCGAGGGCTGCCTGTTCGGCCATGGTGAGCGGACCGGGAACGTGGACCTGGTCACCCTGGGGATGAACCTGTTCTCCCAGGGCATCGATCCCAAGATCGACTTCTCTGACATCGACGAGATCCGTCGGACGGTGGAGTACTGCACGAATCTGCCGGTTCACCCGCGCCATCCGTACGCGGGGGACCTGGTCTACACCGCCTTCTCGGGTTCTCACCAGGACGCGATCAAGAAGGGCCTGGAGGATCTGGAGCGGCAGGCCGCCGAGCGGGGGATCCCCGTGGCCGAGCTGGAGTGGGAGGCGCCGTACCTGCCGATCGACCCGCACGACGTCGGTCGGACGTACGAGGCCGTGATCCGGGTGAACTCCCAGTCGGGCAAGGGCGGCGTGGCGTACATCATGAAGGCCGAGCACAATCTCGATCTGCCGCGGCGGCTGCAGATCGAGTTCTCCCGGGTGGTGCAGCAGCACACGGACGCCGGCGGCGGCGAGGTGACGCCGCACCAGCTGTGGGACGTGTTCCAGTCCGAGTACCTGGCACCCACGGAGCCGCTGGAGCTCAAGTGGGTGGAAAGCGCCACCGGCACCGGACGCCGTGACTCGATCACCGCCAGCGTGGTCGACGACGGTGTGCAGAAGCGGATCAGCGGCGAGGGCAACGGTCCGGTGTCGGCGTACGTCGACGCCATCTCCGCCCTCGGTCACCACGTCCGGGTGCTGGACTACAACGAGCACGCACTGTCGGCCGGCGGCGATGCGCTCGCGGCGGCGTACGTCGAGTGCGAGGTCGGCACGGGTGAGGACAGCGCGGTCGTCTGGGGGGTCGGCATGGACGCCAACATCGTCACCGCCTCACTGAAGGCCGTCGGCTCGGCGGTGAACCGCGCCGCCGCGCAACGCCGCCGCCCCTGATCGTCGCCCTCCCCCGCACTGTGCGCAAACGACGGCGACACGCCGGTGAAACGCGTCGTTCGCGCACAGTGTGCGGGGATTGCCTCCGACCCCTGCCAGCCAGGTCGAGGAACAGCTCGTCAGCTGGAGCCCACGCTCACCGCAATCCGTTCGCGCGGGTATGTGCCGGGACGGTGTCGCCGAGGATCCAGACGGCGAAGAAGGGCGCGAGGTCGACCGAGGTGACCGACTGCGCCGTGACCATCCACTCCTCGAGGCTGCGGCTGCCGGGCTGCTGTGCCCACTGCCGGGCCAGCTTGAAGAAGGCCTTGTCGCCGATCCGGTTCCGCAGGGCCTGCAACAGCATCGGGCCTCGGGTGTAGACCACGTCGAACAGGTGGTCCGGCCCCGGGTCGATCATGGTGATCTTCCAGAACTCGGGGTGGTCCTTGGTCGCCCGGTACGCCCGCTCCAGATGATCATTCAGCGGCTCGCCGCCGGTCGCGTCCAGATAGGCCCACTGGGCCCAGCTGGCATACCCCTCGTTGTCGAAGATATCGTTCCACTGGTGGACGGTGACCTGATCACCGAACCACATATGGGCGAGCTCGTGCGCCACCAGGCCGCTGGCGAACCCGTCGTCGAGGATCGACTCGGCGCCGTACACCGGTCGGGTCTGGGTCTCCAGGCCGCCGAAGCCGAACCGGTGCGCCGGCACCACTCCGCCGATCGCGTCGAACGGGTACGGTCCGAACCAGGACTCGTACTTCTTGATGATCGCGGGCGAGCGCTCCATCGCCGCGAACGCCTTGCGGCGGTCCGCTTCACGCAGCTGCTCGCTGACCGCATACACGGCCTGCCGACCGTCCGCCGTGCTCTCCTTGATCTCGTACTGACCGATGCTGACGAAGTTCAGGTACGTCGCCATCGGGGCGTCCGACACCCAGTGCCAGGTCGCGGTGTCGGGTCGATCATCGGTGTCGCGGGACGCCAACCGGCCGACGCTGAGCACCTCATATCCCTGTGGCACCTGAACCGACACGTCCATCAGCGCCGGGTCGGACGGATGATCATTCGATGGGTACCACCAGGCCGCGCTCTCGGGTTCGCCGGCGGCGGTCCACTCCTTCTTGGTTACCGACCAGGGTTGGCCGCGGGGCGGTGCGATGTCCGCCGGCCGTCCGGAGTAGTCGATCTTGGCCTCGAACACGGCTCCGGCCTTGATCGGCGTCTCCGGCGTGATCTTGACGTCCTGCAGACCCTCGTGGGCGACCCGGGCGGGTTCACCACCGATGGTGACCTCGTCGGTGGCCAGCACGAGGTCGTAATAGAAGGAGGCCAGGTCCTGGGTCGCTCGGGCCGTGATCGTGGTCGTGCCGGTGATCAACTGCCGGTCGGGGTCGAAGCGGATCGCGATCGTGTACTTGATCGCGTCGTATCCGCTGCTTCCGTAGTCGGGAAAGTACGGGTCGCCCGCTCCGGCTTCACCGGCGGCCGGCCGGCTGGGAGCGCCACCGCCGGCCGACGGTCCCGGCTCCCGGGCGCCGTCGCGAACCGCGAGGGCGATGCCGACCGGTGCGGCCAGCAGCAGCAAGAGCAGCACCGGCATCAGCGCCGCCACCGCGTACGTCGCCGCCGGCACCTGGTGCGGCGGCGTCTGCTCGGGCGGCGCCGACCAGTGCGGATTGACGAACCGAGGATCGCGCGGGTCGCGGACAGGCATGATCAGCCGCAGTCCCGATCAGCGCTCGACGTGGACCAGGGAACGCAGGCCGCGTTCGAGATGCCAGGCGACGAACGCTGCGGTGAGCCCGCTGGCTTCCTTGGCGGTCCGCTCGTCGATGTCGCGGGTGTCGGTCCAGCGGCCTTCGAGCAGGGCACCGAGCAGATACAGGGTTTCGGGCGCGGGCCGGGCGGCACCGGTCGGCCGACACGGTTCGCAGACGACACCGCCGGCACCGGGGGAGAAGGCACGGTGTGGACCGGCGACGCCGCAGCGAGCGCAATCGGTGAACGTCGGCGCGTATCCCGCCACCGCCATCGAGCGCAGCAGATAGGAGTCCAGCACGAGCGCCGCCGGCCGGACCCCGTCGGTGGTGCCACGGTTCAGCGCTCCCAGAGCGCCGACGAGCAGCAAATACTGCTGGATGGACGGTTCGCCCTCCTCGCCCACCAGGCGGTCCGCCGTCTCCAGCATGACCTGCCCCGCGGTGTACGCCCGGTAGTCGGCGACCAACGGCTCACCAAAGGCGTGCAGTGACTCGACCTGGGTGACCACGTCGAGGCTGCGGCCCTCAGCGAACTGCAGGTCGACGTGGGAGAACGGCTCCAGTCGCGCCCCGAACTTCGACGACGTCCGTCGCACGCCCTTCGCCACGGCCCGGACCTTGCCGCGACCCCGGGTCAGCAGCGTGATGATCCGATCCGCCTCGCCGAGCTTGTGCGTCCGCAGCACCACGGCTTCGTCGCGATAGGTCGGCACCTCGCTATTGTCCCTTACGTGCCCAAGACCCGCCGTGATCGTGCCTCGAACCGCGCGACCCGCGCCGCGGCCGGCACGGGCCGCGCGGAACGGCGTGCTCCGCTGCCGCCGACCCCGCACCCCAGCGGTGCCCGCCCGCCCGCGATCCCGGCGGACAAGGTGCCGGCCCACGTGGCCATCGTGATGGACGGCAACGGCCGCTGGGCCAAGGAGCGCGGGCTGCCGCGCACCGACGGTCACGCGATGGGCGAGGCGTCACTGTTCGACGTGATCGAGGGCGCGATCGAGATCGGCGTGAAGTATCTGTCGGCGTACGCGTTCTCGACCGAGAACTGGCGGCGTTCACCCGACGAGGTGCGGTGGTTGATGGGCTTCAACCGCGACGTGATCCGTCGTCGCCGGGACCAGATGGACGCGATGGGGGTCCGGGTCCGGTGGGCGGGCCGGCGGCCACGGCTGTGGCGCAGCGTCATCTCCGAGCTGGAGGAGGCCGAGCGGCGTACGGTCGACAACGACGTGCTCACCCTGCAGTTCTGCGTGAACTACGGCGGCCGGGCCGAGATCGTCGACGCCGTACGCCGGGTGGCCCAGCTCGCCGCGGCCGGGCGGCTGGATCCCGACCGGCTGACCGAGGAGCGGTTCCGGCAGTTCCTGGATGAGCCGGAGATTCCCGACGTCGACCTGTTCATCCGCTCCTCGGGCGAGCAGCGGACCTCCAACTTCCTGCTCTGGCAGTCGGCGTACGCGGAACTGGTGTTCCTGGATCGTCTCTGGCCGGACTTCGATCGGCGCGATCTGTGGCACGCCATCGAGCTGTACGCCGACCGCGATCGCCGCTACGGCGGTGCCGTCCCGAATCGCGTGCCGGCGCCCGCGGACCCTCCGCCGGGGTGATCCTGCCGGGATTTCCCTGTCGCAAAGTGCCGGGAACTCACGGCAGTCTGCAGCACTGAAGCGGGCGGCATCACGACCGGCTCGAGCGGCCGGCCCGGCGCGGCCGCTTGTCGGCACTCATCGGGAGGATGTCGAGGTGCAGGGCGGTCACTCCGAGCCCAGGCTCACGACTGAAGACGACCCGCGCCAGCCCGATGTCGTACTGCCGCAGGTCCAGCCAGAATGCGTCCGGGTCGGATCGGTCCGGCAGCAGCGGCAGGCCCCGATAGAGGGCGCGGACCGGCGTCAGCAGGCGCAGGACCAATCGGCCCCGACGCACCAGCACCTCGATACCGAGCCCGGTCATCTCGCGGGCCCGGAGGTCGGTCAGCCGGCCGCGGACGGTGTACCGGCCACACAGGTCCGGCCAGGTCTCCGGCCGCTGCGGTCCGAGGCTGTCCGGATCGAACGATGAGGCGCCGACGATCCGGCACAGCAGCGCGGACACCTCGCCGGGCAGCCAGAACATGGCCCGGCTGGCACCGTTGGTGAAGGCGAGCACGCCGACCCGCACGGCCGGTGCGAGGAACATCTCGCTGTTGAAGCCCGGCACGATGCCCCCGTGGTCCACGATCAACTGACCATCGGATTCGCTCCGCCAGAACGACAGACCGATCCCGGGCACCCGCGGGTCGGGCCGGTACTGCGGCTCGAACATGGCGGCCAGAGACGAGCCGGAGAGGATCCGGCCGTGCTCATTGGCGCCGCCGTCCAGGAGCGCGACCGCGTAGCGGGCCATGTCGGTGAGCGTCGAGTAGGCGCCGCCGGCGGCGGCGGTGATCAGCTCGTAGTCCTTCACCGGGCGCGGACCGTGCCGCCCGATGGTGTACCCGCGCGCCAGGCGGGCGCGCAGCCGGTCGTCGCGTCTCAGGCCGGTGCTGGTCATGCCGAGGACGGCGAACAAGTGCTCGTCCAGATAGCTCTCCAACGACTGGCCGGTCACGTCCTCGACGATCTGACCGAGCGTGGTGAAGTTGTGGTCGCTGTAGCTGAATCGCGTACCGGGCTCGGCATAGCACTTGAGCCCGTCGCGGTAGAACTCGGCCAGCGGCGGCACCTCTGCCCCGATGGGCACGGTCTCACCGAACAGCCGGTGCACGAGGTTGCTGGCCCGGATGACTTCCGGGATGCCGGCGGTGTGGGTGAGCAGGTGGCGGACCGATGCGGGGCGGTCGCCGGGCGGGAACGGCACCAGCGCGTAGGAGCGGAGGTACCGCGCGGCCGGCGCGTCGAGATCGATGCGGCCGTGTTCGGCGAGCTGCATGATCGCTACCGCCGTGAAGGTCTTGGTGATCGAGCCGATCCGGAACACCGTCTCCGACGTCACTGGCGTCCCGCGGTCCATGTCCGCCAGACCGCGGGACCG
The DNA here is from genome assembly GCA_035719255.1 of Microlunatus sp. GTDB lineage: Bacteria > Actinomycetota > Actinomycetes > Propionibacteriales > Propionibacteriaceae > Microlunatus. Next base: position 8,723 of record DASTGF010000086.1, on the reverse strand, counting down.
GACGGTGTCCAGCTCGCCGTCTCGGACCACCCCGACGGCGATCCCGACGGCGGCATGGCGACGCATGATCGCGTCGATGCCGGCATCGATGGAGGTGCTGAGGGCGGTATCGGTCATCTGCAGCATGGTGCGCTCCCTCCGCGCCGACCGGGCAGCCACGACGGCGACGGCCCACGATGCCATCGTCGGTGAACGCGCCGCTTCGCCTGCAGGGCCGGACGTTCGGACCCGGTCGGGACGAAGGGCCCTTGGTCGCGCTCCCGCGCGGGCCGACGATGAGTCATGTCGGAGGCGCGGACGTGGATCGAGTGACGGCGGAGGACGAGGCCATCCTGTGGCCCGATCCGCAGTGGCCTCAAGAGGTGGGAGCGCTCGCGATCCTGGACGGCGCAACCCTGCTGGACGGGGGTGGAGGGCTGCGTCCGGCGGCGCTGGCCGAAGCCGCCGACGTGATCGCCGGCCGGATCCATCGGGTTCCACGCCTGCGGCAGCTGCTGCACACCCCGCCTCGTCTGCTCGGCGCGCCGGTCTGGGTGGACGACCCTGCCTTCGACGTCGCGCGGCACGTTCGCCTTCAGCCGTTACCGGCGAGCGCCGGCGAGCCGGAGCTGGTGGCGGCCGTCGAACAGATCCTGCGGACCCGGCTGGACCGGACCAAGCCGCTCTGGGAAGCGTGGCTCCTGCCGGGACTGCCGGGTGGCCGCGTGGGGCTCTTCTTCCGATTGCACCACGTGATCGCCGATGGCATCGCCGCCATGGCGATCCTCGGGACCTTTCTCGATGCGCATCCGGGTTCGATCGCCGCGCCGCCGTCGATGCCCCCGCCGCCGGTCCCCCCGCCGCCGGTCCACACCGGGCCGCCGTGGAGCCCGGCGAGCCCACCGGGGCGCGGGGAGCTGTTCGTCGACTCGGTCCTCCGACAGCTGCATCGGATGCCGGCACGGCTGGCGGTCCTGCGCCACCCGTGGTCGGCCGGACGCTCGGCGCGAACCGGCTGGCAGGAGCTGCACCGGCTGGTGGAGGCCGAACCGGCCCCGGGAACGATCCTGGATCATCCGGTCGGTGACGGTCGCCGACTGGCGCTGTTCCGCGTTCGGTTGGCGACGGTCGTCGCCGTCGCCCATGCATCGGGCGGGACGGTCAACGACGTGCTGCTGACCGTCGTCGGTGGAGCGCTTCGACGCTGGCTCGTGGGCCACGGCGAGTCGGTGGACGGCCGCACCCTCCCGGTCTATGTCCCCAAGACCCTCCGCACCGGCGGGCTGGACGAGGCGCGGGGCAACCAGATCGCCCAGCTCGTCGTTCCCGTGCCGATCGGGCTCTCCGACCCCGAAGAGCGGCTGGCTCGGATCATCCGCGAGACACGGGCGCGCAAGTCGCAGCCGGCGTTGCCGATCGGTGGACTGGTCGGCCGTCCCAGCGGTCAGCGGCTCTTGCTCCGAGTCCTTCAACACCATCCGGTCAGCGTGACGACCGCCGACCTCGTGGGCCCGTCGACGCCGCGCTGGTTCGCGGGCGCCGAGCTGATCGAGGTCTTCCCGATCCTTCCGCTGGTCAGTGCGGTGACGGTCGGCGTCGGTGCCCTCTCGTACGCGGGCACGTTGAGCGTCACGTTCGTGGTCGATGCCGACACGGTGCCGGACCCCGGGTTGATGGTCGCAGGTGCCGCCGCCGATCTCGCTGTGCTGGCCGACCGGCTCGGACAGCGACCGGCGCCGCGGGTCTCCGCCTCCTGAGGCCGCCGGGTCAGCAGTCGCCGCAGGTGCCGAAGATCTCCAGTTCGTGACTGACATCGCGGAACCCGTTCCGCTCGGCGACGGCGGCCGCCCAGCGTTCGACGGCCGGCCCGGTCACCTCGACCGTACGGCCGCAGCTGCGGCAGACGAGATGGTGATGGTGACCAGTGGAGCACCGGCGGTAGGCGGCTTCGCCGTCAGCGGTCCGGATGACGTCCAGCTCACCGGCATCGGCCATCAGCTGGAGGTTGCGATAGACCGTCGTCAATCCGATGCCCTCGCCCTTGTGGCGCAGCTCGTCGTGGATCTGCTGCGCGGTGCGGAACTCGCTCAGGTCGTGCAGGATCTCGTCCACGGCGGCGCGTTGCCGCGTGCGGCGCTGGACGGGGGCGGTGGTGCCGTTCTGATCAGCCATGTCGCCTCAAGTGTTCCCTAGATCCGGCGGATCGAAAGGACGTATCAGCGGCGGTGGCGCGGGTTCGGTACGCGCCACCGTCAGTGCTCGTCGTAGTGGTCGGCGTGCACGGCGTGCCGGTGACCTTCGTGGAGGAAGTCGTCGTGGTCGCCGTGCCGGACGCGGGCGTGGCCACAGGCCGGTCCGTGCTCATGCGGATGGTCGTCCTCGACCGTGACGTGCGGTGGCGTGAAGTCCTCCTCGTCGTCCTGGACCTCGGGCAGCACCACGGCGAGTCGCCGTCGGCGCAGCAGCAGCGAGACCGGCCAGCTCAAGATGAACACGGCGATGGCCAGCACCACGATGAGGGCGCCGGGGGCGGTGTCGGCATAGAACGAGCCGACCGCACCGCCGACCGCCACGACGACACCGATCGCCATCGCCGACCAGAACGAGGCGACGAGGCCGCGGAAGAGATTCTGAGCGGCCGCGACCGGCACCACCATGAGCGCGCTGACCAGGAGCAGGCCCACGGTCCGCATGGCCAGCGTGACCGTCACGGCCGCGAGCACTACGATGACGAGGTTGTAGACCCGCACGTGCAGACCCTGGGTCCGGGCGAACTCCTCGTCGGTGCTGACCCCGAACAGCTGCGGCGACAGTCCGACGGTGAGCACCAGCACGACCACGGCCAGCACCGTGACCAGTCCGAGGTCACCGGTGGTGACCGTGGTCAGCGAGCCGAACAGGTACTGCGACAGCACACCCGTCCCGGCGCCCGCGATCCCGCTCATCAGCACTCCGGCGGCGAGGCCGCCGTAGAACAGGATGGCCAGACCGACGTCGCCGCTGGCCTTTCCCTGCTGGCGGAGCACCTCGACGATGACCGCGCCGGCCACGCAGACCCCGACGGCGATCGGCAACGGTGCCTGACCGGTGAGCAGTGCCAGCCCGACGCCGGCGATGGCCACGTGTCCGAGGCCGTCACCGAGCAGGCTGAGCCGGCGTTGGACGATATACGTCCCGATCGCCGGCGCGATGAGTCCGGTCAGCAGGGCGGCGATCAGCGCCCGCTGCATGAAGGGATAGCCGAGCAGCTCGATCACGCCTCACCGCCGAGAAGTGAGCCGTCGAGCAGCGTGCCGTCCGGCACCGGCCCGTCGATAGTCCCGGCGTGATGGCCGTGGTGCCGGTGGCTCTGCCCGAGCGATCCGAGCGGACCGTCGTGGACGACCCGTCCGTGCCGCAGCAGCACCGCCCGGTCGATCACCGGGGCGAGCGGGCCGACCTCGTGCAGCACGACGAGGATCCCGACGCCACGTTCGACCAACGCCGACAGCAGACCGGCGAGGATGCGCTGGTGCTCGAGATCGACCCCCGCGTTGGGCTCGTCCAGGACGAGCAGGTCCGGCTCTGAGGCCAGGGCCCGGGCGATGAGCACGCGCTGCTGCTGGCCCCCCGACAGCCAGCGCAGCTCGTCGCGGGCGCGATCGGCCATCCCGACCGACTCCAGCGCCGCCGTCACCGCCGCTCGGTCGGCGCGCCCGGACGGCACGAACGGCACTCGGCGAGCGAGCCGCCCGGCGGCCACGACCTCGCGGACCAGAGCGTTGCTGAGGGCGGCCGTGGACCGCTGCGGAACGTGGCCGATCCGTCGCCAGGCGGAGAACCGCGCCAGCGGGGTACCGAAGAGCCGGACCTCCCCGCGCTGGTGCGGGGTGAGGCCGAGGACGGCCCGGACCAGGGTGGACTTGCCCGCCCCGTTCCCGCCGAGCAGGGTCACGGTCTCACCGGCGTGCACCTCCAGACCGACACCACGCAGGACCGGCAGTCGGCCGTACTCGACGGTGAGATCCTGGACGGCCAGGGCGGAGGGGGAGGAGGTCATGAGCAGCTGTTGGCCCTACGCAGTGCCGCGAGATTGGACTCCATGACCGAAAGGTAGTCGCTGCCTCGCGAGGAATCGGTGATGCCCTCGATGGGGTCCAGGACGTCGGTCTTGAGGTTCAGGTCGCGGGCGATCGAGTCCGCGACGGCCGGGGAGACCAGGGTCTCGTAGAAGATCGTGGTCACGCCGCGCTCGGTGGCGATCTGCTGCACCTCCGCGATCCGCGCCGGGCTGGGCTCGCTCTCCGGGCTCAGCCCGTTGATGCCGACCTGGGTCAGATCGTAGCGGCGGGAGAGGTACCCGAACGCGGCGTGGGTCGTGATGAACTCGCGGAGCTTGCAGCTCTTCAGGCCCGCCGCGTACGTCTCGTCCAGCCGGTTCAGGTCCGCGTCGAGGGCCCGCGCGTTGGCCCGGTAGTCGGCTGCATGATCGGGATCGATGCTCGCCAGCTGATCGGCGATCGCGCCGGCGATCTTGATCATGTTGGTCGGGTCGAGCCAGACGTGCGGGTCCAGTCCGGACCCCGCCCCGTGCCCGCCGGCATGATCATGGCTGTCACCCGGGGCCGAGGGAGGCAGCGAGACCAGGGGGACGATGCTCGCGGTGTCGATCACGTGGGCGTTGCCGCTCTGCGCCACGGCCTCGTCCACGGCGGCTTGGAACGTCTTCTCGTACACCACGAGATCGGCGGAGGAGACGGCGGCGACCTGCCTCGGCGTGAGTTCCAGATCATGCGGCTCGGCACCCGGGCTGGTGAGGCTCGTGACGCTGGCGTGGTCTGCGGCGACTCGCTCGGCGACGAACTGGAACGGGTAGAAGGCGGTGACGATATTCAACCGACCAGACTGCGTCGAACCGCCCGAAGCGGATCCTGCCTGGCCGCAGGCGGAGGCGAGCAGTAAAACGGCCGTGGCGGTCACGGCCCCGAGCAAGCGTACGACTAACTTCACGGAAATGATTTTCATTTGAATCAGCCGGAGAGTCAACTCGGCCGCCGGCGCGCCCCGCATCGCGGTCGGGCGCCGGGACGACAACCGCGGCACCGTCTCCAGACGGTGCCGCGGTTGACGAAACGGTGCCTGAGCCAACGGGGAGGAGCTGGCTCGAAGCGCAGCGGGCGTAGCTCAGCGCGGGCGCCGGATCCGCTGTTCCAGCGGGTCGGGCACGGGTAGGGCTTGGACGAGCTGACGGGTGTAGTCCTCGCGCGGCTCGAGCAAGACCTCCCGGGCGGGGCCGGTCTCCACGATCCGGCCGCGGCGCAGCACCACCACGCAGTCGCTCACCTCGTGCACCACGGCGAGGTCGTGGCTGATGAAGAGGCACGCGAATCCCAGCTCGCGCTGCAACTCGGCGAACAGCGCGAGGATGCGGGCCTGGACCGTGACGTCGAGTGCACTGGTGGGTTCGTCGGCGATCAGCAGCTCCGGCCGGAGCGCGAGCGCGCGGGCCAGGGCGACTCGTTGCCGCTGGCCACCGGACAGCTCGTGGGGCCGGCGGCGGTCGGTGCCCGAGGGCAGCGCGACCTGATCGAGCAGCTCCTTCACCCGGGCACGCAGGGCCCCGCCGGCCGCGACGCGGTGCACGATCAGCGGCTCGCCGACGCTCTCGCCCACAGTCAGCAGGGGATCGAGGGTGCTGGCCGGGTCCTGATGCACCACACCGATCCTGGAACGGAGCCGGCGGAGCTCCGCGCCGCGGACGGCGGCCAGATCCTGGCCGGCCAGGACGATGTGTCCGCGGGTGGCGACCAGCTTCGCCGCGGCCGACCTGGCCAACGTCGTCTTGCCCGAGCCGGACTCGCCCACCACACCGAGGACACCGCCGGCGGGAACGTCGACGGTGATCCGGTCCAGTGCCCGGAACGAGGGGCGGCCCAATCGGCCCGGATAATCCACCGAGACGTCCACGAAGCGCAGCACGGGCGCGCGGTCGGTCTCCGGCTGATCGGCCCGAGTCGGCCCCGCGGCGACCGTGGACGGTCCCACCGGCGCAGCGGAGGTGAGGTCGCGCCCCGCGGGAGCCTCCGACCTCGCCAGAGGGCCACTCGGTAGTCGCGGTACGGCGCCGAGCAGCTCGCGGGTGTATTCGGTGAACGGCTCGCTGAACAGCGAGATCACCTCGCCGCGCTCCACCATCCGGCTGCGGCGCATGACGAGCACCCGATCGGCGAGATCGGCCACCACGCCCATGTTGTGGGTGATCAGCAGGATCGCCGTACCCAGTCGATGGCGCAGATCGTCCAGCAGCCGGAGGATCTCGGCCTGGATGGTGACGTCGAGAGCGGTGGTCGGCTCGTCCGCGATCAGCAGAGCCGGATCACCGGCGAGGGCCAGGGCGATCACCACCCGCTGCTTCTGGCCGCCCGAGAGCTGGTGCGGGTACGCCCCCACCCGTTCTCCGGGTCGGTCGATCCCCACCAGGTCAAGCAGCTCGATCGCGCGCCAGCGTGCGGCCGGCCGGCCGAGGCGGCGATGCCGGCCGCCCCCTCCTTCGTGGCCCGGGGCGGGCCGCGGCACCCGGAGCGCTTCCTGCAGCTGCCAGCCGACGGTCCGCACCGGGTTCAGGGCGGTCTGCGGCTCCTGGAACACCATCGATGCCACCCGCCCGCGTACCCCCTGCCAGGTGCGTTCGGGTGCGCCGACCAGGTTCGGCTGGCGGTGCGCCGGCCGGCGGGCCGGGTCACCGGTGAGCTGCACCGAACCCGAGGCGACCGCCGACCTCGGCAGCAGTCCGAGGATCGCCTGCGCGGTCACCGTCTTGCCCGATCCGGACTCGCCGACCAGAGCGAGCACCTCACCCCGCTCGACCGAGAACGACACGCCGTCCACCGCGAGTTGCCCCCCAAACGAGACTCGGAGGTCCGCCACCCGCAGCACCGCGTCCGGCCGGATCGGGCGCGGTCCCGGCTCCCCAGTCCCGGCTTGCTCGGTGCCGGGCTGCTCGGTGCCGGCTTGCTCGGTCCCGGACTGGGCGTCCGGCGACGCCCACCCAGCGGCGGGGAGTCCGGTCGGGTGGTGGTCCAGCCTCGGGTGGGTACTGGTCAGTTCAGTCATAGATCTTCGCTCCTTCGGCCCAGACTCGGGCGCGTTCGGCGGGGGCGTCGGGGGAGGGTGGGCCGGGGACGTACCGGACCCGGCGCAGGCGCCCGGAGAACGGGTGCGACCCGTGCCGGCGCGACCGTTCCCAGTCGACCGGGCCGCCCGCGTCACGTCCGACGCTGATCCCGGTGAAGGGTGCCATGCCGACGAATTGGGGGAGCCCGGTCAACGACACGTGGGTCTGCCCGTCGCAGAGCTCGACGTCGAGCCGGAACCGCCGGCGCGGCAGCAGCTTCAGCTCGATCCGTTGCTCACCGAGCGCCAACCGGAGGTGTTCGCTGCGGTGCAGGTCGCCGTACGCATTCACCACGGCGGTGGCCAGCGGCTCGCCGTCGGCGCCGAGGTCCACCGCGACCAGGTAGCCGCCGCCCTGGTCGCCGTGGGCGACGATCACGCCGTGGTCGCCCGCTGCCAGCGTCACGTCGGCGGTGATCACCACCGGCCGATGCTGGACCAGCTGGGCCGACCGCCACCGCTCGAGCGGCGGCGTCCCGGCGAGCAGGGTGACCGGGTCGGCGAAACGGTCGTCACCGGGACGGCGCAGTGCCGAGGCGGGGCCGTGGTCGTCGAGCGGGAACACGCGGTTCGCCCACGCCGCGCGTTCCCACGCTGCCGCGAGCTCGGCCACCAGCTCGGGGTGCTCGCGCGCCAGATCCGACGTCTCGGTGGGGTCGAGCGCGAGGTCGTAGAGCCGCCACTCGCGGTCGTCGAAGGCGTCACCGTGCCGGTGCGCGGTGACGATCTTCCAGCGCTCGGTCTGATAGGCGCGGTTTCCCGCGGTCTCGGTGTACTGCACCCGGTGCACCACCGGAGCGCCGCGCTCGCGCAGGATCGCCGCCGCGCTGACCCCGTCGAAGGGCTCGGCCGGCCGGCCCGCGCGCTCGGTCAAGCGGTCGACCTGCGCGAGTTCGAGCAGCGTCGGGGTCAGATCGGTCACGTGCAGGTACTGGTGCCGAAGCCGGGGACGCTCGCCGCCCGTGGTCAGCCCGTCCGGCCAGTGCACCACCAGCGGAGCCCGCACCCCGCCGGCGTACGTGTCGCCCTTGAAAAGGCGGAACGGGGTGTTCGAGACCTCACCCCAGCCGCGCGGGTAGTGCACCGCAGTCTGCGGTCCGCCGATCAGGTCGAGATCGCGGTCGACGTCGCGGTCCCAGTCCGGCGGCAGGCCGGCGACGTGTGCGAATTGACTGAAGTAGCTCCGGGTTCCCGCGACTCCGCCTTCGGCCGTGCCGCCGTTGTCGGAGGTGAACACGATGATGGTGTGGTCCAGCTCGCCGGTGGCCTCCAAGAGCTCGACGATCCGGCCCACGCTGCGGTCGATCGCGCTGACCGCACCGGCGTAGACCTCCATGTAGCGGGCGAAGCGTCGCTGCTCGTCGGGCTCCAGGTCGTCCCAGCGTGGGATCTCGGGATCCGAGTCGGGCAGGGGTGTGCCGGCTCGCACCACGCCGAGCGCCTGCTGGCGCTCGAATCGCTCCCGCCGCACCTCAGCCCACCCGCGGTCATAGCCGCCGGCGTAGGCGGCCAGGTCGTCCGCGCGGGCCTGGATCGGTCCGTGCACCGCGTGGTGGGCGACATAAAGCAGGAACGGTTTGTCGGCGTCGGCC
>DASTGF010000085.1:0-26832 GCA_035719255.1 Microlunatus sp. | reverse complement strand
GCTTCGCCGATCCCGGAGCCGCCGCCGGTCACGATCGCCGAACGGTTCCCGACGTCGTATGTCGCCACAGCTTCCCTCCCTGACGCACCGATCTCGCGCTGCCCACGATCGCTGATGCGAGTCCTCACTCGCCACGCAGGTCCGCTGCCAGGGCGTTGACGAAGACGAAGACACCAGTCTGGCTCACCGCGCCGGCGCCGTCCAGACCGCCGGGAGCGCCGCCCCGGCGGCGAGCACCTCTCACAGGCCCAGCGGCGTGTCGCTGCGCGCGAGGGCGTGCTCGAGACCATGGCCCACCAGGACCGTGCCGTGGAACCATTCCGTGGAACCACGCAAGGCGTCGGTGCGTGCGAAAGTCGCGCACAAGGGAGATCGATAACGCCACCATCAGCCGCCGCATCACACCACAGCGGCTGATCAACATGAACAACCCGCTCGTCCGCCGCATCCTCGCCTCGCCGCTCCACGGCGCAATGGACCAGACACTCCTGATCCTGGACGTCATAGGCCGCAGGACCGGCCGCCACGGCGACATTCCCGTCGGCTACGTCAACCTCGGCCAGCAGGTCACCTACCAGGCGGACTCGCACGGTTACTCGGGTCACCTGACGTGGCGACCTGCGAAGGTCGGGACGAAGCGGCTCCTGGCTGGGAGGGGTCGCGTGACCGTGACCTTATGACGACGATCGTGAGTGGACCTGCCTGGTCCTGACTTGGGACCACATACGGTCCTCAGGGATCTCCCCGGTCTCGGCGAGCCTGCGTGCGACCTCGCGTAGTTTCAGATTCAAGTGCTGTGAGGCTCGCGACAAGAAGTCGAACGCGTCCTCGGGAGTGATCTTCAGGCGCTCCATCAAGATGCCCTTGGCCTGCCCGATCACATCTCGGGACAGTAGGGCCTGATGGAGTCCTTGATTCATGCCCTCGATGACACCGTGCTCATGCGCGACGCGAATCGCCACCGAGGCGTGGACAGCCAAGATCAGCCCGATCTCGCGAGCCGTCCGATCAAATGCATCCGGCGTGCTGCCGTAGAGGTTCAGCGATCCACGTCCAAACGTGGCGGACTCGCTGCTCTCCAAGTCCAGCCGGTAGGAGATGGCCGACTGCACGCCGAGGCCGGCCGGATCCGACGCCAGAGCCGGCCAGCGCTCGTCGGGAAACGAAGCTGCGTACACGATTGGGGTGTCGAGGGCATCGAGGCAGGGCCCCTGGTGTGCCCGGAACTGGAGTTCGTCCACGGCGGTCGCGACCTGGTCGGTGAAGGCACCAGTGCGACAGCCGTTTGGTTCCTTGAGCGTGACGCTGGCCATTCTGCAACCGTCGACGGTTGATACGGCAGACTCCGCTATACGCCGCAGGACATCATCGAGGTAGTCGGCGTCGAACAGCCGCTCAGCGATGCCGGCGAATGTCATCGCCAGGAGCGTAGGTGCGTTGTCGGCCTGCTGCCGCGCGATCGCTTTTTTCCGATCGGCGGTTGCTGTGGCGCGTTCCGCGCGGACGGCGTCACGATCTCGTCGGGCGTCCAACCTCCTCGCACGGGCCGCGGCCCGCTCTGCTGCAGAGTGCGCGTCGTCGACGGACGTCCCGAGTTCACCAGCGCGAGCATCCAGCTGGCGTTCCCACACGTCGAATTCCACCTCCCGGGCGTCGGCGGCCTGCTCTCTGGCATCCGCCAACCTGTCCCGGTGATCGGCAACCTCGTCGCGCCGATCAGCCACGAAATCGCGCTAGTCAGCGGCCCACTGACGCACCTCGTCGGAAGCCATCACAACCCCCTTAAGATGCAAGGCCCTCAGAAGCCACGATACCCAGAGGGCGCCGGCCGCGGATCGTGCACACAACGTCGTAGCCCACGAGGCTCGTCTGCTCGCCCCTCCGGATCCGGCTGCTCAGGCGGTTCTCCAGCGACCCCGGAATCCCCCCGTGCGCGTCTGGTCCCGCACGCATCGTCGATTCACTGCCCAGAGCGCTGGGTAATCGGTCGGCGGATGACTTTGGCTCTCCCAGGGGAGCGGGTCGTCAAGGTCCTACCGGTTCAACCCAGTAGCCGGTAAGGCCGTCTATCCGCTCAGATGCCCGCCCATCAGGGGCACCATCGGGTTACGTCAGCGACAAACGGTCCGATCGAGGGCGAGCCATCGACCACCTGGTGGACGGCAAGGAACGTCCGCGGACGCCCACGGTCAGCGGCTGGGATCGCTGTGGTTATGGCGGTGCGCGTAAACGGCGACCTGTACGCGGTCGCGGACAGCCAGCTTGGTGAGGATCCGGGCGGATGAGTTCCCCCCCGTTCCCTCGCCGATGAATAGTTGTCGCGCGATTTCGGCGTTGTTGAGCCTGTCAGCGAGAAGGGTGAGCACGTGCGCTTCGCCGTTGGTCAAGGCTGGGTTGGTCAAGGCTGGGTTGGTCAAGGCTGGGCCTGTCGAGTCGTCGGCCGCGACGCGCCCGGACCGGAACCGGTCCGGAACCGCCGGACCATCAGCGGGTCGTCTCCGGACCGAGGATCGTCGCCCGCAACGTGATCACGGATAGCAGTCACAATGTGGTCAGGCGGGTCGGTCTTGACGAGGAATCCCGGCGCGCCGGCCTCCGGCGCGTCATAGACATCCTCGTCCAACCCGTAGGTGGTCAACATGCAGACTCGACATCGAGCGCCCGATTCGACGATCGAGAGTGCGGCGCAACTGGGGGGTAGTTGTGCCGTCGCGTCGAGGACGCACTTATGCATCGCTACGACGGCTGGCCTGCAGGCCGGGACGTCAATGAGGGAGCGGATGCCAGCGACCGGGCACGAGCGTCGGATGGGCGTTCCCATCGCCTGGGCCCGGCGGCTAGTGTGCCGAGCATCGGCTCGGGGTTTACGGAGAGAGGCGCAACGATGCGAGCGCAGAGGCTGGCCGCTTTGGCGGCGGCGACGGTGCTGCCGGCGATGTCCCTGGTGGTGATCACGGCGGAGCCGGCCACGGCCATGTGCCCACCAGATGTCTGGTATTCCCTGCATGCCACGAGTAACAAGATGCGATTCAAGAACATCCCGATTTTCAAGGACGGTCCGGGCGGAACGCTCAGTGTGACCAAGGACTTCACCAGCTCGGTCAGCTATCAGGTGACCGCTGGCGCGGAGTCGGAGGCAGGTGTCATCTTCGCGAAGGCGAAGGTGTCCGTCAGTGCGTCACTGACCAAGACCAACAGCTCCACGATCACCCACAACTACACGCACCACATCAGCGCGCACCGCTACGGACACGCCGAGTACGTCTCCTGGGGCAAGACCGTCGCCTGGAAGAAGTGGCAGCAGATGGGCAACTGCGCAGCGAAGGTCATTCGCTCCGGCACGATCAAGTTCCCGAGCATCGAGGAGGGCTGGTACTACTGGGAAACCCCGAGCTAACGTGTTGCAGGTTTGACCAGTAGGTCGCCGCCCTGGCCGCGCGATCAGTGGTCCCGGCAAGACCGGGCTCATTTGAGCTGGCCCGCCGGTTTGTGTCGCCTGAGTGGTGGCGGCCGAGCCGGGGTGGATGCTGACTGATCGGATGACGTCTGTGGGGCAGATGATCACACTCGCGATCCCAGCCCGTGCGAACACACCAGTGGGACGCAGTGCCGCCGGTTGGCGCGGGAACAAACGATCCCGAGAATCAGGAGCTATCGAGACCGGTGTCCAACAAGGCCGAACGCTTGAGGTGACTCGGCGCCATAGCACTTTGCGGCGTCATCCAGAGCGGTCTGATGAGGCACGGTCAGGGCGTGCGGGCCCGCCGAATGCCAACGACCAGCAGGATGATGCCGGCGACGAGGACGACGATGCCGACGTAGAACCACGTCCGGTCCCCGCTCATCACACTCCCGGGAATCAGGCCCAACCCTTGGCCGATCCAGAGTCCGCCGACAATAGCGGCCAGCACGCCGACGACGACCATGGCAATCCGTGCCGGACGAGAACTCATCCCATGACCCCTTTCCCGCATCCTGCTACCGAGGCAAGTGAACCGACGGGCACTCGCCTCAGTGAAGCCCACCCTGGCACGACGGTCCTCAGCCCACACCAACGTACTTCGCATTCCGTGGATCCTGCTCAACCCGATACGCGCCGACCAGTCGCGAGACCCGATCGGCCGGACATCCGAGAGGCGACGTCCCCGGGGTTGGTCGACGCGCGTGCCAGGAACTCTCCTGGGAGGACGACTTCGACGCGGATGGCACGTTCGTGGAGGTCTTGGCAGGGGAAGATCGCGCCGAGGAGGACCTCGCGGGTGTCGGGGTCGCGCAGCGCCCGCATGGATGTCCAGTTGGAGGTTTCGCCGGTCTGGCTGGTGCCGCCGATGGTGCCGGGTGTGGTGATCCGCTCCAGGTGTTTGGCTGGATCCAGCTTCGCCAACTGGCAGGCGGCGCGGGCTTCCGCGGTCGGTGATGGGTCCGATGGCGAGGCGGCTGATGTAGCCCTCGATGCGGGCGTCGAGCGCGTCGGTGACCCGTTGGGTGAACAGGCAGGGGAGGACCTGTGGGGAGCGGGCAACCCGGCCGAGGCGGTCCATCTTGTCGGCGCCGCCGTCGAGGAAGGTCCAGGCTTTGTCGAGTTCGATGAACCCGCCACCGCGGCCGGCGAGCGCGGAGGCGGAGCCCAACACCCTCATCCGGATCAGCGTCAGCGCGGCAACTGACCGCGATGACGGCCGTGCCTTCGTCCAAGACCGACTGGCCGCCCGGCCGATGTGATCATCCGGCTGGTGGTCTGCTCGATGGCCCCGCGAATCGCGGAGGGCAGGTGCAGGGTGAGGCGGCGTTGGGATTCCACCGTGGCGAAGTACTGCACCTTGCAGCCGGCGCACGTAGGTCCTGCCAGAACGGGTCCACCAGCTTCGGGAAGTGCAGCGCGTCCAACGCCGCCCGACGGTCATCATACGACCCGGTGTCATGCGGTGCCCCTGTCGAGGGTCGGGGGCGGCCGGACCGGCCGGGCATCACGCGGTCAGCCGTCGACCGGCATCGCCCCCGCTCGCGCACGTGTAGCTGTCTCCGTAACGAGTGGCTGTCCTAGCCTGGCCTGATGGACTCTCGGGCGGCGCTGCGACGTGGGCTGCTCGCCCTGTTGATGGCTTCGACAGCGGCATGCTCGGCCGGTGTTCCGGTACCGGCGCCGTCCCTGTCCGCAGCCCCGCCGCCATCTCCTCCGAGCCTGCAATCATCGCCCTCGGCTCAGCCCTCCTCGACGCCGGTCCCGCCGTCCAGCGGCGCCAGGCCGCAGCCGGTCATCGAGCGCCCGACCGATTCCTGGCGTATCGCGGGCAAGCAGCCGACCTTCGGCACTCCCTGGGCGAGGCGTCCCGTGCCGGTGGTCGAAGGGTTCGCGAACCTGGCGAGCGTCGACCCCGGCCAACGGGTGACCTTGTACGTCTCCACAACCGCGCCGCACTGGCGAGCCACCGCCTACCGCATGGGCTGGTACTCCGGCCACGTCGCTGCCAAGGTCTGGCGCAGTCCCTGGGAGCGCCGCGTGCGGCAGCCAGGACCCCGCACGTCGGGATCAACCCATACGCCCAGCGCGCCATGGCGGGCATCGCTGAGCGTGACCACGACCGGCTGGCGTCCCGGGACCTATCTGATCCGGCTCGATGCCCGGGGCGGGTCGTCGTACGTCCCGCTGACCGTGCGCTCGCCGAGCACGGCGGGTCGGCTGGTCATGCTGACACCCGATACGACCTGGCAGGCGTACAACGACTGGGGCGGTCGCAATCTCTACTGGGGACCTGCAGGCAACGGCGACGGCGCGCATCGAGCGCGGGCGGTCACGTTCGACCGGCCATACGCGGAGGGGCACGGCGCCGGAGAGTACCTGACCCGCATGCTGGCGGTCGTGACGCTGGCCGAGCGGCTCCGGCTACCCCTTGCCTACGCCGACGATGTCGATCTGCAGTCCCGGCCGCACCTGCTGGCCGGCGCGGCCGGCGTCATCTCCATGGGCCACGACGAGTACTGGTCCGTACCCATGCGCGCCGCCCTGAGTGCGGCCCGGAACGCCGGGACGAATGTCGCCTTCCTCGGGGCCAACGCGATCGACCGCCGCATCCGGTTGAGCTCGACCGCGACGGGTCCCTACCGGCTGATGGTCAACTACAAGGATGCGAGGGAGGATCCCCTGTCCCGGTCCGATCCGAAGCTGACCACGGCGGATTGGTCTTTGCCGCCGGCCGCCGATCCGCAGCGCACGCTGACGGGTGAGCCGTACGCGTGCTTCCCCGGCCACGGCGACCTCGTGGTCGCCTCGCCCACCAGTTGGCTGCTGGCCGGGACCGGCCTGCGACCCGGGGACCGGATCCCGGGTGCCATCGGTCCCGAGTTCGACGCGGTCGACCCCCGACAGAGCATGCCCCATCCTCTGGATGTCGTCTTCCACTCCCCGGTCGTGTGCCGGAACTGGCGGTTCTCCGACGCGACGTACTACGTGGCACGTTCGGGAGCCGGCGTGTTGGACATCGGCACGATGGGCTGGCTGAAAGCGCTGAACGGCGGCGCCGGGGTTCGAGCCCGCAGCCGCGCGGTGCGGATCACCAGCACCGTCCTGACCGCCTTCGCGCGGCCCCGTGCCGGCCTCGCCCACCCTGCCGCCGACTCGGTGCGCCGGATATACCGGGGCGGCCGATGAGATCCCGATGGGAGCAGGACCGGCGGGGTATCGCCTGACGCGGCCCAGATCTGGTCCGGAGGTCTAGTCCTCGGATCCGATGCCCGGGTGTCCCGTTCGGATCTCCAGTCGAAGCCGGGCCAACTGCGTCGCGCTGGCGATGTCGGGCATGCCGATGGCCTCCAGCACCTGCTGTTGTGAATGGACGAGGATACTCAGAACGATGTTTGCCTCCGCATCGGGAAATTCCCGAAGCAGTGTGTCAGCAGCGGCAGCCATCTGGTCTGGAGCGTACGAGGCGGCAAGGTCTGCCGATCCTCGGGTGACGGCGAGCGTGACGTCCTGGCTGTGGTTGAGCACACCGACGACGCGTCCGGCGTCGGTGATCGGCACGTTGACAGGGATCCAGGCCTTGTAGATGAACTGGCCGGGATGAGCCACGTCCGACACGTCGTAGCGTTGCAGCCCCATCCAGTGTCTTCGGCCCGTGCGCAGGACGCCCTCCAGTGATGCAGTGAGACTGGATTGGGCCCCGGTCGGATCAGCGGGATTGTCGGGGAACACGTCGAACAGCAACTGGTCGAGGACGGCGGTACGGGGGTAGCCGACCACACGTTCGAAGCTCGGGCCGACCTCTCGGACTCGCAAGTCCACATCCATCAGCACGAACGGTGCCCAACCGACCCGGAACCACGTCGACTCGGCAATGGCTGACACGAGACTCGAGGAGATCACCTGCGCCTCCAGGGGCGACGCCACCAAGACCGTCGAGCAGCGGCGCAACCCTCCAACCGGACTCGGCGTCTGGACTCGGCGTCGCATGCTCGATCCGCACGATACGCCCCCAGTGAACAGTTCTGCGCTTGATCCCGGGCCGCCGCCCATCGACCCGCGGACAGACGCGGTGTGCCAGGTGAACTCGGGCGCGCTCTTGGTCGAGCCGGGCCCAGGGACCCAGCTCGGAGGGTCACGTCGTTTCCCCAGCCGGTCGAGAATGTCTCGGCTGTCGCGTGGTGCGGCTTCACAGGTGCGCTCAGCGTGTGCGGGACTGCGTGAACTCCGGGCCGTGCTGTCCACTCTCTTCGAGCGAGACGGTCCACCGCAGCAGCGTCTGACCTCGAGGCTCCGTCGTGACCTGCAAGGTGCCGCCTGACTGTTCGGCATATTGCTTCAGTCGGTCCAACCCAGTGCCCAGCGTGGAGATGTTCTCAGCGGTTGCGCCATCCGAGACCTCGACCACGATCAGCGAATCCGCCAGAGCAACGGATACCTGGATCGAGTTCGCGCGGCTGCGCTGGACCACGCAGGAGATGGCTGCTCGCACGACATCGACGACCATGTCACCCAGGTCACGACCGACATCTGCGTCGAGCGGGCCGGAGAAGCTGATCGAGATGTCGAGCACGTGCAGGTTGCGCTCGTCGTCGATGGCCTCCAGCAGGCGGCGTTTCAGCCCAGATCGCCGAGCCTCGGCCGGGCCGAGGTCGAAGACCGCACTGCGGACCTGACGGACGACAACGTCCAGTGCGTCCACGTACCGCACAAGCCGCGCCTTGTCCTCGGGACTGGCGAGCCGTGGCAGCATGCCTTGGAGACCGATGCCGATCGAGAACAGCTCCGACATCACTCCGCTGTTCAACCGAGCGGCGATATGATCCCGTTCCTCCATCACCGCCTCCAGATCTGCGGCGGATTCCTCCCGGCCGCCAGCGATGTCGTCCCGCGGCACCGCACTCAGGTCGGCCTCGGCAGCGTTTGACCGGTAGTCCTCCACCCGGGCGAGAGTGACGGTCGCGCCGACACACGTCCCGTGATCGTCGAGCCGCGAAGAGATCAGCACGTCGAAGAATCGGGGGACGCCCGGAGCATCACATGGAATGGTCGTGATGACCGGTGCAGGCAACTCACCGGCGAGCGCAGCACGGATGGCGGCGCCCACTTCCCTCGAACCCGCGTCGTCCGCCCGGTCGCAGAGGTCGAGATAGGACGCTCCCACCCCGCACCGATCGACGTCACCCCCGTTGTCGTGGCAGAAGGCAAGCCACGCGTCGTTGACCGCGACGATCCGGCCCTCGGCATCGAGAAGAGCGAACTCAACCCGGGTGTCGTCAGCGATCGGGTTCCCACGAGCGGATCGCAGGGTCGGTAGACTCGGACGTCGTGTCACGCCGCAACGCTCCTGCCGGTGCGTGATCGCTGCGTGCAGAGCAACGACAGCGCCCCGTCGAACTGGCGACAGGCCAGGCGAGTCGATAGCTCGGACAAATCGGCCTCCAGGCTCACGGGCGATCGTCGAACTGGGCCGCGGCAAGGCGCCGCCTCAAGCCTCACTGTTGGAACCCACGCGCCACCATACGTCGGGCATCCGTGTCGGCATAGACCTGCGAAGCAACCCGGCGTAGACGGCTGGGCAAACACGTTGCCGGAGCCGCCCGTGTTCTCCCGAAAGCAGCGACAAGTCGCCTCGGCGACAGCCGGCCGGTCGTGGTGGTCGAGCATTCAGCGAAGCCGGCGCCCCTCGGGGCGCTCAGCCGCGCCGCTCTTGCGACAGTTGCCGACGAAGCTGACCGATCCGGATGGTGCCGATGACCAGCGCGACGATGCCGACTCCGATCCCCGCGATGAGCAGCGCAACGGCCAGCGGCACGGTTCCGTGCAAGGACAGGAACGTCACGAGAACCGGTTGGCGGTTCTGCAGCAGGAAGATGATCAGTGCGATCACGACGATCGCCGCGATGCAGATCCCTACCCATGCCGAGCCGGCCCGGGAACGCGACGCCTTCCCGTTCGGTCGCGCTGCCCCCGGTTCGCGCGCGTCCGGCTTGTCGCTCGGGCTGCTGGTGGGCGAATGGACAGGTTCGTGGGTAGTCATGATCTTGCTCCTTCTCAGCCCCGGCGGACAGGTTCTCCCGGCTGGGCGTGAGTTCGTCTCGGCTGTTTCTGGCGTCCAGCCCTTCGTCAGGGCGCGGCGGGGGCAGCTGTGGACGTTTGCTCCGGCCAGGAATAGATCTGCGGACATGACCCACGCTTCACCTGATCCTCGGAAAGGTCCGGGTGGAGGCTCTGGGAGCACGCACCGATGAGTCTACGCCGGTCGCAAGAACCCGCCGGTGGCCGGCGCCATCAGGACAGGAGGCTCGTCGTGTGGGGGCAGCGTGCCGACCCTAGACGAGTTCTCGCCTCCTGCCTTCGATCTGGTCAATCGGCAGACAGAGGACCCACGTGGCGACGCCCTCCGGCCAGGCTTCTGAGAAGTCGGTACGGGCGACCGCCGCGGCCTGCTGCACATCGGCCAGATGTGCGGTACCCGTTACGCTCATGGTCTCGTGCCGGGGGGAGGTCGCCGCGGTCCGCCCGGCATCGATCCGGAGCGTGACGCGGTGTCCGGGAGCGTACTGGGCGATCTCGTTGTAGTCGGGGATGAGGAACATGATCTCGTCATCGGTGACCGCATAGCGCACGACGACCGACCTGCCGCCACGACCACTGAGGTAACCCAGCCGTCCCTCGAGACGCGAGGACATCAGCTTCCGGCACTCGCCGTACGACATGTCACGGGATGTGGTGGAGGCCGGCTCGTTCAGCGGGCCAGGGTCGTCGTCAGCCATGTCATCTCGTTCTCGTTCTCGGTCGCGTTGTCGGCGGATGCGGGCTTACGGGTTTCGCGGTGTCCGGACCACGGAGGTGACTGCAGGGCCCTGGAGCTTGCAGGAAAGACTGGAGCCTGCAGGAAAGACTGGAGCTTGCAGGAAAGAGGGGGTCGGCCTTCGTGCGGAAGCGGGGCAGCTCGAGCTCGCCTCTCTCCGTCCGTCGGTGATCATGGCCGCATGCTGCCGCACGGCATCAGGTCAATCGAGCTGCCCGGTCACCAGTCCACGCAGGATCTCGCTCAGCTGCGACGGGTGGGTCGGTGTGGAGTCCTCGGACCGGCGTTGGTTCGAGACCCACGCGAGCAGCCGACGCTTCGCCTGACAGTCGTCGATGACGCGCTGCGGCGACCAGTAGTCGATGAAGTCCTCTTGTTCTTCGGTCAGCCCGGAATCCGACGGCAAAGCGACCCACCCGCGATGTCGCGAGGACGTGGGCAGCGCACTGGTCGCCGCCTTCTCGAGGCGATCGAGTTCAGCAGACAACAGTGAGCTGACCGCCCCAGCTGTGGGAGAAGATCGATCGACCGACGCTGACCGTGCAGGATCGTCATCATTCACGAGCTCGTCCGTCCTCCACATTCCATCTTCACACACGGCGAGCGATCTGCAGGCGTCGCCCGCCAACCCTCGACGCCACATCCATGCCGCCGCGTGCCTCGCTCTCGCCGTCGACGGTGGAACGCCAGGCGTGACCGCCGGACGACACCCCCAGAGCCCGGACGAATCCGCTGGCCGCGGCGGTCGGCCGGGTACGACGATCTCGACGACCCGGCGTCACCGCCGGCGAACAGCCGCAAGCTGAGCGCGGACGCGTTCGCCCCTGCGACGCGAAATCCGTTCTGACCCAACACGCGAACCGCGGCGGGCGAGAGCAGAGCGTCAGTTCAGCGGGAAGGGACGCACAGGAACCGTGGCGCCCAGCGCGGCCCGCCATCGGTCGAGCTCCATCGCACCGAACAGCTGGACGTGGACGATCTGTCGGCTGCCGCGCGGCGGCGGGTCCACCCCGACGTCGGCGTGCGGGGTGGCGATCGAGAGATTCAGGCCGCGACCGGCGTACACGAGCTCGTCGACCAGGGTGCCGGTGCGGAAGCGCTGGTTGTGCTGGACCTCCTCTGGGTCGCCGAGACGGTCGAGCAGCGCGTCGACGTCGGCCACTTCCGGGTCGTCCCACTCGACCAGCGCCACCACCGCGCTGCCGCCGGGGATCCAGACCTGGACGTCTGCCGGCGCCGCGGACCTGGTGACGACGTAGCGGTCGAAGCGACCGAGTCGCCGTTCGGCGTACGTCGGCCCTGCCACAGCTTCAACCGGTGCCAGCGCCTCAGTCAGCGACTCCAAGGTCTCCTCACCGAGACCGCGCCAATCTGCCAGCTCGCCGCGCAGCACCGCGCCGATCGTCCCCTGATCGGTCACGGGCTCACCGCCGCATGCACCGGGATGAGCAGCCGCGTGCCGGAGACGAACTTGTGGCTGGGTGCGGTAGCCGGGGCGAGGTTGTTGGCGGCCACCAGCGCGACGGGAGTGACGTCGTGCTGGCGCGAGACGGTGTCCACGGTGTCTCCATCGATCGTCTCGACCCAACGGATGCCGGGGATCGTGATCGCAGTCCCGGCGGCCAGCGCGGCGCCGGCGGCCACCGGTTTGCCGGCGGAGTCAAGCATCGTCTTGGCCCCGGTCTTGGCGCGGATCGACGCCTCGGTCTCGCCCGCGCCGACGACATAGGTCTCCGCGCCGGTGGCGTCGGTCGCCTTCCAGGTGCCGAGCCCGATCTTGTCGACGTGACCAAGCAGGAACGCGGCCTTGGCGTTCGCCATGCCCACTTTCGCCGCGATCGCCTCGGCATCGGCACGCTCGCTGTAGGCCCCGGCGTCGACCACCACGCCGGCATCGTACGGGTACTTCCCGCCCTCGACCTTCTCCCGCAGCGGGGCCATCTCGGCGCTGCCCAGCCGCGCCTTCAGCTGGCCCGGCCCGGTCCACAAGTCGTAGCGCATCAGCTCGGCGAAACCCTCGAACAAGATCCGCTCCCCGTTGCCGCCGACCGTGCTCGCGGCCTTGCCGAACTCGGGGTGCTCCAGGATGTGCATGAACTCATGGATCAGCGTGGTGAAGACCTCCCAGCGCTGCTGCCGGACCTGCTTGGGGTTCGCGTCGCCGTACGGCTGGATGAACACCGTGCCGGTGCCCGCCTCGGCCGGCCAGGAGTGGATGGCGTCGTCGACCAGAGCCTGGTTGTTGTTGATGAACAAGTCCATCACGCGGACGAACTCCGTGCCGTCCGGCGCGGGGCGCAGATCGGGATGGCACTCGAACTTGGTCATCACCTCCTGGCCGCCGTAGCCCTTGGTGGTCATGAAGTAGTTGACCCACCCGCTCCGGTCGCCGGCGTCCAGCGGGCGGGTCGACTGGTCGCCGAGCTTGGCGCTGAGGTTGTACGAGCCGGGGTGGTACTTGCCGCCGGCGGTCCGGGTGGCCCCGCCTACGTAGCCGCTGAAGTAGCGCTCGCACTCCTGCTGGGCGACCACCGCGATGTCGTTGGCGCCCGCGATGGGAAAGGCGGGTGGCTTGGCCTTGAGCTTGTTGAACTTGTCGGCCATCGGCTGCAGGAACGCCTTCATCGCCGTGATCATGGCCTTCTCGTACTTGCCGCCGACTCCCGTGCCGGTCATCTTCGGCGGCATCTTCACCGTGGGCGGGGCCCCGCCCACGCCGGGTACGAGGGTGGTCCCGGGATGCAGGATGAGATTGACGTCGGACTGGACGGCCGCTGAGATCGGTGCCGTCCCGGCGAAGAGGTCCCGCCGGAACGTACCGGCCACCGCCGACTTCTTCATCGCGGCGATCGCGGCGATGGTCTTGGTCAGGTTGGCCTCGTCCAGCGTGCTGTGGAACAGGGCCGGCGGCTGGTGCTCGGCGGCATGATCAGCTGCCGAGAGCAATTGGTTCGCCAGCAGGGCATCCTGCACGGCGTGGACGTCGAAGACGAGGTTCTTGCGGCCCACACCGACGCCGTCGGTGATCGAGGTGCGCAGGAACTGCTGGCAGACGGCCGGATCGATCTGACCCCGTTCGTTCTTCTTCAGAGCCGCGATCGTCTTCGGGATGTCGGCCGGAGTCAGCGACGACTTCGCCGGCTTGCCGGCCACCACCGGGTACTCGACGTCGTAGTCGGCATTGGACATGCTCCACAGCATGTGCAACCGGTCCATCACCGGCAGCACTTCCTCGCGGATGTTGTTCGTCCCTCCGCCGGAGTCGCCGACCATCGAGCCGTTGGCGGTCTGCACGCTCTGCCGCTGGACGTAGCGAATCACCGCCCGATTGCCGGCGAGGGCCTGCAACTCGAGCATCCGGGACGGTGCCGACGCGGACGTCGGTTCTGCCCGGGCGATGGACGACCGCGGCGCACCGGCTCGGGTCGAACGCTGCCGCGACCGCATCTGCTCAGTATCGGACCGCACCGGGGGTGGCACAATCGCGGTGCCCCGCTCGCAGCAGACTCTGCCCTTTGGGGCACACGCCCAACCCCGAGCGTAGGTTGGCGGCCATGGAATACCGCCGCCTCGGATCGTCCGGCTTGCACGTCTCCGCCCTAGCGCTGGGGACCATGGGTTTCAACACCAGCGGGGGATTCGAGCGGGTGGGCGCCGTCGATCTCGATGGGGCGCGTGAGCAGGTCGCCCTGTGCCTGGACGCGGGAGTGAACCTTTTCGACACCGCCGACATGTACTCGCGCGGAGGCTCGGAGGAGGTGCTCGGCCAGGCACTCGCCGGCCATCGCGACGACGTCCTGCTCGCGACCAAGGTCAGGTTCCCGATGGGCGACGGACCGAACGACGCCGGGCTGTCTCGGCATCACATCATCCGCAGCTGCGAGGCCAGTCTGCGGCGCCTGGGCACCGACTGGATCGACCTGTACCAGCTGCACGAGCGGGACGGAGTCACGCCGCCGGAGGAGACCCTGGCAGCGCTCGAGCTGCTCGTGCAGCAGGGCAAGGTCCGCTACGTCGGCGTCTCCAACTTCGCCGCTTGGCAGGTGATGAAGTACCTCGGTGTCGCCGAGCGGGAGCACCTGCCGGCGTTCGTCTGCCAGCAGATCCATTATTCGCTGCTGTCCCGGGACGCGGAGTACGAGCTGATCCCGATGAGCATCGACGAGGGTCTGGGGAATCTGATCTGGAGCCCGCTCGCCGGCGGCCTGCTGACCGGCAAGTACCGGCGCACGACCGAGTCCGATCGCGGCACCGTCCGGTACGCGCAGCTCGACGAGCACACCGAGCCGCCGATCCACGATCCGGAAGAGCTGTACGACGTGGTCGAGGTCGTTCTCGAGGTCGCGGGTCGCCACGGCGTGTCGGCCGCCCAGGTCGCCCTGGCCTACCTGCTCGCGAAGCCCGGGGTCACGAGTCTGATCATCGCCGGGCGGACCCGCGCGCAGCTCGCCGACAACCTGGCCGCCCTGGAGCTGGTGCTCACCGCCGACGACCTCGCCGCCTTGGACGCGGCCACCGAGCCTCGGCTGATCTATCCGTTCTGGCACCACCTGGCTTGCGCTGCGGACCGGCTCTCGCCGGGCGATCTCACCCTGCTGGGGCCCCGGTTGTGATGGGGCGACTTCGGCGCGGGCTGGCGATCGCTCGTCGTTCGGGTGAGAGCGTGATCATCGTCCCGAAACGATGATTCAGGTCACACCCGTCTTGACATCGTTGTCATAGTGCGGAGGATGAAAGTGTCTGAAAGGAGGTGACGTGATGAAGACCTGGATCATCCTGGTCCTGCGCGAGCTCGACGAGTGGACGCAGATCGCGTTCAACGCCCCCCAGCCGCACACCCGCTGACTCATCTCCGCTGTGCGGTGATACGACCGAGCCGGCCGGAGCCGGCGGTCTGCGACCCATCGCCAACGCCCGTTCGTCAGCGTCGACGACCGGGCCTGATCAGTGCTCTGAACCGGTCCGCAACCAGGGGGCCGAGAGCCAGTCGGGCGTTCGAGATCCCGCGGGCCGCGGCCACGGGTCGTCGCGGCGCCCCTGCCAAGATGGATCGTGCTCACTCCCGCCCAGTGCTCCGACCTGGCCGCCCGGTTCCGCGAGCTGGACTACACCGTGGACGCCGTGGTGGGGGCGATCGGGGACCCGGCACACCGGGCTCTCGGCCGGAACCAGACCACGCCGGCCGACCGATCTCTGGCTGGCCGGGACGACCCGTTGGCCACGCTGATCCGGCTCTGGCTGCTCCAGCAGCCCGTCCCGACCGCCGCCGTCGACCGGGCCCTTCCCGGCATGCGCCTGCCGCTGCTGCGTGCTGGCGTGCTCGGAGTCCAGCACGACCAGACGTCGGCCCTGGTGGACATCCGCCCGTACGC
Organism: Microlunatus sp.; assembly: GCA_035719255.1. Taxonomy (GTDB): domain Bacteria; phylum Actinomycetota; class Actinomycetes; order Propionibacteriales; family Propionibacteriaceae; genus Microlunatus. The sequence continues at coordinate 11,186 of DASTGF010000085.1, read as the reverse complement.
CGCCGAGGACCGGGACTACTTCGTCTGCGCGGATCTGACACCCGGCCTGGACGGTCGGGTCAGCCCCACCCGGAGCGATCTGGTGCTCGGCGTGTCCGCCGCATCGACCTCGCTGGCGCAACTGACGCCCCGATCGGCGGTCGGTTCCGCGCTGGACCTGGGCTCCGGCTGTGGTGTGCAGAGTCTGCACCTGGTGCGGCACGCCGACCGGGTGGTGGCCACCGACGTCAACCCGCGGTCCGTGGAGCTCGCCGAGGTGACCGTCGGGCTGAATGCCCCGGCCGGCCCGGGCAGCGTCGAGCTCCGGTTGGGCGACCTCTTCGCGCCGGTCGCGGAGGAGTCGTTCGACCTGATCACGACGAACCCGCCCTACGTCATGTCGCCCCCGACGACCGGCCCGCGGCTGACCTATCGGGAGGCTCAGCTGCGCGGCGATGGACTGGTCGAGCGGATCGTGCGCCACGGGCCGGACCGGTTGCGCCCCGGCGGCACGCTCACCGTGCTGGCCAACTGGGCCCATCTGCGCGACTCCGACTGGCGGGAGCGGCTGGCCGACTGGGTGCCGCGGGGCTGTGATGCCCACATCGTCCAACGCGAGCAGTTGGATCCCTGCGAGTACGTCGAGATCTGGCTGGCCGACGCCGGCCTGGCCGGCAGCCCCGGCTATCGCCGGAGGTACGCCGAGTGGCTCGACTACTTCGACGCACTCGGGATCGATGCGGTCGGGATGGGCTGGATCGTGGTCCGCCGGAGCGAGGCGAGCGACCCGTCGATCCGGATCGAGGAGTGGCCGTACGCGGTCGAGCAGCCGGTCGCCGACGCGCTCGCGGCCGAGCAGGACGCGGTCGAGCTGGTCCGTGGACTCGATGACGACAAACTGCTGGCCGGACGCTGGGCCCTGGCGCCCGATGTGGTGCAGGAGACGTTCGGTGATCCCGGCGCCGCCGATCCCCAGCACGTCGTGCTGCGTCAGCAGCGCGGGCTGCGTCGCGGAGTCGAGGTGGGCACCGCACTCGGCGGGGTGGTCGGTGCCTGCGACGGTGAGCTGCCGCTCGGTCTCCTGATCGCATCGGTGGCGGAGATCCTGGAGGTCGATCCGGCCGCCGTGCGGGATGATCTACTGCCGCGTGTTCGCCGGCTCGCCGTCGACGGGTTCCTCACCCGCGCCGGGTAGTTCTCGCCGTCAGGACCCCACCGACGCGCCTCGCGCAGGGAACCAGACGGCCCCGATGGTCGTCGTGCAGTCGTAGGGTGGGCCGCCCGACGTATTGTTGGCGCCGCTGAGCGGCAGGCGGGGGCCTGTCCGCACACGAGCGGACCGTAGCCGAGGTACAGCCAGTACAGATATAAGAGGACACCGTGGCAGCGAAGACAGGTGGCAGACGGCTGGTGATCGTCGAGTCACCGACGAAAGCGACGAAGATCGCGAGTTTCCTGGGCGACGGGTACATCGTCGAGTCCAGCCGGGGTCACGTGCGCGACCTCCCGACCGGCGCGGCCGAGGTCCCGGCCAAGTACAAGGGAGAGAAGTGGGCCCGGACCGGGGTGAACGTCGACAACGGCTTCGAGGCGCTCTACGTCGTCAATCCCGACAAGAAGGCGACGTTGCGCTCGCTGCGCGATGCGCTCGCCGGCGCCGACGAGCTGCTGCTGGCCACCGACGGTGACCGTGAGGGTGAGGCCATCGCCTGGCATCTGCTGCAGGAGCTGAAGCCCAAGGTCCCGGCGCGGCGGATGGTCTTCCACGAGATCACCCCGTCCGCCATCGCGGAGGCGGTGGCCAACCCGCGCGACCTCGACGAGGACCTCGTCGACGCGCAGGAGACCCGGCGGATCCTCGACCGGCTGTACGGCTACGAGGTCTCCCCGGTGCTGTGGAAGAAGGTCATGCCCCGGCTGTCGGCCGGTCGCGTGCAGTCGGTGGCCACCCGGCTGGTGGTGGACCGCGAGCGCGAGCGGATGGCGTTCCGCGCCGCCCCGTACTGGGACATCGACGCCACCCTCGACGCCGGCCAGCAGGCCGACCCGCCGATGTTCCCGGCCCGGCTGAGTCACGTCGGCGACCGGCGGGTCGCCCAGGGTCGCGACTTCGACTCCCGCGGCGAGCTGATCGGCCGCGGCAACGAGCAGCTCGTCCGGCTAGACCAGCCGCAGGCCGAGGCGCTGGCGGAGAAGCTGCGGCAGGCTTCGTACGCGGTGGAGAGCATCGAGTCCAAGCCCTACACGCGCCGGCCGTACGCGCCCTTCCGGACCACCACGCTGCAGCAGGAGGCGGGCCGCAAGCTCGGCTATACCGCTCAGCGCACGATGTCGGTGGCCCAGGACCTCTACGAGGCGGGCTTCATCACCTACATGCGAACCGACTCGGTGACGCTGTCCAACACCGCCATCCGGGCGGCTCGCGACCAGGTGCGCCAGCTCTACGGGGCCGACTACCTGCCGGACGCACCCCGGGTCTACACCAGCAAAGTGAAGAACGCCCAGGAGGCACACGAGGCGATCCGGCCGGCCGGTGAGCAGTTCCAGACTCCGGCTCAGACCGGACTGCACGGTGACCAGTTCCGGCTCTACGAGCTGATCTGGCAGCGCACGCTCGCCTCGCAGATGAAGGACGCGACCGGGCAGACCATCACGGTCCGGATCCGCGCGACGCCGCAGGACGCCGAGCGCTGTACCTTCGTCGCCTCGGGCCGGACCATCACCTTCTACGGCTTCCTCAAGGCCTACGTCGAGGCGATCGACGAGGGCTCGGACTCGCCGTCCGACGACTCCCAGACGCGGTTGCCGCAGCTCAGCGAGGGGCAGCCGCTGAGCGCGAACCGGATCCGGGCGCTGGGGCATGAGACCCGCCCACCCGCGCGTTACACCGAGCCCAGCCTGGTGGCCAAGCTGGAGGAGCTGGAGATCGGCCGGCCGTCGACATACGCGACGATCATCCGGACGATCACCGGCCGCGACTACGTGTTCAAGAAGGGGTCGGCGCTGGTCCCGACCTGGCTCGCCTTCGCCGTCACCCGGCTGTTGGAGGAGCACTTCCCCAAACTCGTGGACTACAAGTTCACCGCCGAGATGGAAGACGTCCTCGACGAGATCGCTGACGGACGCGCCGAACGGGTCGCGGTGCTGACCGACTTCTACTTCGGCAGCGGCGACGACCGTGAGGGCCTGCAGCGGCTGGTCTCCGAACTGGGCGAGATCGACGCGCGCAAGCTCTCCACGTTCCCGATCGGCGATGTGGACTCCGGGATCGACGTCCGGGTCGGCCGCTACGGCACCTACGTCGAGGACGCCGAGGGTAACCGCGCCAACGTCGCCGACGACCTACCGCCGGACGAGCTGACCGTCGACCTGGCCCGCGACCTGCTGTCCAAGCCGATGGGGGACGAGCGCGAGCTCGGCGTCGATCCGGAGACCGGGCTGATGGTAGTGGCCCGCAACGGCCGGTTCGGGCCGTACGTCACCGAGCAACTGCCGGAGGACGCCCCGAAGACGGCCAAGCCGAGGACCGGCTCGCTGTTCGCCTCGATGGAGCTGGACACCGTGACCCTCGACCAGGCGCTGCAGCTGATGAGCCTGCCGCGGGTCGTCGGGGTGGACGCCGACGGTGTCGAGATCACCGCCCAGAACGGGCGCTACGGGCCCTATCTGAAGAAGGGCTCCGACTCCCGCTCGCTGGAGAGCGAGGAGCAGATCTTCACCATCACCCTCGAGCAGGCCGAGCAGATCTACGCCCAGCCCAAGCAGCGTGGCCGCGCCGCGGCGAAACCGCCGCTGAAGGAACTCGGCAACGACCCGGTGTCGGGCAAACCGATGGTGATCAAGGACGGCCGCTTCGGTGCCTACGTGACCGACGGCGAGACCAACGCGACCCTGCGCCGCGGCGACGAGGTCGAGGCCGTGACCCCCGAGCGGGCTGCGGAGTTGCTCGCCGAGAAGCGGGCCAAGGGTCCGGCGACCAAGCGCATCCCTCGCAAGACCGCCACGAAGAAGACCACCGCCTCGACCGCCAAGAAAGCGCCTGCCCCGAAGGCCCCGGCGAAGAAGGCGGCGACCAAGACGCCGGCGAAGAAGGCGTCCACGGGCGCCTCTTCCAGGGTGTCGGCCTGACGTCCGACGTGGCAGGGTGTGCCCGGTGAGCAAGGGGAAGCGCGCGGACGTGAAGTCACGCCGGCGCGGGGACGGTGAACGGACGTCGGGTGCGGCCCGATCCGGTCGGGCTGCGGCAACCGGCGACCCATCCGGTGCGGCGACGACGGGCTCCTCGGCCGCGCCGGTGGTGAACGGGCGCCCACGGCGCAAACGCGCTGCGGTCCCCGAAGGAGCCCCGGCCGCGGCGGGCCTCCAACCCAACGGATCGAGCCGCCGGCCCCCGGGCCAGCGGCTGTGGGACATGCCCTACAGCGCGCCGGCCCCGCGGATGATCAATCCGCCGATCGGCCTGCACAACTTGGTGGCCCGTGCCGGCCACAACGCCGGATACGACATCGACCTCACCCTGCTCGACGCGCCGGACCACCGGCTGATCCGCTCAGGGGTCCTGCTCGCCCATCGCGTTCTGGAGGGTCGGGGCGAGTGGTACCTCGGGGCTCCGGACTGGGTGCCGTTGCTGCCCAAGGAGCGGATCGACCCGATGAGCCAGGGCGATCTGCCGCAGGAGCTGGCGGACCTGATCCGGCCGTTCCGCCGGCGGGCGACCCTGGGGCCCGTCGCCGCCATCCGGTGCGAGCGACGCGAGTTCGCCCTCAGGGACGATCGCGGGACCACCCTCGCGTTGCTGCGTGACGACAAGGTGACCGTCCGCCGCGGCGGTCTGACCACCGCGCGGTATCGCGAGGTCATGATGACCCCCATCGGGCCGGGGCTCACCGACGAGCAGGACTTCTGGCTCAGCCAGGCGCTGGCGGGCGCCGGGGCGACCCGGGTGGAGAAGTTCCCGCGCCTGGTGACCCGCCTGGGGGCGCCGGCGAACGGGCTGACCGACTATCCCGAACCTCCACCCGCCGACGGCTCCACACCGTTCGGGGTCTTCGTCACCGGGCTGCTGGGCCGGGGTCTGCACCAGCTGATCGGAGCCGACCTGGCGCTGCAGGCCGACCGCCCGGGTAGCACCGCCGAGCTCGGACGCACGGCCGCGCAGCTGCGGACCGGGATCCTCACCGTCGCGCCCGCCCTCGACCCCGACTGGATCTCCGATCTCGGTGACGAGCTCGGCTGGCTGGTCGGCGAGGCCGACGCCGCGGCGGCCGCACCGGCGACCACCGACCACGGGTTCGGACACCGGCACGATCGCGGGCCGGCGGAGCGTCCCGAGCTCGCCCACCTGAAGGCGGCGCTGCGCTCCGAGCGCTACCTTGCGCTGCTCGAGCGGCTGGTGCGCGCATCGCGAGCCAGCCGCACCGGCCGGTCGCGGACCCGCCCGACCCGCGACGTGCTCCAGGAGATGCTGAACCGGGCATGGCGACGCCTCGGCAAGACCACGGACCGGCTGCGCGACGGAGACGCGGCGACCACATGGGAGGACGCCCGCGGCGAGCTCGATCAGGTGCTGCGGATCTGTGACTTGCTCGAGCAGCTCGAGCCGGGCAGTCTCGGATCCGCCCGCCGACGGCTGGAGAAGACCGCCGCACTGCTGGACGCGGCCGGCCGGGCGGCCACGACCCTGCAGCTGACGGAGTCTCAGGTGGACGAAGTCAGCCCGCGGGAGGCGTTCGAGCTCGGCCGCCGCTATGAGCACGAGCTGACCAGCCTGCGGAGCAGCCGGGAGGCCTTCGAGGCCGCTTGGGCCAAGACCGCGAAGAAGCTCGATCTCCCTCGCCAGGTGTCGGATGGGACCGCTTCGTGAGCGGTGTCCGAACGGGTACGGGCCTGTTCGTCGTGTTCGAGGGCGGAGACGGTGTGGGGAAGTCGACCCAGGTCGGCCTGCTCTGCGAGGCCCTGGCCGAGCGCGGGATCGCGCACCTGCGGACGTACGAGCCGGGAGACTCCGCAGCTGGGCAGCAGATCCGCCGGATCGTGCTGGACCCGGCCACGGGTGAGCTCGCCCCCCGGGCCGAGGCCCTGCTCTACGCCGCGGACAAGGCGCATCACGTCAGCGGAACCGTCCTGCCGGCTCTTGAAGCCGGCAGGGTGGTTGTCTGCGACCGGTACGTCGACTCGATGCTGGCCTATCAAGGCGCCGGTCGGGTGCTGGACCTGGACGAGGTGGAACGGGTGGCGCGCTGGGCCACCGGAGACTTGCGGCCGCACCTGACCGTGCTGCTCGACGTCCATCCCGACCAGGCGCTGACCCAGATCGCCGAGAAGGACCGGCTGGAGGCGGCCGGGTCGGCCTTCCACGATCGAGCTCGACAGTTGTTCCTGACCCTGGCCGCTCGCGAGCCCGAGCACTACCTCGTGCTCGGCGCACGCGAGAACCGGACCGCGATCGCCGAGCGGGTACTGGCCCGCGTAACGGGCCTGCTCGCCGCCCGGGGGTTGTCCGACCCGGCTGGCACACTCGCACCATGAACGGGAGGGACGTGACGCGGTGACCGAGGCCGTCGTCGAGACCACCGGGGTGTGGGCCGAATTGGTCGGCCAGGAGCGGTCGGTCGCCGCGCTGCGACGGGCGGTCGCAGGCGAGACGCACGCGATGTCGCATGCCTGGCTGATCACCGGGCCTCCGGGGTCGGGCCGGTCGAACGCGGCGCGGGCCTTCGCCGCGGCACTGCAGTGTTCCCGCGACGGGTGCGGAGAGTGCACCCAGTGCCGCACCGCGGTGTCGGGTGCACATCCCGACGTCACGCTGATCCGAACCGAGCTGTTGTCGATCGGGGTCGACGAGGTCCGCGAGCTGGTCCGGCGCGCATCGATGAGCCCGACCCTCGGACGATCGCAGGTGATCGTCGTGGAGGACGCGGACCGGGTGACCGAACGCGGAGCCGACGCCTTACTGAAGAGCATCGAGGAGCCGGCGCCGAAGACCGTCTGGATCCTGTGCGCGCCGACCCCGGACGACGTGGTGGCCACCATTCGATCGCGCTGCCGGCAGCTGAATCTCCAGACCCCGACCGTGGCTGCCGTGGCCCGTTTGCTGCAGGCGCGGGACGGGATCGAGCCCGCGCTCTCCGACTTCGCCGCGCGGGTGGCGCAGGGGCACATCGGGAGGGCCCGGGTGCTGGCTCGCGACGATGGGGCGCGAAGGCGCCGGGCCGACGTGCTCAAGATCCCCTTCGAGCTCGGCGACCTGGGCGACTGCCTGCGGGCGGCGGCGGCGCTGGTGGAGTCGTGCAACGCCGAGGTCGGCGCGGTGACGGCGGAGCAGGATGCGCGTGAGCGTGCGGTGCTCCAGGAGGCACTCGGGTTCGGCACCAAGGGTGCTCGGCCGCGTCAGGCGCAGGCAGCGGTCAAGGAGCTCGAGGACCAGCAGAAGGCCCGCGCCAAGCGGCTGCAGCGAGACGCGGTCGACCGGGCGCTGACCGAGCTGACCGGGCTCTACCGAGACGTGCTCTGCGTCCAGACCGGTTCCGGCGCGCCTCTGGTGAACGCCGATCTGCAGCCACGGATCGCTGACCTGGCCCGGCGCTCTACGCCCGAGCGGATCCTCCGCCGGATCGACGCGCTGCTAGCCTGCCGGCAGGCACTGGAGACGAATGTGGCTCCGCTGCTGGCGCTCGAATCGACGATGATCGCCCTGATGGATAGTTGAGGAGAAAACTTTCCGATTTCGTGGGAAAGTTGTTGATTTGTTATCCGTACGAATTTGCCATGGGGTCACGTCCGGCCTGTAAAGTATCGCTCGGTTGTCGGGGGGAACGAACCCCCGAGCGTTCTCCCCGACAACCGCCAACAACCCGGGTGCCTCGGCCCCGGGTTTCGTGTTTCTCCGGCTCAGGACATGTGGCACCGCGCTCGTGGCTGGATCTGGAGCGTGGCGCCACCGGGACTCATCCGGCGACGCCACGTCCTCAGTTCCTCGAGCTGATCGGACGGGGTGTCAGTTGCCCGCCATGGCCGGGATGTACCCGTAGGGAAGCACTCTGGTCAGGTAGCTGTTCGCGCCGTCGAAGGCGAGTTGCAGCGTCGGGGCCAGCGTTCCACCGGGCTTGTTGCCGTTCCCTGTCGGGACCTGATCGATGAAGCTCTGCACCATCAGGTTGGGCAGCACCTCGTGACTGTAGTTCTGCTCGGGCGCCTCGGGCGGGTTGCCCAGGACGAGACCGCTTCCGTTCATCGGCCGGTAGTCGCTGCGCAGCGACGGACCGACGAACCCGTAGACACCGTCCGGCCCGGTCACACCCGGGGCGTAGGTGAACTTGTGGCTGATCGTGAACAGGTAGGTCAGGCCCTTGGAGAACACCACATGGGGCCGTTCGGTCTGCCGGTTCACACAGTTCGCCGAGAGGAGCGGGGACAGCAGCTTCCACGTGGTCAGGGACTTGTTCGTCGCCTTCATCAGCCCGATGTTGCCGGTGTAGTTCGCCGAGATCGGATCGACCGTGTGCCCCGGCGGCAGGTTGCCCAGGTCCCGCTTGGTGCACTGGTAGGTACCGGTCAGCCCACCGGTGTTGCCCTCCCAGACGGCGTAGATCTTCTTGTCCTTCGGGTTGCGGAAGATGAACGGGTCACGGAAGGCGTAGTCAGTCGGGGGAATCCCCTGGTCCTGCGTCTGGTAGTACTTCCCGTCCGGTTGGGCGATGACGGTGTGCTTGGTGAAGCCCGTGAACCAGACACCCTTGGAGTCGGCGTGGATCTGGCCCTGGGTGACCGCCAGCCGCTGCATGGTGTCGTACGGCGGAGAGGTCCGGCAGGTCGGCCCACCCCGCTGATGACCGACGGTGGTGTAGAACTGGCGCACCGTGTTCTTGCCGGTCATGATCGCCGTGCCGGCCCACTCCATGCAGCCGATGCCGCGTGCCTCCGGAATCAGGTGGCCACCGTATATCCAGTTGTGGCCGTCCTTGGAGTAGTAGTACCCGATCCGGGCGACCCAGTGACGATCACCGAACGGGATGTCCCGTGGCGCCACCAGGGACATGATCACGTGCCAGCCCTTGTACGTGATCGGCTTGGTGTCGATGTTGGTCAGCGGCCAGGTGTCCCACTGCCAGACGTCCTGGCTGATGACCGGGAAGTCGGGCGGGATGATCGGCGTGGTGTTGGTCGCGTCCCCCGCCACCTTGAGGGCATCCGCCCGTTTCCAGGTCGCGGTGAAGTTGTCGGTGGGCTTGTACGACGCCAGCGCGGCGGCCTTCGCGGCGGTGATCCCCCGCGTTTGCTTGGCCATCGCGACCTTCGTCGAGGGCTTGAGATCCGGGCCCTTCGGTGCGGGGGCGGCCCACGCGCTGGCGGCGGTGACCGCCAGCGCGAGGGTTGCCACACCGGCCGCAAGGAGCCGTATGGGGCGACGGATCATGTCAGTTGACCGCTTTCATCGCCGGGATGTACGCGTACGGGAGAACCCTGCTCAGGTAGGTGTTGGCACCGTCGATCTGGAGCTGTAGCGACGGGGCCAGCGTCCCGCCGTAGATCGGGCCGTTCGGCCCCGGGACCGTGTCGATGAAGCTCTGCACGATCAGGTTCGGCATGACCTCGTGGCTGTAGTTCTGCACGGGGGCATCCGGCGGGTTGCCGAGCACCAGCGCGCTACCGTTCAGCGGCTTGTAGTCGGAGCGGAGCGACGGGCCGACGAAGCCGTAGACACCGTCTGGACGGTGGTCGCTGATCAGGCCGGGGGCATAGGTGAACTGGTGGCTGATCGTGAACAGGTAGTACATGCCGTTCCTGACCACCAGATGCGGACGCTCGGTCTGCTGGTTGGTGCAGTTGGTCGAGAGTACTGGCGGCAGCAGCTTCCACTTGGTCATCGCCTTGTTGCCGGCACGCATCAGACCGATGTTGCCCGTCCAGAGGTTGGCGTTGCTCTCCACGACATGGCCGGGTGGCAGGTTCCCGAGATCGCGCGGCTTGCACTCGTAGGTGCCGGCCACGCCGGCGGTGTTGCCCTCGAACAGGGCGTAGATCTTCTTGTCCTTCGGGTCGCGGAACACGTACGGGTCGCGGAAGGCGTAGATGATCGGAGCCCCCACGCTCTGCTCCTGGGTCTGGTAGTACTTGCCGTCGGCCTGGGCGATGATCCGGTGGGTGCGGAAGCCGGTGAACCAGACGCCCTTGCTGTCTGCGTGGATCGTGCCCGAGGAGTTGGCCAGCCGCTGCAGGAAGTCGGTGCTGTTGATGCCGCCCCCGTCCTTGCCGGACGCGGTGTAGAACTGGGTGACGGTGTTCTTGCCGGTGAAGATCGCGGTGCCGGCCCACTCACGCGAGCCCTTGCTGTAGCCGTCGGGGAAGAGGTGGCCGCCGTAGGTCCAGTTGGCGCCGTTCTTGGAGTAGAAGTAGCCGATCCGGGCCTGCCAGTGCCGGTCGCCGAACGGAATGTTCCGCGGGGCGACGAGGGAGAAGATGACGTGCCAGCCCTTGTAGGTCATGGGCTTGGTGTCCAGGCCGGTGAGCGGCCAGGTGTCCCAGACCCAGACCTCGTCGGTCATGATCGGGAAGTTGTCGGGGATCCGCGGGGTCGTGGTGGTGGCGTCCGGATTCACCTTGAGGGCGTCGGCGCGCTTCCACGTCGCGGTGAAGTTGGACGTCGGCTGGTACGTCTTGGCCGCCTTCACCACGGCCTCGCTGACGCCGCGGGTCTGCTTGGTCGTCGGCACGCCGGTGGCCCGCTGCGGCAGGTGGTCGGTCTGGGTGGGCTGGGCGGGCGCCAGCGCCGGCACGGAGGCCACCGCCAGCGAGATGCCCAGGACCACCGCGGTCCGTCTCAGGGCGGATCGCCATCCTGTGGATCGGGACATGAACTTTCCCTTCTGGTCGGTCTGTCGTGGCGGCACCGTCGTCCCGCGTCACCGACCGTGCGGTCGGAACAGGCCCGCATGCAGCGGCGTGGCGTCGGCGCTGGACCTCAGCGATCTCGATGGCCGGCGCACCTCGTCCGCGCTCGACCTCGGGACTGATGCGTGCGTTGTTCGAGCTCCCCAAGTGGTGTCTTGATCGGTTGGGGGCTCGACTGACGGGGCTTGATTGACGGGCTTGACTGACGGGGCTTGATGGACGGGGGCGTGATGGATGGGCGATGTGTGGACGCCACGGTGGTCGGCCACGGTGAACCACGACAGAGTGATTCGTGGGGGGAAACTGTTTCCCCCTCG
>DASTGF010000084.1:0-46934 GCA_035719255.1 Microlunatus sp. | reverse complement strand
GTGCTGCCGCAAGTCCGAAGTCGCCGCGATCCTCAGATTCTGCAACGGCCTGCACATCGTCAGCGGTCGGATCGTGATCGAGGCCGAGCTGGATACCGGCGCCGCCGCTCGACGCCTGCGCACCGACATCTCCGAGGTCTTCGACCACACCAGCGAGCTGGTCATCGTCAACGGTTCGGGTCTGCGTCGTGGCACCCGCTACATGGTGCGGGTGATCAAGGACGGCGAGTCGCTGGCCCGGCAGACCGGCCTGATCGACTCCCGGGGCCGCCCGGCCCGCGGCCTGCCGTCCCAGGTGGTCAGTGGCGGCATCTGCGACTGTGTCGCGGCGTGGCGCGGTGCGTTCCTGGCCCATGGTTCCCTGACCGAACCCGGCCGCTCGATGGCCCTGGAGGTCACCTGCCCCGGCCCGGAGGCGGCCCTCGCGCTGGTCGGCGCCGCCCGCCGGCTGAACATCTCCGCCAAGGCGCGCGAGGTGCGCAACGTCGACCGGGTCGTGATCCGCGACGGTGACGCGATCGCCGCGCTGCTGACGCGGCTAGGCGCCCACGAGACGTTGCTGGCCTGGGAGGAGCGCCGGATGCGGCGCGAGGTCCGGGCGTCGGCCAACCGGCTGGCCAACTTCGACGACGCGAACCTCCGCCGGTCGGCGCGGGCGGCCGTGGCCGCGGGAGCTCGGGTCGAGCGCGCTCTGGAGATCCTCGGCGACGACGTCCCCGACCACCTCAAGGCCGCGGGGGTTCTCCGGGTGCAGAACAAGCAGGCCAGCCTAGAAGAGCTGGGCCAGTTGCACGATCCGCAGCTCACCAAGGACGCGGTTGCCGGCCGCATCCGGCGACTGCTCGCCACGGCCGACAAGCGGGCCGCGGAACTGGGCATTCCCAATACCGAGGCGAGTCTCAGCGCGGACCTGCTCGACGAGGAATAGCGGCCGGTTCGGGGGTGACTCTGGTCGTGACTTCTGACCGTGATGCGACCAGTGGCGCCATCGGCCCGTTACGCGTCCGCCCGCGTCCGTTAGGGTGAGCGTTGGCCCCATCTCCCGGGGGCCGAATCCGACGTTGGAGGGAAGACGTAAGCATGACCGTACGCGTAGGCATCAACGGCTTTGGCCGCATCGGCCGGAACTTCTACCGGGCCGCGCTGGCCGCCGGTGCCGACCTCGAGGTGGTTGCCGTCAACGACCTCACCGACAACTCCACCCTGGCCAACCTGCTGAAGTACGACTCGATCCTGGGCCGACTGCCCGGTGACGTGGTCGCCAGCGAGAGCGACATCAGCGTGGACGGCAAGTCGATCAAGGTGTTCGAGGAGCGCGATCCCGGCGCCCTGCCCTGGGGTGACCTCGGCGTCGACATCGTGATCGAGTCGACCGGCATCTTCACCGACGCGACCAAGGCCAAGGCCCACATCGACGGTGGGGCCAAGAAGGTGATCATCTCCGCGCCGGCGAAGAACGAGGACATCACCATCGTTCTCGGGGTGAACGACGATCAGTACGATCCGGCCGCGCACACCATCATCTCCAACGCGTCCTGCACCACGAACTGCCTCGGCCCGATGGCCAAGGCCCTCAACGACTCCGTGGGAATCGTCAAGGGCCTGATGACCACGATTCACGCCTACACGCAGGACCAGAACCTGCAGGACGGCCCGCACAAGGATCCGCGTCGCGCTCGCGCCGCCGCCCTCAACATGGTTCCGACCTCGACCGGTGCCGCCAAGGCGATCGGCCTCGTGCTGCCCGAGCTGAAGGGCAAGCTCGACGGGTTCGCCGTCCGCGTTCCGGTGCCGACCGGCTCGGCCACCGACCTCACCTTCGAGGCGGGCCGGGAGACCACCGCCGCGGAGGTCAACGCCGCCGTCAAGGCCGCCGCGGAGGGCCCGCTGAAGGGTTACCTGAAGTACAGCGAGGCGCCGCTGGTCTCGACCGACATCGTCACCGACCCGGCGTCCTGCATCTTCGACGCCCCGCTGACCAAGGTCATCGGCAACCAGGTCAAGGTCATCGGCTGGTACGACAACGAGTGGGGCTACTCCAACCGTCTGGTCGACCTCGTCGGCCTGGTCGGCAAGTCCCTCTGAGCCTGAGCTCCCGCACGATCCCTGAGCTTGTCGAAGGGTCCCGGTACACCTCCGGTGCTCCCTTCGACAGGCTCAGGGCACGTCATGCGGCTGAGCCGCGCACCGTAGAGGAGAACCCCACGCCATGAAGTCTGTTTCCGATCTCGGCGACCTGCGCGGCAAGCGCGCGCTGATCCGCTGCGACCTCAACGTGCCGCTGGACGGCAGCACCATCACCGACGACGGCCGCATCCGCGCCTCGCTACCCACGCTGACCGAGCTCCGTGAGGCCGGGGCCAGGATCGTCGTGATGGCCCATCTCGGGCGTCCGAAGGGCGCGCCGGATCCGAGGTACTCGCTGGCTCCCGCCGCCAAGCGGCTCGGTGAGCTGCTCGGGACCGAGGTCAAGCTGGCCGAGGACACGGTCGGTGAGTCCGCCGCCGCCGCCGTCGCCGGATTGTCCGACGGCGGGGTCGCGATGCTGGAGAACGTCCGTTTCGAGCCGGGCGAGACCTCCAAGGACGAGGCCGAGCGGGCCGCGCTGGCCCAGAAGTACGCCGCGTTCGGCGACGTGTTCGTCTCCGACGGCTTCGGGGTCGTGCACCGCAAGCAGGCGTCGGTGTACGACGTCGCCAAGCTGCTGCCGTGCGCGGCCGGTGGTCTGGTCCGTCACGAGGTCGAGGTGCTCAAGCAGCTCACCGAGACTCCGCAGCGGCCGTACGCGGTGGTGCTGGGTGGTGCCAAGGTGTCCGACAAGCTCGCCGTGATCGCCAACCTGCTGAAGACGGCCGACACCCTGCTCATCGGCGGTGGCATGGTGTTCACCTTCCTCGCCGCCCAGGGCCACGAGGTGGGTACGTCCCTGCTCGAGGCCGACCAGATCGAGACCGTCAAGGGCTACCTCGCCGACGCCGAGGCCGCCGGCAAGCAGATCGTGCTGCCGAGCGACATCGTCGTGGCTCCGGAGTTCAAGGCCGACGCCACGCCGAGCGTGGTCCCCGCCGACGCGATGCCGGCCGACCAGCTGGGGCTGGACATCGGCCCGGAGTCGGCCAAGGCGTTCGCCGCCGTGATCAGCGGGTCCAAGACGGTGTTCTGGAACGGGCCCATGGGTGTCGCGGAGTGGGAGAACTTCGCCGGCGGCACCCGCGCGGTGGCGCAGGCGCTGACCGAGGTGGACGGCCTGTCGGTCGTCGGCGGCGGCGACTCGGCGGCCGCGGTGCGGGCGCTCGGCTTCGCCGACGACGCCTTCGGCCACATCTCCACCGGCGGTGGAGCGTCCCTGGAGTACCTGGAGGGCAAGACCCTCCCCGGACTCGCCGTTCTCGATGAGCAGGAAGGCTGACGACATGGCGCGCAAGCCGCTGATGGCCGGCAACTGGAAGATGAACCTCAACCACGTCGAGGCCGTCGGCCTGGTGCAGAAGCTGGCGTGGACGCTGCAGGACAAACGCCACGACGCGGCCAAGTCGGAGGTCGTGGTGATCCCGCCGTTCACCGATCTGCGTTCGGTGCAGACGCTGATCGACGGCGACAAGCTGGAGCTGGCCTACGGTGCACAGGACCTGTCGCCGTACGACGGTGGCGCCTATACCGGCGACATCTCCGCGGACATGCTGGTCAAGCTGGGCTGCTCATACGTCGTGGTCGGTCACTCCGAGCGGCGCGAATACCACGGCGAGGACAACGCCGTGGTGAACGCCAAGACCGTGCAGGCGCTGAAGAAGGGCCTGGTCCCGATCGTCTGCGTCGGTGAGGGCCTGGAGGTCCGAAAGGCCGGTGACCAGGTCGCGTTCACGCTGGGTCACGTCGAGGGTGCCCTGCAGGGGCTCTCGGCCGAGCAGGTCGCCGGTCTGGTGATCGCCTACGAGCCCGTCTGGGCCATCGGCACCGGCGAGGTGGCCACCCCCGACGACGCCCAGGAGGTGTGTGGGGCGATCCGCGGCTGGCTGCGCGAGCAATACGGCGATGCCACCGCCGACGCCACCCGGATCCTCTACGGCGGCTCGGTCAAGGCCAACAACGTCGCCGCCATCATGGCGCAGCCGGACATCGACGGTGCCCTGGTCGGCGGAGCGAGCCTGATCGTGGACGAGTTCGCCGGGATCGCCCGGTTCTACGACATGCCCGCCTGAGTTCGAGCCGACGATCCGACCGAATCCGTGAGTTAGGCTGTCGGGGTGCATCCGCCGAACAGTCGTGGAGTGAGCAACGCCGCATGAGTGTCCCGATTCTGATCTTCTCCATCGTGCTGGTCATCACCAGCGTCGCCCTGGCGCTGTCGGTGCTGCTGCACAAGGGCCGTGGCGGCGGACTCTCCGATCTGTTCGGCGGTGGCATCTCCACCTCGCTCGGCGGCTCGAGCATCGCCGAGCGCAACCTCGACCGCCTGACGATCATCATCGGCGTCGTCTGGATCGCCTCGGTGGTCGCGCTCAACCTGTTGTACAAACTGGGCTGATGGACGAACCGGGCTGATGAACGAATCGGGCTGGCCGTAGCACGGTCAGCCGACCTCCAACTCCGCACGCAACAGTACTGATCGAGGAGAACCAAACGTGGCTGGTGGCAGTGCCATCCGTGGCAGCCGAGTCGGGGCCGGTCCGATGGGCGAGGCCGAGCGCGGCGATGCCGCGCCTCGGCTGTACGTGTCGTACTTCTGCGCCCATGGCCACGAGACCAAGCCGGCCTTCGCCGCCGACGCGCAGATCCCGGAAACCTGGGACTGCCCGCGCTGTGGACTGCCCGCCAACAACGACGCTCTGAATCCGCCGCCGCCGCCGAAGATCGAGCCTTACAAGACGCATCTGGCCTATGTGAAGGAGCGTCGCTCCGACCAGGAGGCGGCCGACATCCTGACCGAGGCACTGCAGTCGCTGCGGGCTCGCCGCGCTGCCGGCGAGGTCATCTACTGATCCCGGCACCGTGTTCAGGCGCCGGGGCGTACGGCCAACTCGGGCGGTAGCTGAGCCGCGGCGTCCCTATCCAGCAGCCAGAGAGTTCGCTCGACTCCGTTGACCCCGGCGGCCGGCACCTGGACCGGACCCGCGCCGAGCAGGGCCATCTTCGCGGCCGCGGCCTTGTCCGAACCGCTGATCACGAACCAGACCTCGCGCGACCGGTTGATCACCGGAAGGGTCAGGCTGATCCGTTCCGGCGGCGGCTTCGGGGAGGACCGGACCGCGATCACCTCGCCCTCGGCATAGGACGACGGGTGCTCGGGGAAGATCGACGCCACGTGACCGTCGGGTCCCATGCCGAGCAGGCAGACGTCGAAGATCGTGGTTCCGAGCTCACGAGCGTACGACTCCGCCGCGGTATCGAGGTCCATCCCGGCGTCGCTTGGCGGCATGATGTGGACCCGCTCGGGATCGAGCGGGAGCGTCGACCGCAGGATGTCCAGGGTCGCATCGGCGTTGCGGTCCTCGTCGCCGGCCGGCACGAAGCGTTCATCGCCCCACCACAGCTCCACGCGCGACCAGTCCACGGCGGCGTGCGGACCCTCCTCAGCCAGATGCCGGTACGCCCGGGTGGCGATCCGACCGCCGGTCAGCGCGACCTGCGGAACCCGGAAGTCGCGCTGCAGCTCGGCCAGCCGTGAGACCAGCCGGTGGGCCAGCCCTTCGGCCACTTCGTCGGCGCTGGCATGGATGACGATCTCGTAACCGCTCACGCCTCGCCCTCCGGCGCCGGTGTGCGCTTCCTCGGTGTGCGCGGCGCGGACGTCTTCTTCGTCGCGGGGGCTCTCTTGGCGGGGGCTCTCTTGGCGGGGGCCTTCTTGGCGGCAGAGGTCTTCGTCGCGGGGGCGGGCTTGGCGGCGGCGGACTTCGTGGCGGTGGACTTCTTGACGCCGTTGCGTTGCAGTGACCTGAGCACCCGACCGTAGACCTCGTCGGCGTCCATCCGCCGCATCTCCTCGCTGATCAGCTCGGTGATGTCGCGCCGCTTGAGGGCTACCAGGCGCTCCGGCTGTCCCGGCACCGCATACGACGCGAGCAACCCGTCGGGACGGGTGATCGCAATGTCGCCCGCGGCCGTGCCGAGGCGGACCGCGGTAATGCCCGGGCCGTCACTGACCTTGCGGGTCACGTCCAGCTTGAGCCGCAGATGCAGCCACGACGCCAGCAGATCGGCCGACGGGTTGGCGCGCTCGGCCTCGACCGCGGCGGATTTGATCTTGGCCGGGTACTGGTCCAACGCGGCTGCCAGCAAGGCCCGCCACGGCGTGAGTCGGGTCCAGGCCAGGTCGGTGTCGCCCGGTTCGTAGTTGTCGGCGCGACCGATCAGGGCCTTGAGCGGTCGTGGGGTGTTCGCAGCGTCCGTCATCCGCCGGCCGGCCAACTGAGCCAGTTCGTCGGTGGACGGGTTGACCGGGCAGCGTCCCGGCCACCAGATGACGACGGGTGAGTCGGGCAGCAGCAGCGGCCGGACCACCGAGGCCGGGTGATCGGCGATCGCACCGCTCATCCGGATGACGATCACCTCGCCGGGGGTGCCTTCGCCGATCCTCACCTCCGCGTCGAGCGAGGGCTTGCGGCTGCTGTTGGTGACCACGAGCAGGATCCTGGAGGGATGCTCCCGACCGGCTTCCATGCTCGACCGGAGAGCGTCGGCGTACTCCTTCTCGTCGGCGACGATGATCAAGGTCAGCACCATGCCCATGGCCGGGCTGCCGGCACTCCGGCGAGCCTTGACCAGGGCCGAGGAGATCCGCGGCGAGGTGGTGTTCTCGAGCTTGACGATCATGGCCGCCTCCAGGCCCGGCCGTCGCGGGCCAGCATCTCGTCGGCATTGGTCGGGCCCCAGCCGCCCGGCTGGTAGTCCTGTGGAGCCTCGTTCAGGCTGGCCCAGTAGTCCAGCACCGGGTCGAGGATCTCCCAGGACAGCTCCACCTCTTCGTGGTGCGGGAAGAGTGGGGGATCACCGAGGAGCACATCGAGGATCAGCCGCTCGTACGCCTCCGGTGACGCCTCGGTGAACGAACCGCCGTACGCGAAGTCCATGTTGACTTCGCGGATCTCCATCTGGGTGCCGGGCACCTTCGCCCCGAACCTCAGGGTCACGCCCTCGTCGGGCTGGATCCGCAGGACCAGGGCGTTGTGGCCGAGTTCCTCGGTATCGGTCGCGGTGAAGGGCAGGTGCGGCGCGCGCTTGAACGCCAGCGCGATCTCGGTCACCCGGCGGGCGAGCCGCTTGCCGGTCCGCAGATAGAACGGCACGCCCGCCCAGCGACGGTTCTCGATGTCGACCCGGATGGCGGCGTAGGTCTCGGTGGTGGAACCCGGCGGGATGCGGTCCTCCTCCAGGTAGCCCTTGACCTTCTCCCCGCCGGCCCAGCCACCGGCGTACCGGCCGCGGGCGGTGTGCAGATCCATCCGCACCGGCGGCCGGGTGGCGGCCAGCACCTTCTGCTTCTCGTTGCGCAGCTGGCTGGCCTCGAAGGAGTTGGGCTCCTCCATGGCCGTCAGGGCGAGGAGCTGGAGCAGGTGGTTCTGGATCACGTCACGGGCGATGCCGATCCCGTCGAAGTAGCCGGCGCGGCCGCCGATGCCGATGTCCTCGGCCATGGTGATCTGGACATGGTCGACGTAGTTGTTGTTCCATACCGGTTCGAACAGCTGGTTGGCGAAACGCAGCGCCATCAGGTTCTGGACGGTCTCCTTGCCCAGGTAGTGATCGATCCGGAACACCGACCAGGACGGGAACACCTCCGAGACGATCCGGTTCAGCTCGCGGGCGCTGGCCAGGTCGTGACCGAACGGCTTCTCGATCACCACCCGGCTCCAGCGTCCGGCCTGCTGATCCGCCAGCCCGTGAGAGCGCAGCTGGTCCACCACGGTCTGGAACAGACCCGGTGGGATCGACAGGTAGAACGCGTGGTTGCCTCCGGTGCCGCGGGCCTCGTCGAGATCGGCGATGGTGCGCGCCAGCTTGTCGAACGACTGGTCGTCGCCGATCTCGCCCGGCACGAACCGGATGCCCTCCGACAGCTGCCGCCAGACCTCCTCCCGGAACGGCGTCCGCGCATGCTGGCGGACCGCGTCGTGGACGATCTTGGCGAAGTCCTGGTGCTCCCAGTCCCGTCGCGCGAAGCCGACCAACGCGAACCCCGGAGGCAGCAGACCGCGGTTGGCGAGGTCGTACACCGCCGGCATCAGCTTCTTGGTCGACAGGTCACCGGTGACACCGAAGATCACCAGGACGCACGGACCGGCGATCCGCGGAAGTCGCCGGTCCTGCGGATCACGCAGCGGGTTGGGCCGCTGACCGAGGATCACGCGTCACCGGGCACGGCGCCCGCTCCGGGATCGGGCTTGCCCTGTTGAGCATCGTTCAGCGCGGTCTCGACCGTCTCCACCAGCTCCGCCCAGGACGCGACGAACTTGTCCACGCCCTCGTTCTCCAGCACCTCCACGACGTCGTCGTAGTCGATGCCGAGCGCGGCCAGCCTGTCCAGCACCGACTGCGCCTGCCCTGCTGTGCCGGTCACCGTATCGCCGTCGACCTCACCGTGATCGGCGAAGGCTCGCATCGTCTTCTCCGGCATGGTGTTCACCGCGCCGGCAACCACGAGCTCGGTGACGTAGAGGGTGTCCGGGAGCGAGGGGTCCTTCACCCCGGTCGAAGCCCAGAGCGGTCGCTGCTTGTGCGCCCCCTGTGCCGCGAGGGCGGCGAACCGCTCACCGGCGAAGGCCTCCTGGAAGATCGCGTAGGCGAGTCGTGCGTTGGCGATCGCGGCCTGGCCCTTGAGCGCCCGCGCCTCGTCGCCGCCGATCGCGTCGAGCCGCTTGTCGACCTCGGTGTCCACCCGGGACACGAAGAACGAGGCGACCGAGTGGATCGAGGACAGATCATGACCGTTGGCCGCGGCCTGCTCCAGACCGGCCAGATAGGCGTCGATCACGCGGCGGTAGCGCTCTAGGGCGAAGATCAGGGTGACGTTGACGCTGATTCCCTCCGCGATCGAGGCGGTGATCGCCGCCAGACCGGGTTCGGTGGCGGGGATCTTGATCAGGACGTTCGGTCGGTCGACGATCTTGAACAGGTCGGCCGCCTGCGCGATCGTGGCGTCGGTGTCCCGGGCAAGGCCCGGCTCGACCTCGATCGACACCCGGCCGTCGTATCCGTCGGTGGCGTCGTAGACCGGCCGGAGGATGTCGCAGGCATCCCGGACGTCGTCGGTGGTCAGAGCCTTGACGGTGTCCTCGAGGCTGGAGTCGCGGGCGGCGAGTTCACGGATCTGCTCGTCGTAGGCGTTGCCCTTCGACAGAGCCGCGGCGAAGATCGTCGGGTTGGTGGTCACCCCGACGACGCCGGAATCGGCGATCAGCTCGGCCAGGTTGCCGGTGGTGATCCGATCCCGCGACAGATCGTCGAGCCAGATGGAGACGCCTGCGCCGGCCAGAGCCTGCAGTCGTTCGCTCATGATGATGAGCCTTTCGTGGGGGCTGGTTCAGCTGACGGTGACGCCGGGATCCTGTTCGAGATCCGCCGGTGCCTTGGGGCCGCTGGGAGCGGCGTGGACCGGAGCCGCCGACGACTGCGCTGCCGCCAGGCTCTCCCGGGCGGCAGCGGCGACGGTCGCCCCCGAGAAGCCGAACTCCTCGAACAGCTTCGCGCCGGCCGCACTCGCCCCGTAGTGATCAATGCTCACGATCCGTCCGGCATCGCCGACGATGTCGCGCCATCCCGTCGGGATGGCCGCCTCGACGCTGACGCGGGCACGAATCTGGGGCGGGATCACCGAGTCCCGGTACCCCTGATCCTGCTCGTCGAACCACTCCCGGCAGGGCATGGAGACGACCCGGGCCTTGACCCCTTCCGCGCCCAGCAGGTCCTGGGCGGTCAGAGCGTACTGCACTTCCGATCCGGTGCCGATCAGCACGACGTCGGGTTCGCCGTCGCTGTCGCGCAGGACGTAGGCACCCTTGGCGACTCCGCTGGTGTCGGCGAAGCCGTCGGTGCCGCGCGGGACGATCGGCAGATTCTGCCGGCTCAGGCACAGACCGGCCGGACGGTCGGTGTTCTTCAAGATCGCGGCCCAGGCCGCGGCGGTCTCGTTGGCGTCGGCGGGCCGGACCACGTCGAGGCCGGGGATGCAGCGCAACGCCGGGATGTGCTCGATCGGCTGGTGGGTCGGTCCGTCCTCGCCCAAGCCGATCGAGTCGTGGGTCCAGACGAAGATCACCGGGAGCCGCATCAGGGCTGCCAGCCGGACCGCGGGACGCATGTAGTCGGAGAACTGCAGGAAGGTGCCGCCATACGGCCGGGTTCCGCCGTGGACCTTGATGCCGTTGAGGATCGAGCCCATCGCGTGCTCGCGGATGCCGAAATGCATCGTTCGGCCGTACGGGTTGCCCGGGAACATCTTCGACTGCCGGTCGGTCGGCAGGAAGCTCGGCACACCCTCCATGGTCGTGTTGTTGGACTCTGCGAGGTCGGCCGAACCGCCCCAGAGCTCGGGCAGCTGCGGCGCCAGGGCGCTGAGCACCTTGCCCGATGCGGCACGGGTCGCGATGCCCTTCGGGTCGGCGTCCCAGCTCGGCAGGGCGTCCTCCCAGCCGGGGGTGAGCTCGTCGTTGATCATCCGGTCGTACATCGCCCGGGCCTCGGGATTGGCCTGGGCCCAGGTGTCGAAGCCCCGCTGCCACTCGGCCACCGCCTCGGCACCGCGATCGCGCAGGCTGCGGGTGTGCTTGATCACCTCGTCGGAGACCTCGAACGTCTGATCGGGGTCGAAGCCGAGGATCGTCTTGGTCGCGGCGATCTCGTCGGCGCCGAGCGCCGATCCGTGCGCGGCGCCGGTGTTCTGCTTGTTGGGGGCCGGCCAGCCGATGATCGTCCGCAGGCTGATGAAGCTCGGCCGATCGGTGACCTGACGGGCAGCTTCCAACGCATCGCTCAGCTCGCGGACGTTCTCCCGGTATTCAGTACCGCCGTTGGTCCAGTCCAGTTCCTGAACGTGCCAGCCGTACGCCCGGTAGCGGGCCGCCGTGTCCTCGGTCAGCGCGATATTGGTGTCGTCCTCGATCGAGATGTGATTGCGGTCATAGATCACCGTCAGGTTGCCGAGCCGCTGGGTGCCCGCCAACGACGACGCCTCGGAGGTGACACCCTCCTCGATGTCGCCGTCGGAGGCCAGGACATAGATCTGGTGATCGAACGGCGAGGTGCCCGGGGCGGCGTCGGGGTCGAGCAGTCCGCGCTCGCGGCGAGCTGCCATCGCCATCCCGACCGCGTTGGCCAGACCCTGGCCGAGGGGGCCGGTGGTGATCTCAACGCCGGGTGTGTGGCCGTACTCCGGGTGGCCCGGCGTCCTGGAGTCCCAGGTCCGCAGCGCCTTGAGATCATCGAGCTCCAGCCCGAATCCACCGAGGTACAGCTGGATGTACAGCGTCAGGCAGGAGTGTCCACAGGAGAGTACGAACCGGTCCCGTCCCGGCCAGTGGGTGTCCGCGGGACTGTGCCGCATCTCCTTCTGGAACAGCAGATAGGCCACCGGGGCGAGGCTCATCGCCGTCCCCGGGTGGCCGTTGCCGACCTTCTGCACCGCATCGGCCGCGAGCACGCGGATCGTGTCGACGGCTCGCGAGTCGAGCTCGGTCCAGCCGTCGGGGTACAGGTTGTCGGAGGTCGTGGTCTCGGTCACAGCTCGCGGTCCTTCCGCTCTCGGCAGGGCAGTTCTCGCCCGGACATGGTGACATCGGCGAGCCTATCGAAGCGGCACTTTGACCCCTCCGGCGGTCGGGGCCATAGACTCCCTGTCGTGACGAGCCTCGACATGTCCGGTCCCGTGTCCGCGGACCGAGTGGGCGACGTCACCGGAGGTGTACCCGCTTTCCTCGGCACCGACGCCGCCGGCCCGCGGGCACGGGTGCGCGACGTGGTCTCGGCGTACGTCGGCCTGACCAAGCCGCGAATCATCGAACTGCTGTTGGTCACCACGGTTCCCGCGATGTTCCTCGCCGCTGCAGGGGTACCGCCCCTGCTGCTGGTGCTGAACACGATGATCGGCGGCTGCCTGGCGGCGGCCAGTGCGAACGTGTTCAACTCCGTGCTCGATCGCGACATCGACGAGCGGATGCGCCGCACCCGTCGGCGCCCCCTGCCGCGGCATCTGGTGGGGACGTACGCGGCGACGGTGTTCGGTGTGCTGCTCGGTGCCCTCGCGACGGTATGGCTGGGGTTCCTGGTCAACTGGCTGTCGGCGGGCTTGGCACTGACCGCCAACGCGTTCTACGTCTTCGTCTACACGCTGTGGCTCAAGCGCCGCAGCAGCCAGAACATCGTCTGGGGTGGCATCGCCGGCTGCTTCCCGCCGTTGATCGGCTGGACCGCGGTCACCGACTCGCTGGCCATCGCACCCCTCATCTTGTTCGCCATCGTCTTCTTCTGGACGCCGCCGCACACCTGGGCGCTGGCGTTCCGCTACCGGGAGGACTACGCGGCGGCGGATGTCCCGATGTTGCCCGTGGTGAAGGAAGCCCCGGCGGTCGCGGTCCGCATCCTCGCGTACTCCGTGGTCACCGTTCTCGTCTCGCTGACCCTGTGGCCGGTGGCCCAGACCGGCTGGTTGTACCCAACCGTCGCGGCCGTGGCGGGCGTCGTCCTCGTGGCCGAGTCCGTTCAGCTGCTCAGGCGCGCTCGCGCCGGGCTGGCCGACGCCGCCTTGAAACCGATGCGGCTGTTCCACTGGTCCAACTCCTATCTTGCGCTGGTCTTCGTCGCCGCGGCGGTCGACCCGCTGCTGCGCTGACCTGACGCGTCGGGGAGAGGGCGAGTGGCTCAATCGGTCGAGCTCCTGCTCGACGAGCGGGCCGAGGCTGCGGTCCGGCGGCAGTGGAACCTCCTGGCCGACGCCGGGCTGCCGAGCGAACGACGCGCCACCCCGAGCGAGCATCACCGGCCACACGTCACGCTGTTCGCCGCAGACACGGTCCCCGTTGAGGCAGAGGCCGCGCTGCCCGAGATCGTGGCGGGCCTCGATCTCGAGATCCAGGTGGGCTCCCTGCTGCTCTTCGGGCCGCGCCGGGGGCGGGTGATCCTGGTTCGCGCGATCACGCCCAACCGGGCGCTGCTGGAGTTCCAGGAACGGATCGCCGACGCGTGCGGCGCCCCTCCGGACGGTCAGTTCGGCCCGGGTCGGTGGAGCCCGCACGTCACTCTCGCCCGGCGGGTTCCCGTCGTCCAGATCGGCGAGGTACTGGCCGCGTTGGACGGGACGGCCGACCAGCCGGTCATCGCACGAATCGAGTCCTGCCGGCGGTGGGACGGCGATCGGAAGGCGGCCTGGCTGCTGTGACCCGGGCTCCCGCAGCGGCACCTCGGCCCGGCGATCCAGGCCGTCCGCCCCTGGCCGGTCGGCCGTGGACCGCGGTGAAGTGAGGCTGTGAGTCGCGCGGTGGCAGCCAGCAGGGGCGGACATCCGCCGCCGGACCGGTTGCGGGCGGGAGACCGGACCGTACTGGCCACCGACCGGGGTCCGGCACCGATGAACATCGCCGCGCTGCTCGAGCTGGACCCGGGCGCGCACGTGTCCGTGGCGGACCTGACAGCGGCGCTGAGCTCACGCATCGGCCGTGTTCCACGGTTGCGGCAGCGCCTGTGGAAGCCTCGGCACGGTCTCTCCCGCTGGCGCGCTCCGGTCTGGGTCGACGACCCGCGGTTCGGGATCGACCGACAGCTCGAGGTGGTGGCCGGCCCTGACACCGCCGACCCATGTGCCCTCCTCGATCTCGCCGCCGCCCTGGCGACCCAGCGGCTGCCTCGCGACCGGCCGTTGTGGCGCGCCTGCATCGTCCAGCGCTCCGACGGAGAAGCCGGCGCCCTGGTGATCGTGCTCCATCACGTGGTCACCGACGGTCTGGGTGGTCTGGCGGTGTTGGCCGCGCTGGCCGACCGGCCGGCCGGTGCCCGGCGCCCAGCAGCCCAGCCGCTCCCTCCCCGGCCCGAATCCCATCCGCCCGAATCCCATCCGTACCGGGCGGCCGGGCATCGTCTGGTTGCGGGGCTCCGAAGGGGCGCAGCCGGGCTGCGCGAGCTCGGCCTGACCGGTGGCGGCCGGCCCCGGCTCGCCGATCGAGTCTGGTTCGTCGCACCCACCGGACCTCGACGCCGGGCGGCCGTGGCTCAGCGTCCGTTGGCCCAGCTGGTCGAGATTGCGCACGCCTGGGGCGGCACGGTCAACGACGTCGTCCTGACCGCAGTGAGCGGGGCCTTGCTCGACCTCGCCGCAGCGGCCGGGGACCATCCCCGTGAACTGGTCATCTCGGTACCGATCTCGGGCCGGCGGAGCACCACGGCAGGGCGGCTCGGCAACGACACCGGGGTCCGGCCGATCGCGGTACCGGCCGTGGCCGACGACGGGGCCCGGCTGGCGGCGGTGGTCGAGCGCACCCGGTCCCGGCGCGGCCTGCCGCGGGCGTCCTCCGGCGTGCCGCTGGGGCTCGCCTTCCGTGTGCTGGCGCGACTCGGGCTCTTCCTCCCGTTCATCGAGCACCAGCGGCTCGTGCACACCTTCCAGACCAACCTGCGCGGTCCGGCCGCGCCCGTCCGGCTGGCCGGTGCTGCCGTCACCCGGATCGTGCCGATCACCGTCACGCCCGGCAATGTGGCGGTGCACGTCGCGGTGCTGTCCTACGCAGGAACCATGTCGATCGTCGTGATCGCGGATCCGGACGTGCTGCCCGAACCGCAGCGGGTGGCCGAGGCGATGGCGATGGTCGTCGACCGGCTCTCCGCGGCGCTCAGCCCCGGGGTGCGACCTGGCTGACCGGATCCGGGCGTGCGTCCTGGGACCGGGGATCGGCGGCCCGTACCGACAGCAGCACGTTGGTGGCGGCCGCCAACGCGAGTGCCGCGCCCAGCAGATGGAGCAGCACGAGCCCGATCGGCAGACCGAGGTGGTACTGGCTCAACCCGATGCCGGCCTGGACGACCTCGACCGCCAGCAGCAGCAGCGATGCGGTGTTGCGGACCACGAACACCATCCCGAAGGTGGCAGCGATGGTCGCGTACACGGCAAGCGCGTGGAGGTGCGCGACCAGGGCGGGATCGAATCCGGTTCGGACCGCGTACTGGTCGCCGGCGTGCGGTCCGCTGCCCGTGGTCACGGTGCCCAGCCAGACCGCGACCCACATCCCGACGAACGCGATCCGGGCGAACCGGACGCCCCAGGCCGAGGCCGGTTGTGCCCGGAGATTGCGGGTCAGCCGGATCAACCAGACCGACAGCGCGATCAGCACCAGGGAGAGCAGCAGGTGCAGGGCGACCACGAACGGGTTCAGCTTGGTGAGCACCGTGATGCCACCTACCACCGCCTGAGCGGGGATGCCGAGGGCGAGCCCCGCGGTCAGCCAGCGCAACCGCCGATCCCTCGGTCGGTGCAGCATCGCGCTGACGAAGGTGAGCACGGCGACCACGATCAGGGCAAAAGTGAGCAAACGGTTGCCGAACTCGATCGCACCATGGATACCGAGCGCGGGATGACTGACGTAGGAGTCCTCGGTACACCGCGGCCAGGTCGGGCAGCCCAGCCCGGACGCGGTGAGGCGGACCAGCGCGCCGGTGACCAGGATGACGATGTTGGCCACCAGGCCGGCCACCGCCCAGCGCCGCAGCGCCCGCGGACCGCCGACGATCCGGAGCGCCGGATGGGTCATGACGTCCATCGAAACCCTTTCCACGCGGCGAGTCCGGCCGCGACGGACCACACCGCAAGCACGAGCAGCGGCCAGAGCAGGACGATTCCGGTGGCGCCGGCCCGGAGGATCTCACCGAGCGCCGCGGTGGGCAGCAGCTCCAACCAGGGCTGCAGCGCCGCCGGATAGCGCGTCACCGGCAGCAGCAGCCCACCGGCGGCGAGACCGACGACATAGATGACGTTGGCCAGCGCCAGCGTCACCTCGGCTCGGAGCCGGCCGGCCAGCAGCAGCGCCAACGAACCGAAGCTCACCGCGGCGAGCAGTGCGCCGATGATCGACACCGTGAGGGACGCGGCGGTCCAGTCCGGGCGCCAGCCGAGGGCGGTGGACACCAGCGCGAGGACGGCGACCTGGCCGACCGCGATCGCGGTCACGGCGAGCGCCTTGCCGGTGAGGAGACCGGCCCGGCCCAGCGGGGTCGCCGCCAGCCGCTCGAGCACGCCGTAGCGGCGCTCGAAACCGGTCGCGATGGCCAGCGAGGTGAAGGTCGACGACCACAGGGCGAGGCCCAGGACGGACGGTGCCAGCACGGCGAGGCTTCCGAACGACCCGCCGAGCACCCGACCGAGCACCAGGATGCCGATCGGGATCGCGAGCGCGAGCAACAGCTGCTCGCCGTTGCGGAGCAGCAGCCGCGTCTCGGTCCGGGCGTGCGCCGTCACCCGCCGGTACGGCGTCGCCGCGCCGGGTGCGGGACGCAGATCCAGTGCGGCGGGGGAGCCGAGCGCGCTCATCGGCCGGCCTCCGCATGCGTGTGCCGGAGGAAGACGTCCTCCAACGTGCCGCCACCGGCGGTCAGTTCGGCGACGGTGCCGGCGACCGCGACCCGACCGCGGTCGACGATGACGATCTCGTCGGCCAGCGCCGCGGCCTCGTCCATGGCGTGCGTGGTCAGCAGCGCGCCGACACCGGCCGCCCGCAGCTCGCGGACCAGCTCCCAGCTGGAGCGCCGGGCGTGGGGATCGAGGCCGGCGGTCGGCTCGTCGAGGAACACCACCTCGGGTCGGCCGATGACGGCGCCGGCGAGGTTGACGGTCTGTTGCTGGCCCCCGGACAGCCGGCGATAGGGCGTCTTGGCGTACGGTCCGATGCCCAGCCGCTCCACCAGGGCGGGGACCGCCAGCGGATGGGCATACAAGCTGGCGAGATAGTGCAGCAACTCCAGGGCGGTGATGCCGGACCACGCGCCGGTGCTCTGCGGCATCCAGCCGACCCGGGCGCTCACGAGCCGGGCGCCGGGGCGGTCGCCGAGCACCGACACGCGCCCCCCGTCGGGGCTGATCAACCCCGTACAGCAGCGCAGGAACGTGGTCTTCCCGGCTCCGTTCGGACCCAGCAGCGCGGTGACCTGGGCCCGCTCGGCCCGCAGCGTGAGCCCGCTGAGCACCTCCTGGGTGCCGAAACGCACCGTCACGTCGTCGGCGAGGACGGCCGGTTCGCTGGCGGTGGGCACCGCAGCAGTCTAGATCGCCGCGGCAGGATCACCGGCGTCGTCCGAGGCGCGCGGCCCGGCGGCATCCCTCAGGTGGAGAGGATGTCAGCGAGGTCGTAGGAGACCGGTTCCTCCAGTTGCTCGTACGTGCACGAGCGCGGATCCCGGTCCGGCCGCCAGCGATTGAACTGGGCGGTATGCCGGAAGCGGCTGCCCTCCATGTGCTCGTAGCGCACCTCGACCACCAGCTCGGGCCGCAGAGGCACGAACGACAGGTCCTTGCCGACGTTCCACCGGCTGTACTCCGAGCTGCGTGGAGTACGGGCACGGCCCTCCGGCTCGACCTGCCCGGCCCAGGCCCACGGGTGGTCATCGAAGCTGGTGACCAGTGGCTGGAGCTCGCTGAAGAGCTCCTTGCGGCGGGCCGCCGGGAAGGCCCCGATGACACCCACGGAGGCCAGGTCGCCCTCGCCGGTGTAGAGACCGAGCAGCAACGACCCGATGGCGTCGGGACCGCTCTTGTGCACCCGGTATCCGGCAACGACACAGTCCGCCGTCCGCTGGTGCTTGATCTTGGCCATCACCCGCTTGTCCGGCTGGTACGTCCCCTTCAGCGGCTTGGCGACGATCCCGTCGAGACCCGCGCCCTCGAACTGCGAGAACCACTCCGCCGCCACCGTGGCGTCGCGCGTGATCGGCGTCAGGTGGATCGGGTCGCGAACATCACTCAGCGCCTGCTCGAGCGCGGCCCTGCGCTCGGTGAACGGTCGCGCGGTGTAGTCGGTGTCATCCAGCGCGAGGAGGTCGAAGGCGATGAACCGGGCCGGTGTGGTCTCCGACAGCATCTTCACCCGGCTCGCCGCCGGGTGGATCCGCTGCTGGAGCACCTCGAACTCCAGCCGGTCGCCGACCACGACGACGATCTCCCCGTCCAGCACGCAGCGTGGCGGTAGCTGCGCCGTGATCGCCTCGACGACTTCGGGGAAGTAGCGGGTCATCGGCTTCTCGTTGCGCGATCCGATCTCCACCTCGGCACCGTCGCGGAACACGATCGACCGGAAGCCGTCCCACTTCGGCTCGTAGGAGTAGTCGCCGGCGGGGATCTGTGGCACCGCCTTGGCCAGCATCGGGGCGACCGGCGGCATCACAGGTAGCTGCATGCGCTTCATTGTGGCGGAGGGGTCCGACAGGCCGGAGTGTCAGGCGGCCAGGGTGCCCCGCTCGGCGCGGGCCACCCGAGTGGCGGCCACGGTCGCGAAGGCGAGCACCCCGAAGGCGAACAGCCCGTGCAGCGCGCCGAACACCCAGGCGACGCGGATCAGCTCGGCGAAGGCGATCTGCAGCACGATGGAGCCGAGCACCACCCCACCCCAGAGCACCGCTCCCTTCACCCCCACGAAGAAGCCCAGCACAAGGAGCGCCAGCCCGAGCAGCGGCATGATCACCATGCCGAGCACCTCGTGGAAGCCCAGGCCGCCCTGCCCCGGGAAGCCGCCCGTCTCGGCGGTCAGCACCGCCCGCGTCACGGTGTTGCCGCCGGAGATCCAGGAGAACAGGCCGGTGAAGGCCAGGGCGATGGACGCGGCCTGGAGGGCGACGCCGAGGGAGATGACGTAGGCGATGATGCGGTAGGCCAGCTTCATGGATGGTGCCGTTCCCGACTGAGGTCGTGTCTGATGAGGTTGTGGGAGGGACGACGGTACGCTGCCGAGGCGCTCCGGGAGTGACTAAGGCTGGCCTTATTTGAATGGCCTCGCCGAATAAGAGCACACTGGTGTTGTGAAAACCGCTCCGACTGGTGTTGTGCGCCCGGGTCCGTCCCGGTCCGGCGCTGCGCCCATCGAGCGTGACGCGTCCACCCGCGAGCAGGTGGCGGGGTCGATGCTCACCCATGGACCCTCGACCGCCGCCGCCTTGGCCGGCCGGCTGGGCCTCACGGCCGCCGCCATCCGCCGCCATCTGGACCTCCTCGAGGAGCAGGGACTGGTGGAGTCCCGCGAGCAGCGCGTGTACGGTCCGCGCGGCCGCGGCCGCCCCGCCAAGGTGTTCGCGCTGACCGACGCGGGTCGAGCCCGGTTCTATTCTGCCTACGACGACCTCGCCATCAAGGCGCTGGGTTTCCTTCAGCGGACCGCCGGCGCCGAAGCGGTGCACGAATTCGCCGCCGAGCGCTTCGCCGACACCGAGGCCCGCTACGCCGCCGCAATAGCCGATGCCGATCCCGAGGTGACCCCGGCTCAGGCGTTGGCCGCGGTGCTGACCGCCGAGGGGTATGCGGCGTCGACCCGCCCGGTCGGGGCGGGCGAGCAGTTGTGTCAGCACCACTGCCCGGTCGCGCACGTTGCCGAGCGCTTCCCCGAGCTGTGCGAGGCCGAGACGGCTGCCTTCTCCCGGGTGCTGGGCGTCCACGTTCAGCGACTGGCCACCATCGCGCACGGCGACGGTGTCTGCACCACCCATGTACCTCGCCCACCGCATCTCTCCAGCGAAAGGTCCGACACGTGACCCAGATATCCGATCCAGCCACCACCACGGCCCCGGCGTTCGCCGGCACCGGGCAGACCCAAGATCAGCATCTGGCGGCTCTCGGCCGTTACGCGTGGGGCTGGGCCGACTCCGACGTGGCCGGCGCATCGGCGCAGCGTGGACTCACCCCCGAGGTCGTGGCCAACATCTCCCGGTTGAAGAACGAGCCGCAGTGGATGCTCGATCTGCGGCTCAAGGGCCACAGGTTGTTCCAGCGCAAGCCGCTGCCGACGTGGGGCGCGGAGCTGGACGACATCGATTTCGACAACATCAAGTACTTCGTCCGCTCGACCGAGAAGCAGGCGACGAGTTGGGACGATTTGCCCGCGGATATCAAGAACACCTACGACAGGCTGGGCATCCCGGAGGCCGAGAAGGCCCGGCTGGTCGCCGGCGTGGCCGCCCAGTACGAGTCAGAGGTGGTCTACCACAAGATCAACTCCGAGCTCGAGAAGCAGGGCGTGATCTTCGTCGACACCGACACCGGTCTGAAGGAGTATCCCGAGCTGTTCCAGGAGTACTTCGGCACCGTGATTCCGGTCGGGGACAACAAGTTCGCCGCGCTGAACACCGCGGTGTGGTCCGGTGGCTCGTTCATCTACGTGCCGAAGGGCGTGCACGTGGAGATCCCGCTGCAGGCCTACTTCCGGATCAACACCGAGAACATGGGCCAGTTCGAGCGGACCTTGATCATCGTCGACGAGGGTGCCTACGTGCACTACGTCGAGGGCTGTACCGCGCCGATCTACAGCTCGGACTCGTTGCACTCCGCAGTGGTCGAGATCATCGTCAAGAAGAACGCCCGCTGCCGGTACACGACGATCCAGAACTGGTCGAACAACGTGTACAACCTGGTCACCAAGCGCGCCACCTGCGCGGAGGGCGCGACCATGGAGTGGATCGACGGCAACATCGGTTCCAAGGTCACCATGAAGTACCCGGCCGTCTACCTGATGGGCGAGCACGCCAAGGGCGAGACGCTGTCGATCGCGTTCGCCGGCGAGGGCCAGCATCAAGACGCCGGGTCGAAGATGGTGCACTGCGCGCCGTACACCTCGAGCTCGATCATCTCCAAGTCGGTGGCGCGCGGCGGCGGGCGGACGTCGTACCGCGGCCTGGTCCAGGTCCAGGAGGGCGCGCACCACTCGGCCTCGATCGTCAAGTGCGATGCCCTGCTGGTCGACACGATCAGCCGCTCCGACACCTACCCCTATGTGGACGTCCGCGAGGACGACGTGTCGATGGCGCACGAGGCGACGGTGTCCAAGGTCAGCGACGACCAGTTGTTCTATCTGATGAGTCGGGGACTGGGTGAGGATGAGGCGATGGCGATGATCGTCCGCGGCTTCGTCGAGCCGATCGCTCGCGAGCTCCCGATGGAGTATGCGCTGGAGCTGAACCGGTTGATCGAGTTGCAGATGGAAGGCGCCGTCGGCTGACCGGGGGTTGTGCCGTGAGTTCCGGCCCTTCGACAGGCCCAGAGCACAGCTTGGATCGTGCCCTGGGCCTGTCGCCGGGCCCTGAGAGAGTCGTGGAAAGAGAACGTCTGTGTCTGTAGATACCCGGCCCGGGGCTGCTCCGGCGGCCGTTCCGAATGTGGCGGACGCGGTGGAGACCGTTGCGTCCCACCTGCACCCGGTGCCGTCGTACGACCTCGCCGACCATCCGCGGCCGAACGGCCTGGAGGAGGTCTGGCGGTTCACCCCGTTGAAGCGGCTGCGCGGGCTGCTGGACGAGCCGGACGCCGACACGCCGCCCGGTCACCTCGACTGGGCGATCGACGCACCCGAGCGGGTGACCACCAGCGAGATCACCACCGCCGAGGCGATCGCGCTCGGCGGCCCCGCCCCGAGCGACCGGGTCGCCTCGCTGGCCGTGGCCCACGCGGGCGGCGCGGTGCGGCTCGACGTCCCGGCCGAGGCCGAGCTGGACCGGCCCGTGCTGGTGACCCTGACGGGCACCGGCCCTGAGCAGATCACGTACGGCCATGTGGTGATCACCGTCGGTGCATACGCCAAGGCGACCATCGTGCTCGAGCACCGTGGCTCGGCTCGCTACGGTAGCTACCTCACCGTGCTGGTCGGCGATGGCGCACAACTGGAACTGGTCGGCCTGCAGTTGTGGGCCGACGACGCCGTGCACGCCGGCCAGGTGGCGCTCCGGGTCGGCCGGGACGCGAGCGTCAAGACGCTCAACGCTTCGCTGGGCGGCGACCTGGTCCGGCTGGTCGAGACCGCGGAGTACGCCGGCCCTGGCGGCGACCTGCAGCAGAGCGGCATCTACTTCGTCGACGCCGGTCAGCACATCGAGCACCGGTTGTTCGTCGACCACAACGCCCCGCATACCAAGAGCCACGTGGACTACCGCGGTGCGCTGCAGGGCCGGGGCGCGCACTCGGTGTGGGTCGGCGATGTCTTGATCCGCAAGATCGCCGAGGGCATCACGACGTATGAGTCCAACAAGAACCTCGTGCTCACCGACGGCTGCCGGGCCGACTCGGTACCCAACCTGGAGATCGAGACCGGCGAGATCGAGGGTGCCGGGCACGCCTCGACGACCGGCCGGTTCGACGA
Source organism: Microlunatus sp. (assembly GCA_035719255.1). Taxonomy (GTDB): domain Bacteria; phylum Actinomycetota; class Actinomycetes; order Propionibacteriales; family Propionibacteriaceae; genus Microlunatus. Next base: position 24,636 of record DASTGF010000084.1, on the reverse strand, counting down.
CGAGCAGCTGTTCTACCTGCGCAGCCGCGGCATCGAGGAGGCCGAGGCGCGCCGCCTGGTCGTCCACGGATTCTTCGCCGACATCATCCGCCGGATCGGCATCCCCGCCGTCGAGCAGCGGCTGATGGACGCGGTGGAGGGTGAACTGGCGATCAACGTCGGGCTGCCGGCGGACACGACCTCGGATCGCGACGAAGGACAGGCAGAGTGAGCGCCGCACCGAACTCAGCGCCGCTGCCCGGTTTCGTCCGGGTGTGCGCGGCCCGTGACGTACCGCCGGAAACCGCCCTGGCCGTGGAGGCCGGCGACCTCGATCTAGCGATCGTGCACAGCGCCGGCCGCTACTACGCGGTCCGGGACGAGTGCTCGCACGCTTCGATCCCGCTGTCCGAGGGCGACGTCGGCGACGGTGAGATCGAGTGCTATCTGCACGGGTCGAGGTTCGACCTGCGTACGGGTGAACCGCTCGGCCTGCCCGCCACCGAGCCGGTGCCGGTCTATCCATGCCGGGTCGACGGCGAGGACATCCTCGTCGACACCTCCGCTCCCCTTGACCCGAACGCCATCTCCAGCCAGCTACAGGAGTCGTAGAACCCGCTATGTCCACTCTCGAAATCCGCGACCTGCACGTCACCGTCGAGACCGAGTCCGGCACCAAGGAGATCCTCCGCGGTGTCGACCTCACCGTCCGCAGCGGCGAGACTCACGCGATCATGGGCCCCAACGGCTCGGGCAAGTCCACCCTGGCCTACTCCATCGCCGGCCACCCGAAGTACACCATCACCTCCGGCACGGTGACCCTGGACGGCCAGGACCTGCTGTCGATGACCGTCGACGAGCGCGCTCGGGCCGGCCTCTTCCTGGCCATGCAATACCCGGTGGAGGTTCCGGGGGTCTCGGTGGCCAACTTCCTCCGGACCGCCAAGACCGCGATCGACGGTCACGCGCCGAAGCTGCGCACCTGGGTGAAGGACGTCAATACGGCCATGGACCGGGTCCAGATGGATCGCGAGTTCGCCCAGCGCAGCGTCAACGAGGGCTTCTCCGGCGGTGAGAAGAAGCGCCACGAGATCGTCCAGCTCGAGTTGCTCAACCCGCAGTTCGCCATCCTCGACGAGACCGACTCCGGCCTGGACATCGACGCCCTGCGGGTGGTGTCGGAGGGCGTCAACCGGTTCACCGCCCAGGGTGACCGCGGCGTGCTGCTGATCACCCACTACACGCGGATCCTGCGCTACATCAAGCCGGACTTCGTGCATGTCTTCGTCGCGGGCCGGGTGGCGGAGGAAGGCGGCCCGGAGCTGGCCGAGCGGCTCGAGGCCGACGGCTACGACCGGTACGTCCGGGCCGCCCGCGAGGCGGACGCCCAGCTGGAGTCCGCCGGGGCGGAGCAGGGCTGATGTCGGCGGAGTACCCGGCGGTCGTGGACGTCGACGAGCTCCCGCTGCCGGCCGGCACGAGTCCGACGGCGGGGGAGATCCCCTACGACGTCGAGCACATCCGGGCCGACTTCCCGATCTTCGAGCGCACCGTCGGTGATTGGCCGCTGGTCTACCTCGACAGTGCGAACACCTCGCAGAAGCCCCGCTCGGTGGTGGAGACGATCGAGGACCACTATCTGCACCACAATGCCAACGTCGCCCGCGCCATGCACCTGCTGGGCGCGGAAGCCACCGAGGCCTTCGAGGGTGCGCGGGCGAAGGTGGCCCGATTCGTCGGTGCCCGGCGGTCGGAGGAGATCGTCTTCACCAAGAACGCGTCCGAAGCGCTGAACCTGCTCGCCTACACCACCACCCGGGACCTGGGTCCCGGCGACGAGATCGTCGTGTCGGTGATGGAGCACCACTCCAACCTGGTCCCCTGGCAGCTCGCCTGCGAGCGAACCGGGGCCAGGCTGCGCTGGTTCGACGTCACCGACGACGGCCGGCTGGACGTCGCTGCGGCCGCGGACGAGGGACTGGTCAACGAGCGTACGAAGATCGTGTCCTTGGCGTATGTGTCGAATGTGCTGGGCACGGTGAACCAGGTGGACGCCATCGCGGCGCAGGCGCACGCGTACGGCGCGACGGTGATCGTGGATGCCAGCCAGGCGGTCCCGCAGATGCCGGTGGACGTGTCCACCCTCGGGGTGGACTACCTCGTGTTCACCGGTCACAAGATGCTGGGCCCGACCGGCATCGGTGTGCTCTGGGGGCGTCATGAGCTGCTGGAGAACCTGCCGCCCTTCCTGGGTGGCGGGGAGATGATCGAGACGGTGACGATGACCGGCTCCACCTTCGCCCCGCCGCCGCACCGGTTCGAAGCGGGTACGCCGCCGATCGCGCAGGCGGTCGGCCTGGGCGCAGCCGTCGACTACCTGTCCGAGCTGGGCATGTCAGCGGTGGCCAAGCACGAGCAGGACATCACCCGGTACGCCCTCGAGGTGTTGCAGGAGGTGCCCGGACTACGTGTGCTCGGACCGCGCGAGCCGGTCAGTCGTGGCGGGGCGATCTCGTTCACCGTGACCACCCGCGACCACGAGCTGGTGCATCCGCACGACGTCGGTCAGCTGCTCGACGCGCGCGGGATCGCGGTCCGCGGCGGGCACCATTGCGCTCGGCCGCTGCACGAGCGCTTCGGGATCCAGTCCTCCACCCGGGCGTCGTTCTACCTCTACACCACGACGGCGGAGATCGACGCGCTGGCGGAGGGTCTGCGCTACACGGCCGACTTCTTCGGGAGACGCTGATGAAGATCGAGGACATGTACCAAGAGATCATCCTCGACCACTACCGGGCCAAGCACCACAGCGGTCTGCGGGACCCGTACGAGGCCGAGGTGCACCACGTGAACCCGGCCTGCGGCGACGAGGTGACCCTGCGGGTGCATCTCGACGGAGACGTCGTCGCCGACGTGTCCTACGAGGGGCAGGGGTGCTCCATCTCGCAGGCCTCGACGTCGGTGATGAGCGATCTGGTGATCGGCAAGCCGGTCGCCGACGGGCTCGAGCTGCACGACGAGTTCCTGACCATGATGCAGTCCCGCGGCCAGCTCGAGCCGGACGAGGACCGGCTGGAGGACGGCGTGGCGTTCGTCGGGGTCGCGAAGTTCCCGGCCCGGGTGAAGTGCGCCCTCCTGGGATGGTCCGCCTTCAAGGACGCCGCCCTCCGGGCAGGGGTCCCGACCACGCCGCTCGCAGCGGCAGAGGAGAACTGACGATGACCGACACCCGACCTTCCGACCTCGTCCGGGACGAGCTGCCCGACGTCGACCTCAGCGAAGCGCCCAGCGCCGCCCCGACCGTCGAGGACCTGACCGAGGCGCTCAAGGACGTCGTGGACCCCGAGCTCGGCATCAACGTCGTCGATCTCGGCCTCATCTACGGGCTGCACGTCGAGGACGACCACTCGGTCACCATCGACATGACCTTGACCTCGGCGGCCTGCCCGCTGACCGACGTGATCGAGGACCAGACCCAGACCGCGCTGGAGGGGCTGGTCACGTCGTTCGCCATCAACTGGGTGTGGATGCCGCCGTGGGGCTTGGAGATGATCACGCCCGACGGGCGAGATCAGCTGCGCGCCCTCGGTTTCAACGTCTGATCCGGTCCGCCGGGACAACATCCGGGCCAGAAGTTCTTCTGCGCCCGAAACGTGTTTGGGGTTGTCGACCCCGGTTTGGGAGTATTGACCATCGTGCTGGTGGCCAAGGACCTCGAGGTGCGTGCGGGTGCGCGCCTGCTGTTGGAGCGAGCCTCGTTCCAGATCGCGGCCGGCGACAAGATCGGGCTCGTCGGTCGCAACGGTGCCGGCAAGACGACGCTGACCAAGATCCTGGCCGGCAAGGGTCAGCCCGCCGCGGGCACCGTGACCCGCGGCGGTCTGGTCGGCTACCTGCCCCAGGATCCACGCACCGGTGATCTGGATCTGCTGGCCAAGAACCGGATCCTCTCCGCACGCGGCCTCGACCAGGTGCTGGCCAGACTCAACCGGGCCGGTGCAGAGATGGGCGATCCGGACGACGAGATCCGTGATCAGGCCATGCACAGGTACGCCCGCGCCGAGGCCGAACTGGCCGCCGCCGGCGGATACGCGGCCGAGGCCGAGGCGGCGCGGATCGCCTCGAATCTGGCGCTGCCGGAGCGGGTGCTGCACCAACCGCTGCGGACCCTGTCCGGCGGTCAGCGACGCCGGGTCGAGCTGGCCCGGATCTTGTTCTCCGGGGCCGACACGTTGCTGCTCGACGAGCCCACGAACCATCTCGACGCCGACTCCGTCGTCTGGTTGCGGAGCTATCTGCAGGCCTATTCCGGTGGGCTGCTGGTGATCAGTCACGACACCGCTCTGCTCGAGTCGACGGTCACCAAGGTGTTCCATCTCGACGCCAACCGGGCCGAGCTCGATGTGTACGCGATGGACTGGAAGCGCTACCTGCTGCAGCGGGAGACCGACGAGAAGCGACGCCGCCGGGAGCGGGCCAACGCCGAGCGCAAGGCCGACCAGCTGATGGCGCAGGCCGACAAGATGCGCGCCAAGGCGACCAAGGCGACCGCGGCCCAGAACATGGCCCGCCGGGCCGAGCGCCTGCTCGCCGGTCTCGAGGGTGAGCGGATGGCCGACCGGGTGGCCAAGATCAGGTTCCCCGAGCCGGCGCCGTGCGGCAAGACGCCGCTGAGCGCGGTCGATCTGTCCAAGACGTACGGCTCGCTCGAGGTGTTCACCGGAGTTGATCTTGCGATCGACAAGGGCAGTCAGGTCGTCGTGCTCGGGCTGAACGGCGCCGGCAAGACCACGCTGCTGCGCATGTTGGCCGGGCTCGAGCCTCCCGACACCGGCGAGGTGGTGCCCGGGCACGGTCTGCGACTGGGCTATTACGCCCAGGAGCACGAGACTCTGGACGTCCGGCGCAGCGTGCTGGAGAACATGAAGTCGGCGGCCCCGGAGCTGAACGACACCGAGGTCCGCAAGGTGCTCGGCTCGTTCCTGTTCTCCGGCGACGACGTGGAGAAGCCGGCCGGGGTCCTGTCCGGCGGGGAGAAGACCCGGTTGGCCCTGGCCATGCTCGTGGTCTCCAGCGCCAACGTGCTGCTGCTGGACGAGCCGACCAACAACCTCGATCCCGCCTCTCGCGCCGAGGTGTTGTCGGCGATCCGCACCTATCGGGGTGCCGTCGTGCTGGTCACCCACGACGAGGGCGCGGTGCAGGCCCTGGACCCGGACCGGGTGCTGCTGCTGCCCGACGGGGTCGAGGATCTCTGGAATCCGGACTACGCCGAGCTCATCACCCTGGCCTGATCCGGTGGCGGTGATCAACGCGCCCACCCGCACCGGATGATCTTGCCTCCCGGTTGCGGAAAGTTCCGCCAAGGCGTTGCCAGATGATCTTGACAAGTCGATCATTGGACCTAGCCCGTCATCGGGCGTACGGCTCGATGACTCCGAGGATGGAGGAACTATGGCGGTCACCACGCTGGCCAAGGGCTCTCGGATCACCGGTGCGCAGCGCAGCTCACTGGCTTCGACGTTCGCGAAGCGGTATGCAGCAGGCGAGAGCATCCGGAAGATCGCCGAGGACGCCGGCCGTTCGTACGGCTTCGTGCACGGTGTGCTGAAGGAGGCCGGTGCGCCGCTCCGCGGTCGGGGTGGAGCGACCCGAGGCCCGGCCAGGAAGACCGCCACGGCCGCGCCGGCCGCCAGGAAGAGCACCACCAAGGCCACCGCGACCAAGAAGGCCGGCGCAGCCAAGAGCGCGCCCGCCAAGGCGGCGGCGAGCAAGAGCGCCGCCAAGACCGCTCCGGCCAAGAAGGCCGGCACGACCAAGGCAGCGCCGGCGAAGAAAGCGACCAGGACCACCGCCGCGGCCAAGGCCGGCGCGACCAAGAGCGCGCCTGCCAAGGCGGCGGCGAGCAAGAGCGCCGCCAGCGCCGCGCCGGCCAAGAAGGCCGCGACGGCGGCCGCCCGGACGAAGAAGGCGACCAAGACCGGCGCGGCCAAGTCCACCGCTGCCACGTCGGCCCGGACCGCCAAGACACCGGCCAAGGCAGCCAAGACTCCTGCCAAGACCGCCGCCACCAAGACCGCCGCCAAGAAGGCCACGACCCGCAAGTCCGCGGCCAAGAAGTCCTGACCTTCCGGGAATAGCAGCTCCCCGCGAGACGGTTGTGTCGCGGGGACGTTTGCGCGCTCTCGTACTCTCGCGGTCGGACGAGCCGCTCGCGTCCGGGAAGGCGGGATGTCATGTCGATCATGGGTGGCGGGATGCGCGGCGGGGGCGCCGGGCTGATGCGCCGGATGGCGAGCGACCCCGAAATGGCCGAACACCGGCTGACCAAGGGAGTGCTGCGGCGCACGCTCCGGTTCGCCGCACCGTTCCGCGGGTTGATCGCGTGGTTCGTGGTACTGGTGATCATCTCGGCGGCGTTGGCGGTGGCCCCGCCGCTGCTGTTCAAGAGCATCATCGACGACGGCGTTCTGGCCGGCAACCGGGCCTTGGTCCTCGAGCTGGCCGGCGTGGTCGCCCTGCTCGCCGTCATCCAGGCGGCGCTCGGCCTCGTCCAGCGGTGGCTCTCGGCGACAATCGGTGAAGGCTTGATCTACAGCCTGCGGACCCAGGTTTTCGACCACGTGCTGCGGATGCCGGTCGCCTTCTTCACCCGCACCCAGACGGGCAAGCTGGTCTCCCGGCTGAACTCCGACGTGATCGGCGCCCAGCAGGCGTTCACCTCGACCCTGTCGACGGTGCTGTCCAACATCATCAGCCTGATTCTGGTGCTGGCCGCGATGCTCGTGCTCAGCTGGCAGCTGACCCTGGCGGCGCTGATCATGGTGCCGATCTTCTACATCCCGGCCCGGGTGGTGGGCTCCAAGCTGGCCGGTCTCACCCGGCAGCAGATGCAGTACAACGGTGATCTCGCCGCCGGCATGACGGAGCGGTTCAGTGTCAGCGGAGCCCTGCTGGTGAAGCTGTTCGGTCGCTCGGACGACGAGCACAACCGGTTCGCCGAGCGGGCCGCGGCGGTTCGCGACGTGTCGGTCCGGATCGCCATGAACGGCCGGGTGTTCATGACCGCGCTCGGACTGCTGGCCGCCCTGGCCACGGCTGTGGTCTACGGCGTCGGCGGCTCGCTGGCCATCAGCGGTGCGCTGACGGTCGGCACGCTGACCGCCATGGCCGGTCTGCTCGCCCAGCTCTACGGGCCGCTCACATCGCTGACGAACGTCCGGATCGACGTGATGAACGCGTTGGTCAGCTTCGACCGGGTGTTCGAGGTGCTGGACCTCGCACCGTCCATCGCGGACCGGCCCGGGGCCAAGCCGGTCGGCGCGGATGCGAGCGTGGAGTTCGATCACGTCGGCTTCCGCTATCCGACCGCCGCCGAGATCTCGCTGGCCAGCCTGGAGTCGGTGGCGTCCCTGGACGCCCGCCCGGAGTCGACCGTGCTGACCGACATCACCTTCCGGGTCGCGGCCGGGGAGACCGTCGCCCTGGTGGGCCGGTCCGGGGCCGGTAAGACGACGATCACCCATCTGGTCGCCCGGCTCTACGACGCCCAGCAGGGCCGCGTCCTGGTCGGCGGAACCGACGTCCGCGAGCTGCAGTTGGACTCGCTGCACGCCGCGGTGGGCTACGTCACCCAGGACGCCCACATGTTCCACGACACCATCCGGGCCAATCTTTCCTACGCCAAGCCTGACGCCGGCGAGGACGAGATGCGGGCCGCCCTGGCCGCAGCACGCATCGGCGACCTGGTGGAGCAGCTGCCCGACGGCCTGGACACCATCGTCGGGGAGCGCGGGTATCGGCTGTCCGGCGGCGAGCGGCAGCGGCTGGCCATTGCCCGGCTGCTGCTCAAGGCGCCACCGATCGTCGTCCTCGACGAGGCCACCGCGCATCTGGACTCGGAGTCCGAGCAAGCCGTCCAGCGCGCGCTCGACGTGGCGATGGAGGGCCGGACCTCGATCGTCGTGGCGCACCGGCTGTCCACCATCCGCGATGCCGACCTGATCCTGGTCGTGGACGACGGGCGGATCGTGCAGCAGGGCCGGCACGCCGACTTGCTCGCCGCCGGCGGTCTCTACGCCGAGCTCTACCGGACCCAGTTCGCCGAGGCCCGATGAGCCTGGCTGGGGAGGAGTCAGGGGAGACGCCCCGAGTCAGGGAGACGCCACGAGCGGAGGTCGACGGAGATGGTGACGTCGGCCGGCGCGGCGGCCGGCCGGCCGGCGGCATCGTGGAATGCATTGGGACCCATCGCGATCGCGTCCTGGACCGTCTCGGTCGACCACCGGGACCGCCGCTCGACCCGCTCGGTGATCTCGGGGACCATCCATGCGCCGAGCGTCTCCAGCAGGCGGTCGGCCTTGGCGGGTTCGATCCCGAGCAGTCCGTACGTCGTTCGCAGCTCGCTCAGGTGCGACGTGGTCGGGGTGACCGTCACCAGCCGCCCGCCGGCGACCAACACCCGGGCGAACTCCGGCGGGTTCCGCGGCGCGAAGTTGCTCAGCACGACGTCGAAGGTCCGGTCGGCCAGCGGCAGCCGGTGCCAGACATCGGCCACGACAGCCCCCAGCGCGGGATGCGCTCGAGCGGCTCGACGGGCCGCCGCGGTGGACACGTCGACAGCGACGCCCCGGCGCCCCGGCGATGCACTCAGGACTGCGGCCAGGAGCCGGCCGGTGCCCGCCCCGGCGTCGAGCACCCGCAGACCGGGTGCGTCGCCGACGAGCCGCAGCACGGCATCGCGGACCGGATCCAGCCCACCGCGGGCCAGGAACCGCTCTCGGGCGGCCACCATCGAGGCGGTGTCGGCGTTCGCCGGCTGGGGACCGCCCGACAAGTTGAGATAGCCCTGCCGCGCGAGGTCGAAGCGATGACCGCGCTCGCAGCGCACACCACGACCGTCCTCGCCGAGAGCCAGCGGCTTGCGGCAGTTCGGGCACGCGAGCAGGTCGACCACCGTCGCGATGCCCACCGGGGCCGCAGCTGGATCGCCCATCTCAAAGACTGCCCACCTCACAGACTGCCCACCTCACAGACTGCCCACCTCAGAGACTGCCCACCTCGGAGACTGGGCGGGTCAAAGAGTGCGCAGGGCGCCGCCCTCGACCGGCAATACGCAGCCGGTGAGGTACGACGCCGCCGGTGACAGCGCGAACGCCGCGACCGCGGCGAACTCCTCGGGGCGGCCGTAGCGGCGCAGCGGGATGGCGGCCTCCGACGCGGCGCGGGCGGCGTCCGGGTCATCGGCGAGTGAGTCGAGGTGCCGGACCCGTTCGGTCTCGATCCGGCCCGGGGCCAGACCGATCACCCGCTTGCCCTGCGGTCCGAGCTCATCGGCCAGTTGCTTGACCAACATGCCCAGTCCCGGTCGGAGCCCGTTGGACGCGGCCAGGCCCGGGATCGGCGACTTCACCGAGGTGGACAGCACCCACGCCAGCGCCAGGTCGGGGGCGGTGCCGCGAGCGATGACCTCCCGGGTGAGGCGGAGGGCGGCCAGGAAGACCGCGTCGTACGCGTCCCGCCACTGGTCGTCGGTGGTGTCCAGGACCGATCCGGCCGGCGGTCCGCCCACGCTCACCAGGGCGCCGTCGAGACGTCCCCAGCGGGTCAGGGCCGCGTCACAGGCCGCGGCGGCGGTACCGGCGTCGGCAAGATCGGCGGCCACCGAGGTGGCGGCGTCTCGCCCGAGTTCGGCGACCGCGGTCTCCAGGGCGTCGCCGCGGCGGGCGACGAGCACGACCCGCGCCCCCTCGGCGACCAGGGCGGCCGCCGAGGCCCGGCCCAGACCGCTACTGGCGGCGGTGACGACGAACACGCGGTCGGTGAGGCCGAGATCCATGGCCCGATCCTCACACAGCGTGCTCTCTCGCCCGGCGGCGGTCGCGGAGGTCGCCGCGGATGAAGACGACGATGCCCGCCAGCGCGATCCCGGTGAACATGAACCACTGCACCGCGTACCAGAAGTGCGGTCCGTCGGAGATCTCCGGCAGCGCGAGAGGCTTGAACTCCTCGCCCTGTGGCGGGTCGGTGCTGATTGCGCTGATGTAGCCGTCGGCGATCGGATAGGGGATCGCGGCCTGCAGCTTCGGTGCGTTGATCAGCCGGATCTGGCTGCCGTTGGGCACCGTGGCGCTGGAGCGGCCCTGTTCACTGCGCTGGACGTAGCCCACCACGGTGACTTCGCCGCTCGGCGGTGATGGCGCCACGGCCGGGATCTGCTGTCCGCCGGGGAGCTGGACGAATCCACGGTCGACCAGGACCGCACCGGTGGCGGTTCGCAACGGGGTCACGATCTCGTAGCCGCTCGCGTCGCCGTTGCTGCGGTAGCGAACCACGAACTGGTGCTCAGCGTCGAAGGTGCCCGTGGCCCGCACCTGCTGCCAGGTGTCGGCGTCGGTGATCGGTCGGGTGAAGACCTGCTCGTAGGGCTTGACCGGGGCGCTCTCGTTGGCGACTGTGGTCGCATTGCGCTCCCTGCGTTGCTGCAGCCGGTCCAGCTGCCACTGGCCCAGGTTCACCATCACGGTGCCCAGGACGGCGACGAAGACGATCAGCAGCACCCAGCGCAGCCACAACCGTTTCAGGGTGGGCTCAGGTGTCTCAGGAGGCTTGGTCAGGGTCGCCATCACGCTCCCCGAGCGCCAGGGTGGTCGCGGTGGCGGCCGCAGCGCCCAGCGACTGGCCTCGCCCGACGGCCACGCCGACCAGGAAGGTGCTCAGCGGGGCCGCCAAGCGTTCGACCTCGTGCGCGGCATCGCGGGCGAGGTCGAGCAGGATGTGCTTGGCGTTGTTGTCGAGCTCGAGGTCGGCGACGCCGAGTTCGCTCGACAGCCGCTCGAGCCAGGTGTCGACGTCCATCCGTCACTCCCGATCACGCAGTGTCCTTGGTCCAGGCTGACAGGATGATCCTATGGGGCGTGTGACGACGAGACACCCGGTGCTGCACCTGGGACCCGACTCGGCGCGCCGTCGGATCGACACGCTCGCGGTCGAGGAGCCGCTCGAGATCCGCCTCGACGGAAGCCGTTTCGTGGTCACCATGCGCACGCCCGGGCACGACATCGAGCTGGTCCACGGGCTGCTGCATTCCGAGGGGGTGATCGCCTCGGCGGCCGATGTGCGGACGGCCCGTTACTGCGCGGGTGCGGACGAGGATGGCCGGAACACCTACAACGTGCTCGACGTCTCCTTGGCCGAGGGCGCCACCCCCGACGTGGTCGGCAGCCGGTCGGTGATCACCACCAGTGCCTGCGGGATCTGCGGGACGGACAGCATCGAGCAGCTCCAGCGCCGCAGCCGGTACGCGCTCGAGCCGTCCGCTGCGGTGCCGCGGAGCCTCCTGGAGGCCGGCCCGGAGCTACTCCGCGAGGCGCAGCGCACCTTCGCCCAGACCGGTGGGCTGCACGCCGCCGGACTGCTCGCCCCCGACGGCACCATGCTCTGCGTGCGCGAGGACGTCGGGCGGCACAACGCGGTCGACAAGGCCGTCGGCTGGGCGCTGCAGGCCGACCGTCTGCCGCTGCGGGACGTGGTGCTCGTGGTGTCGGGGCGCGCCTCGTACGAGCTCACCCAGAAAGCCGTGCTGGCCGGCATCGGGGTCATGGTCGCGGTCTCCGCGCCGAGCTCGCTGGCGGTCGAGCTGGCCGCGACCGCCGGGTTGACGCTGGTCGGATTCGTTCGCGGGGCGAGCATGAACATCTACACCCACCCCGGTCGCGTCATTCGTTGAGCCGGTCCCGCCCCCCTTGACGGGCGGAGGTTCGCAGCCGGCGGGTCCGAAAGCTCCGGTGGCGCCTACAGTTGAGCAATGACCGCCCTCCTCCCGTTCCCGCGCCTGCGCCCCGCGCTGGCCCGTGAGCGAGCCGAGGGCGAGCCGATCGGACGTTCCCGGGCGCTCACCGATGCGTACGGTCGGGTGGCGACCGATCTTCGGGTGTCGCTGACCGATCGCTGCAACTTGCGCTGCACCTACTGCATGCCGGCCGAGGGTCTGCCCTGGCTGGATCGGGAGGAACTCCTCGACGATGCCGAGACCCTCCGGTTGATCGACATCGGGGTCGGGCTGCTCGGCATCCGGACGGTCCGGCTTACCGGTGGGGAGCCGCTGCTGCGTCGTGGGTTGGAGCAGCTGGTCGCGGGCATCGCCGCGCTGCGGCCGCGGCCGACGATCGCGCTGACGACGAACGGGATCGGTCTGGCGCGCCGAGCCGAGGCGTTGGCGGTGGCCGGTCTCGACCGGATCAATATCTCGCTCGACACGCTCGACCGGCAGACCTTCGTCCGGTTGTCCCGCCGGGACCGGCTCCACGACGTCCTGGCCGGTGTCGCGGCCGCTCGCGAGGCCGGCCTGGCGCCGGTGAAGATCAACGCCGTGCTGATGCGGGGCGTGAACGACCACGAGGCGCCCGACCTGCTGCGCTGGGCGATGACCGAAGGCGTCCAGCTCCGGTTCATCGAGCAGATGCCGCTGGACGCCCAACACGCGTGGCAGCGGTCGGAGATGGTGACCGCCGACGAGATCCGAGCCCGGCTGGCCGAGCAGGTCGAGCTGGTCGAGGACGAGGGTGACGCCCGACGCCGGGGGAGCGCTCCGGCCGAACTGTTCCGGGTCGCAGGCACCGAGCACCGGGTCGGCATCATCGCCTCGGTCACACGACCCTTCTGCGGCGCCTGCGACCGGGTCCGGCTGACGGCCGACGGTCAGCTGCGCAACTGCCTGTTCGCCCGGTCCGAGTCCGATCTTCGGGGTCCGCTCCGCGCGGGGGCGACCGACGATGAACTCGCGGACCGCTGGCTGGCGGCGGTGGCCGGCAAGCGTCCCGGACACGGGATCGACGACCCCAGCTTCCTCCAGCCCGACCGGCCCATGTCCGCCATCGGCGGCTGAGGCTCGTCGCCCGTCGGCGGCTTTCAGGGCCGCAGCGGTACGACCTCGCACAGGAAGCCGCGCGCGCTGAGGAAGGCCGACAGCGACTCTTGGTGCTCACGGCACGCCAGCCAGTGCTTGCGCCGCGAGGCGCTATGGATCTTCGGGTTGTTCCACCGCAGGTCCAGAGCCGCCTCGGTCCGGCAGCCCTTGGCCGAGCAGATCAGCCCGTCCGGACCGGCCGGCAGCGGATCGACGCCCTCCGGCGCATGGGTCACGCGACGCGCCGCCCGCCGTCGCCGGAGGATTCGTCCTCCTCGCCCACCTCGCCCCGGAGATCCTGCTCGCCCGGAATGATCCGCTCGTCGGACGCGGTGAGCTGCAACCGACCCTCCGGCTCGCCGAGCTCCACGAAGCCGTCGGTCCGGCCCTTGCGGTTCGCCTGGTTGGCGAACACGACTGCGACGTAGGGAAGCAGCACGGCACCGGCCAGCAGCACCCAGCGCCAGACGCCGGGAACGAAGAGCATGCAGACGAAACAGGCGGTTCGGAAACCCATGGTGATCATGTAGCGCTTCTGCCGACGCCACATCTCCTCACTGGCCCCGGGGTGCGCGTCGGTGATCACGGTCACCGGGAACGCCGAGTGAGCCGCGGACTGACCGCTTCTGCCCGTCACCGTTTCACCTTACGCCTGCTCGCCAGGGCTGAACCCGGGTCGGTAGGTTGACCCCGTGACGACGACACCGGAGACGACGACGGCACCGGACACCGCAGCGGGGGCGCGCACCCCGGCCACCACGGCGCGTACGGTGCTGGTCACCGGCGGGAGCAAGGGCATCGGCCGGGCGATCGCCGAGCAGCTGCATGCGGCGGGCCACCGCGTGGCGGCCACGTACCGCAGCGGAGACGTGCCGCCGGGAGTGCTGGGCGTGCAGTGTGACGTGACCGACGCCGCCCAGGTCGACGCCGCGTTCACCCAGGTCGAGCAGGCTCTCGGCCCTGTGGAGGTGGTGGTGGCCAATGCCGGCATCACCAGGGACACCCTCGTCCTGCGGATGAGTGACGAGGACTGGGACTCGGTGATCGCGACGAATCTGACCGGGGCGTTCCGGGTGGCCAAGCGGGCGACCCGCGCGATGATGCGGGGCCGGTTCGGCCGGTTGATCTTCATCTCCTCGGTCGTCGGCCTGCTCGGCTCGGCCGGCCAGGTCAACTACGCCTCGTCCAAGGCGGGACTGGTCGGCATGGCGCGATCGCTGGCGCGCGAGCTGGGCTCCCGCGGCGTCACCGCCAACGTGGTGGCCCCGGGCTTCATCGTCACCGACATGACCGCCGAGCTCGGCGAGGACCTGGTCAAGAAGTACTCCGAGCAGATCCCGGTCGGTCGGATGGGCACGACGGACGACATCGCCGCGACGGTGGGTTTCTTGATCAGCGACGAGGCGTCCTACATCACCGGAGCGGTGATTCCGGTGGACGGCGGACTCGGTATGGGTCACTGAGAGAGTTCGCCGCCGGCAGCCCATCCGGATGCGGTGGGGCGAGCACACGAGCGCTGGAACTCGACGAAATCCGCACCCGACGTAACCGCACCAGACGAAAGGACCGCAGTGGGAATCCTGGAGGGCAAGAAGATCCTCGTGTCCGGGGTCACCTTGGACACCTCGATCGGCTTTCACGTCGCCCGGCTGGCCCAGGCGGAGGGAGCTGTCGTCGTGGTCAGCAACTTCGGCCGCGCGATGAGCTTGACCGGACGGGTGATCAAGAAGCTGGACCCGGTGCCGCCGCTGCTCGAGCTCGACGTGACTGATCCAGATCACCTGGCCGGCCTGGCCGACGCATTGCGCGAGCACGTCGACTCCCTCGACGGCGTGGTGCACTCACTGGCGTTCGCCAACCCCGAGACCGCGCTGGGTGGCAAGTTCCTCAGCACCCCGTGGTCCGACGTCTCGACCGCGCTGCAGGTGTCGGCGTACTCGCTGGCATCGCTGACCATGGCCTGCAAGCCCCTGATCTTCGGTGAGGCGTCGGTGGTGGGGCTGACCTTCGACGCGACCGTGTCCTGGCCGGTCTACGACTGGATGGGCGTGGCCAAGGCGGCGCTGGAGAGCACCAGCCGCTATCTGGCCCGCTATCTCGGTCCCGAGGGCATCCGGGTCAACCTCGTCGCCGCCGGGCCGCTGGAGACCCTGGCCAAGAAGGCGATCGGGGGTGCGGACTCGTTCAACCAGGTCTGGGGGGAGCGTGCGCCGATCGGCTGGGACCCGAAGGACATGGAGCCCACGGCGAAGGCGGTTGTGGCGCTGCTCAGCGACTGGTTCCCCAAGACCACCGGCGAGATGATCCACGTCGACGGCGGCCTGCACTCCACCGGCGCCTGAGCCGGTCGCCATGGCTGGGTCGCTGGTCGAGGTTCGGCTGCTGGACGGGCCCAACCTCTACTTCCCCCGACCGGCGGCCAAGGCGACGTTCGACCTCAGTGCTCTGCTCGATCTGCCGGAAGCGGACGCGCGGCGTTTCGCCGAGGGCGTCGGCCTCACCCGATCCCGGCCCGGAGCGCCGGGATCGGCGTTCCGGCAGAGGTTCGTGGCGCGCGCGGTCGCCCATCTGGTGCGCTTCGTCGCGCGCTCGGGCGGGGTCAGCCGTCTCGCGGTGCGATCACGACCGGGTCCGACCACGAGCGAGCTGGTGGTCGCCTATCCCTGGCGGAACTCCGGGAAGGCCCAGGCGCTGGCGCGCGCCGTGGCCTTGGTGCTCGACGGGCTGGCGGCCGGCCAGCCGGTGGACGAGCTGGTCGCCGAGGCCGGCCAGCTGCTGGCCGCGGCGCCGCGCGGTGAGCGGCCGGAGCTGATCCGGCCGACCGTGCCGGTGGTGGCGATCACCGGCACCAACGGCAAGACCACCACGTCGCGGATGATCGGCCACATCGCGCGGCGCGCTGGGACATCGGTCGGCTGGTCCAGCACCGACGGGGTGTACGTCAACGGGGAGCTGGTCGAGGCCGGCGACTACTCCGGACCGAGCGGGGCCGGCCGGGTGCTGTCGCATCCGGGGATCGAGCTCGCCGTCACCGAAACGGCCCGGGGCGGGATCCTGCGTCGTGGCGTCGGTGTGGCCAGCAACGACGTCTCGGTGGTCACCAACATCTCCGCCGATCATCTCGGCCTGGGCGGCATCGACACCCTCGACCAGCTGGCCGAGGTCAAGGCCGTGATCACCAAGATCACCCGCCCTACCGGCTGGTGCGTGCTGAACGCCGACGATCCGCGGACCTTCGCCATGCGGCTCGGCACCAAGGCGCAGATCTGGGTGTTCACCCGTGATCCCGGCTCACCGAATGCGCGGGCCGTGATCGACGCCGGTGGTCGGGTGACCACGGTGCTGGACGGCTGGATCGCCGTGCTGCGCCCCGGGGACGATCCACTGCCGGTGATCGAGGTCGCCGACGTACCGATGACGCTCGCCGGACTGAGCCGGGTCAACGTCGAGAACGCGCTGGCTGCGACGTCGGCTGCCCTCGCCCTCGGCTACAGCGCACAGCAGGTAGCCGACGGTCTGCGGACCTTCACCCCGGCGGAGAATCCCGGCCGGATGAACGTCTGGACCGTCCCGGTGCCCGGCGGCGATGCGTCGGTGGTGATCGACCTGGCTCACAACGAGGCGGGCCTGGAGGCACTGCTGGAGATCCTCGACGGGATCCGGCCCGAGGGCGGGCGGCTGCTCCTGGGCATCGGCACGGCCGGCGATCGGGGCGACGACGTGTTCGTTCGGCTCGGCGAGATGGCTGGCCTCGGTGCGGACGTGGTCGCGATCGTGCAGAAGCCGGAATACCTGCGGGGACGCACGGCCGACCAGATCGCCGGCCTGCTCGCCGACGGGCTGGCACACGCGGGGGTCCACGACGTCCCCGAGTTCGGCGGGGAGGTGGACGGTTGCGCCTGGCTGGTCGCGCAGGCCCGGGCCGGTGATGTGGTCGGGGTGATGGCGCACGAGCAGCGCGACGAGATCGACGCCTGGCTCATCGGGCATGGAGGCAGCCGGGACGACGCCGCCACGCTGCGCGCGAAGGCGCGCGCCGCCCGGTCCTGGTGAGTTCTCGCGGGTCAGCCGGCCGGCACCACGATCAGTGGGCAGTGTGTCCGCTTGACCACCGCATGCGCCACCGAGCGCAGCCACGACGTCAACCCCGTGCGTTCGGGTCGGCCGACGAACGCGGCGCAGGCGTTGACCGACTGCTTCACCAGGTGCTCGTCGGGCGCGCCACGGACGAGCATCGTCTGGACGTTGATCCCCGGATGGTGCCGCTGGGCAGCAGTCACGATCTCGGTGAGATCGCGCTGGTGCCGTTCGGCTTCCTCGGCGGAGGCGAAGTACGGCATGGCGTGCAGTGCCAGCACCTCGGTTCCGGTGTGCTCGGCCTCGTCGAAAGCGGCGGCCAGCGTGGCGGGGGACATGCCCTCTCCGCTGACGGCGACGACCACCGGATGGAAGCCGAACTGCTTGCGATGCCATGGCGCCGGCACCACGGCGACCGGGCACGGTGCGGTGGCGGCCAGATGAGCTGCCACCGAGCCGAACGCCAGCCGGTCCAGCAGACCCGCGGTGTCCTGGCCGACCACGACCATCCGGGATTCCTGGGCGAGCCGGCCGAGCATCGGACCGGGCCGTTCGGTGCTGATCACCGTGGTGATCGGTACGCGGCTGGTCTCGCGGAGCTCTTCGGCGATCTTCTCCACGAGCTCGGCGGCCTCGTCGTGCGTGCGGGCTCGAAGCTGATCGACGGCGGGGTCGTTGGTGCCCTCGGGCCAGGTCTCGTACGCGTGAGCGAGCAGCAGCTCGCTGCCCGTGACGTGTGCGGCCACGTCGGCTGCGTAGGCGGCGGCCGCCCGGGCTTCAGGGGAGTCGTCCACTCCCACGAGGATCCGCCGACGGTTCGTCTCGCGACCGGCGGTCGCGCTCTGGGTCTGCGTCATCTCGGGTCTCCTTCCGGATGCGTCCGGTCCCTGACACGCCGCCGGCCGACAGGGAGTCGGCGGTTGATGCTTTCTCAGGGTCCAGACTTCTCCTCCGGAGGCCGGCCCGACAGGGGCGATCGTCCCGCCCGCGTACGGCCTTCAGGCGTCCGCTGACCTGTCTCCCGGCTCGATGGCCGCGGGCCAACCACGACGCGTTCAGCGCGGGGGCGGCCCGTCGTACCGGTTCTCCTGGACGTGCTTGGTCCGCGACCGCTGCGCATTCAGCACCAAGACGAGCACGATGGCCAGCACACCGCCGATCACCAGGATGAGGCCCAAGGTGTCGTCGGCGACGTACGGGATGTTGACGTTGACGGCGAACATCAAGATCAACCCCACCACGATGAGCAGGATGCCCAGTCCGATTCCCACCTCAACACCTTCCGGATCGACGACGTACGGCGCCCGGGGGGCCGCGCCGACCCTGCCACCGACGATCCACCCTAGTCTGCGGGCCGTCGCGATCCCGCGAGGTGGGTGGGCGGGGCGTCGTCTCCGCCTGCCGGGGGCAAGAAGTCCGGATCAGCGACGGCGTTGTCGAGCTCGCCCTCGCGCTCGCGTCGGGCTCCGGGCTGGGCCTGCTTACCGTACGACTCCAGCACGCCCATCACCGCGGCGTGCTGATCGACGCAGACGACGATCAGGTCGCCCGGGTTGGAGATGGTGATCGCGTGCCGGGTCGCCTCCAGCTCGTCGAGCACCACCTCGAGCTGCTTGCACCGGATGCCGTCGCCCTGCTCAGAGCGGACTCCCTCGGCGACCAGCGCGGCGACCTCCCCGGACGCGCGCCCGCGCCGGTTGGTGTCCTCGCGGATGATCACCACGTCGAAGTGTCGGGCGGCGACCTGGCCGAGCTCGCGCATGTCGGCGTCCCGCCGGTCGCCGGCCGTGGCGATCACGCCGATCCGGGTGATATGGCCGAGCTCGGTGGCCGCGTCCAAGGCGTCCCCGGTCTTGTCCACGAAGTCGCCGAGCGCCCGCAGCCCGGGAGCGTTGTGCGCATAGTCGACGATCACCGTCCGGCCCTCGACACTGACCTCGTTCAACCGGCCGGGAGCCAGGTAGTAGTTCGTCGAGAAGGTCCGCAGTCCCTGCCGGATGTCGTGCAACGAGGCGCCGGCGGCGAACGCGGCCGCCGCCGCAGCCATCGCGTTCTGCACGTTCATGATGGCCCGGCCGCCGAAGGTGGACGGCAGTAGGTGGGTCCACGCGAGCTGCATGGAGCGCTGGGCCTGCTTGACGATGATCATGTCGCCCTTGTCACTGTGCTCCAGCACGACGGCCGTGCCGCCGCGCCGGCAATGATCATCGACCGACGCCCGCACCTCGCTACCGGGCTCGGCCAGGCTGAACCAGACGATCCGGCCGGAGCACCGCCGCCGCATCGGCCGGACCAGCGGGTCGTCGGCGTTGAGCACCGCGAACCCGTTGCGGGGTACGGCTTCCACCACGACGGCCTTGACGTCGGCGAGCTGCTCCAGGGTGTCGATGCCACGCAGACCGAGATGATCAGGTTGGACGTTGAGCACCACCCCTACGTCGTTGCGCTCATATCCCAGACCCTCGCGGAGGATGCCGCCGCGGGCCACCTCGAAGACGGCGAAGTCGACCCGCGGGTTCTGCAGCACCATCTTGGCCGAGCGCGGTCCGGAGGCGTCCGCCCGGATGATCAAGCGCTCGTCCACGACCACGCCGTCGGTGGAGGTCATGCCCACCTTCTTGCCGATCCCCTTGAAGATGTGGGCGATCATCCGGGACGTGGTGGTCTTGCCGTTGGTGCCGGTCACCGCGACGATCGGGATCCGGCTGGGTGCACCCGGCGGGAAGAGCATGTCGATCACCGGCTTGGCGATGTACTGAGGATCGCCGATCGTCGGATGCGTGTGCATCCGGAAGCCCGGAGCAGCGTTCACCTCGACGATGCCTCCGCCGGTCTCCCGCACCGGCTGGGTGATATCGGGAGCGATGAAGTCGATGCCGGCGATGTCCAGCCCGACGACCCGGGCCGCTTCCTCGGCGATCTCGATGTTCTCAGGGTGCGCCTCGAACGTCCGGTCGATGGAAATGCCGCCGGTGGACATGTTGCCGGTAAGGGTGAGCTTGACCATCTCACCGTCCGGCGGCACGTCGTCCAGTCCGTAGCCCTGCTCGCGGACGAGGTCGACGGCAGCCCGGTCGACCTTGATCCGGGTCAGGACCTTCTCGTGACCGACGCCGCGCCGCGGGTCGGCATTGGTCTGCTCGACGAGCTCGGCGATGGTGGAGGTGCCGTCGCCGACGACGTGAGCGGGCACCCGCTCGGCGATCGCGGCGATCCGGCCGTCAATCACCAGGCAGCGGTAGTCCTTGCCGGTGACGTGGGTCTCGACGATCACCCACCCGTTGCGTGACTCCTCCTTGGCGACCGGGAAGGCGGCCCGGACCGCGTCGTCGCTGCGCAGGTCGAGCATCACCCCACGGCCGTGGTTACCGTCCAGCGGCTTCACCACGACCGGGAAGCCGATCCGGTTCGCCAGCCGGACCGCGTCCTCGACTCCACGCACCGACTGGGAGCGGGGCACCGGCAGGCCGGCGGCGGACAGCAGCGACAAGGTCAGCTCCTTGTTGCTGGCGATGTCGACCGCCACCGAGGAAGTGTGCGACGTCATGGTTGCCCGGATCCGTTTCTGGTGGACACCCTGACCGAGCTGGACCAGCGACGCCGTGTTCAACCGGATGTAGGGAATGTCCCGGCTCACTGCCTCGTCCACCAGCGCCTGGGTGGACGGTCCGAAAGCCGACCGTTCGCCGCGCACGATGAACTGCTCGAGTTCGGAGTCGAAGTCGAAGTCGGGATCATGCGCGACCAGATCGTTGACCAGCCCCACGGCGAGCTCGCCGGCCGCCAGCCCGACGCCTTCGTCGAAGTAGGCGTAGATCACGTTGTAGCGGCCGCGCTCGCCCTTGACCTGTCGGGTCTTGCCGCGCCGCATGTCGTGGCCGACCTCCTGCTGGAGCTGCAGGGCCACGTGCTCGGCCACATGGCCGAGCCAGGTGCCCTCCCGGAGTCGCTCGACGAAGCCGCCCTGGCGGCCCCGGCTGCAGGTGTGGTTCTGCAGCTTCGGCAGCCGCTCGAGCAGGCTGTCGGTGAACCCGGGGATCTTGTCGGTCGGGAAATCCTCCAGGACACCGAGGTCGACGATGAGGTGGATGGCGGGCTCGTAGTGCCACACGTTGGGCCCGCGGTAGACGCGGCGGGAGATGATCTGGAGCTCGGGGCGCGGAGTCGCGGACACTTCGATCGGTGTTGCGCTGTCGCTCACCAGGGTCTCCTCAGGAGTCGATCGCGGGTCTCGCAGCGATCCTTCCACCACGCCTGCGCGATTGCCCAGCCGGTCATCCCTTGCAGCTCAGCCCTTGCCCGGGGCCGCCCGCACCTCCACGGCGGTGTAGTTCCAGCGGTCCGTCGTCGGGCTCTTGTCCGCGATCGTGACCAGCCCGGCCCGGCTCGCCGGCTGGGCGGTGGACTGCACCCAGAAGGTGCTCTTCGCCCTGGTGTCGCGCCACTGGTGCTGGAGCACCTGATCAGGCACCGGAACCCGACCGACCGCGCGGTCCCAGTCGTTGCCCACCGCGAACACCCACGACGCGTCAGCGACCGCGGGCAGGTAGATCGACGGCGCGCTCCTCGGGGCACCCGCGGCGCCGGCGACACCGGTCCCCGCGGCATTGCGGAAGGCAAGCACGGTGACCATCCCGTCGTAGCCGGAGTGGGCGGCTTGGGCTGTGATCCGTTGCTTCTTCACGGTGTCCTTGGCTCGAGCCGACCAGACCTCGGAGACCCCGTGCTGGGTGTTGGACCGCTTGACCAGGGTCCAGGTCAGTCCAGCACCGGACACCTTCGCCGCCTGGCTGCTCGCTTTCGGGCCGTCGAACGCGACGAATGCCACGATCAGGTCACCAGCGTGCTTGGTCGTGATCTGGGAAGTCTTGACCTTGCTCCGGCCGTGCTTGCTGGACTTGGTCTCGATCGCGATCTTGGCCGGCGGTGGTCCCGAGTTGTCGACACTGACCACGACGCCCGCGGAGACACCGACATTGCCGGCCGGGTCGCTCGCCTCGGCGGTGATCGTGTGTCGACCCTTGGCGCTGCCGGTCGTCGGCCAGGCGATGGCGAACGGCGGCTTGGTGTCCGCTGAGCCGATCTGCTGGCCGTCGATGAAGAACCGTACGGCCGTGACCGCGGTGTCGTCGGCCGCCGTGGCGCCGATGTTCACCGTCCCGCGAAGAGTGCTGCCCGGTTCGGGGTCGGTGATCGCCACGACAGGTTTCGTCGTGTCCCGCGGCGCCGACGACGGCAGGATCTCGACGGCCGCCAGGTTCCAGCGAGAGCCGGCGGGGGCCGGGTCGTCGAGGGTGACGCTGGTGCCCGCCGCGCGGGTCGGCGTCGCCTGGGACTGGGCCCAGAACGTGTCGCCGACGCTGCTGTCGATCCACTGGTGCCGCAGCTCTTGGCCGCTACCGGTGGTCCGTCCAACCGCTTGGTTCCAGTCGTTTCCGGCGCCGAAGACCCACGAGCCGGCTCTGGTGGTCGTCAGCGTGGCGCTCGGGGCTCCTGAGGCGGACCCGGTGGCGGCGGAGGCGCCGACCCCGGCCGCGCCGCGGAAGTCGAGCACGGTCAGCGACTGGTCGTAGCCGGCCTGTTGCGGGGTGGCGGTGATCGTGATCGGTCCGGCGCCGGCCGGAACGGTCGCCGTCCACGCCTCGCTGGTCCCGGGTTGTCCGTTGGCTCGGCGGACCAGCGACCAGGTGAGTCCTCCGCCGGTGACGACCGAGGACTGTGCGCGGTCCGCCGGCCCGTCGGAGCTGACCAGCGCGAGCAGCTGATCCCCGCTCTCCAGGCCGGTGCCGAGGTCTGCGGTCTGCGTGTCGCGCCCATCGGAGCTGACGCTGCGGATCACCGCCAGTCCGGAGGCGGGGTCGGGTGGGGCGGCGTTCGAGACGGTGACCGCGGTGACGCCGGTGTTGCCGGTCCGGCCGGCGCTGTCGGTGATCCGCGCCGACAACCAGTGCTCCCCGTCGACCGCGGTAGCGGTGTTCCAGTCGTACGTCCACGGTCCCGTGGTCGCCGTCGAGCTGCCGACCACGACGCCGTCGGCGACGAAGTCGACCCGGCGCACGTTCGCGGTGGGGCTGGTGACGCTTACCCGTGCCACCCCCGACAGCACGCTGCCGTCGGCCGGGACGGAGATGGCACCGGTCGGCGGCGTGGTGTCCGGACGGACGACCTGCCCCACCGTCACCGCACCGTGGTCGATGGTGACCTTGACGTCGGTCTCGTTGTTGCTCTCGTCGGCCTCGACCACGTCGTTGTTCGGGTCGCTCATCGCCTTGAACCAGTACGTCCCGTCCGGCACCCCGCCGATCGGGATCGCCTGGCCGGGGTCGCGATAGTCGTACTCGTCGGCGCCGCCGACGGAGATGCCGCGCAGCCCGCTCGGGTCGGCGCAACTGCTCCGGGAGCCGATGAAGGTGCCGCCGTGCTCGATCGTGGAGTTGTAGATGTAGGAGTCGTCGATGCAGAAGCCGACCTTCGGCGACAGCGCGACGGGGGCGCCGGATCCACCGTCCGGTGCGACTGCGTACAGCCCGAAGCTCGCCAGCGGGAAGTGGAAGTGACCGTGCTCGGCGTGGTAGACGAAGACGTCCGGGACCCGCACGGTGCGCGTTGGTGACCAGGTTCCGGCGGAGTCGTGGGTGAAGAGCAATTGCCGACCCCGATAGCCGCCGATCGCCTGGTCATAGCTCGGCTGGATCTCGAGTGGACCCGGACCCGCGTCGTAGATCAGGTGGGTGTAGCGGAACTCCCGGTCCGCGCCGGAACCGACCACTGAGAAGGCGTCGGTCGGAATGATCGTCTGCAGGTCCGGTCGATGCTCGGCGCCCGGTGGGGCGGCGGAGGCCGACCCGGCGGGAAGACAGGCGGCCACCAGGGCGGCTGCGGCGCAGGTGCTGACAAGGCGGCGATACGGGGGCATGTGTGGGCCTTCGGGGGGAGGCAGGTGACTGCATTCTTGCGCGAGTTCCGCCGCCGCGCAGCAAAACTTCGAGGAAGTCAGCTGTGCAGGCAGACGGCGGGCAACTCGAACCAGCGGAGGTGCTCGAAGTCGGCGCTCACCGGTGCGTGCGGACCCGGCAGATCCTCTGGCGTGCCGCTTCCGCGTTCCGCCACGATCCGTTCAGCCTCGACCAGATAGCCCGCGAGGGCGCTTTCCGGCACCGGCTCGTCGTGGTGGGGATAGTGCATGGCGCCGGTCTGCGGGTCGTAGGAGACCTGGCTGAGGCGCAGCGGCGGTTCAACCGGCCCGGCGCGGTGGTGCCAGCGGCCGGTGGCCGGGTCGAAGCGATAGTCGCCGAGCAGTCGCCAACCCTCCCGGGCGACGAAGGTCACCGCCGCGGCGATGTAGTCCACCACCGCCTCGGAGACGAAGTAGTTGAGATTCACCCGGACCCAACCGGGCTTGATCCCCTCGCAGCCGCCACTGATCTCGCGCTCGAAGGCGTGCGACCGCTCGAGGTCGATGCCGAGCAGCCGGTGACCGTACGGGCCGGCGCAGGAGCAGCCGCCGCGGGACTGGATGCCGAAGAGGTCATTGAGCAGCGCCACCACCACGTTGTGGTGCAGGTAGGCCCCGGGCCGACCCCCGGCGTCGCGCCGCCGGATCACGAACGAGACGATCGAGAGCCGTTCGGCGGCCAGGTTGCCGAGGATCTCGATCTCCGGCACCTGCTGCC
>DASTGF010000083.1:0-11842 GCA_035719255.1 Microlunatus sp. | reverse complement strand
GAATTGCTGCTCTGGGCTTCGCCATCGGGTACGTCTGCGAACGTCTTCCTCGCGCGAAGAGCACCCGTCGACCCGGTGCGCACTCGGCACCACGGACCACCGAAAGATCAGATGCACCGTGACTCGACGGCGTCGCTGGCTACCCGAAGCTTCTTCGGCGCTGTTGTGTATGGCGTCCGCACCGGAGGGCGATCGACCGCTGGCGATGATCACGCCCGTTTGGCTCGGTCGGTGTCCAATCTCGCTTGCCCGGGTCGACGGGCGCTCCGCACCAGTCCGATGGTCCCCCACCGGACATGACCTCGGCACCTATGAGGTGAGTCGAACCTTCTCCAGACTCGGTAAGACGGCGAAGGGGGGGTGAGTCCGATGTCTCGACTGGAGGTGGATCCCAGACCAGGAATCGACCGCGAAAGCGACAGCCGTTACCCGGCTGATCAGCCGGAGCTGTGGGCGGTCGTGCGCCACTGCCATCATGCCCGGCTGAATTTCCCGGACGGCCCCGAGTACCGACGACTGATCGTGGAGTACCGCACCGACGGCGAGACGATCACGGTCGAACTGCCGCTCTCCCACGCCGGCGCCACCATTCTGCACGAGCGGCTCATCAACTTGGAGATCTTGGACGAGTATCTGTCGTTGACCGCCGAGCGCGTGTACCTGACCGGGCATGCGGCGATCTGCGCGCCGACGCGGCCGGTCACGGGTGGCCCCTCCTGGGCTACCGCAGGTTCTAGCCTGCCGACGATCGTGGTCACGCGGCTGTGTGTGGATCGCGACCAGTTCTGAAGATCAAAAGCCGTTCGGCACGCCATGCTGAACTCGCCTGTCGGCATGATTGTCGAATGCCCACTCTCTCGCACCGGCCGCCACTGCGCATCGAGCCCGGCACCTGCGGCGACAGTCACGTTGCCGACGACGTTGATCACCGCATCGGCCGCGACCGAGCACGCCCCGGTGACCGTGATGCTGGCATGGTCCGGACGGGATCTCACCACCGCTGCACGTGTACGCCGCGGGCAGCGCGCCCGGCCCGGCAGCAATGGCCGGTCCAGCGGGCAGCGCAAGCGCGCCCAAGAAAGCCGGGATCGTCCCCACCACCCTCAGCCTCTTCGATGTCCCCATGAGCATCTCTCCCTCTCCCGGCGGCTCCCCCGTAGGTGCCGAACCCGCTCCGGTTCTCCACCCCGACGTCCCGCCACGGATAGAAGGACGCCGTGTATCCGACGGTGACCTGGTGGCAGACCGACCCTGCCCACCCACAGCAGCGACGCGCGTCTGGACGCTCGGGCGCGCCGCGCGTACCGTGAAGGGTTGAACACTGCCCCGTCATCGGGGACGGGGCCGAGGAACGGGAGGTCCGATCGTGTTCATCCAGATCATCCAAGGCACATGCACCCGCCGGGAGGAGCTGCGAGCGCAGCTCGACCGCTGGCTCGCTGAACGCAGTCCTGAGGTGGAGGGGTGGCTCGGCGGCACATACGGGTTCACCGACGACGACATGTTCGTCGCCGTCATCCGCTTCGAGTCCAGGGAATCGGCCATGGCCAACTCCGAGTCACGGGAGCAGAGCGAATGGTGGTCCCAGACCGCGGCCCTGTTCGACGGCCCGGTGGAATTCCATGACTGCGCCGACGTGACGCTGATGATGGGCGGCGGCTCTGACGACGCCGGCTTCGTCCAGGTCATCCGCGGCCGAGCGGACGATCCGGAGGCGCTGCGCGCGATGATGAGCGACACCGAACTGCTCCACCAGATGCGTCCCGAGATCCTCGGCGCCACCTTGGCCATCGAACCGGACGGCACGTTCACCGAAACGGTGGCCTTCACCGACGAAGCCTCGGCGCGCGCCGGAGAACAGCTGCCGCCTCCCGACGAGGTCCGTGATCGCATGGAGACCGCCATGCACGATCTGAGCTTCTTCGACCTTCACCATCCGTTCTTCGCCAGTCGAACCTCCGTCTGACGGCAGCCACGTCCGATCCACGTACACGATCAAGCAGTGACGGCGACGCTCCCGGGATCGCGATCCGCGGCATGGGGCGTCGCCGTCCGGGGGTCGGCGCCGGTCAAACCCTCGCGACCGATCGGGGCATTCAGCTCGCGCCACGGTGGCCGTCTGCCCCGACCGCCCACCCGAGGTGCGTACGATCCGGGGCCGGCAGGTCGATCGGCCGGCCAGGGGTTTCCTCGAGACGCACAGCGTCCCCTGAGAGACCTTCGACCCTGATGCCGGTGGCCGCCTCGGCCTACCGTGAAATCGGGAGCGGATTCGACATCGCCATGTTCGGTGGTCCTCGACCTACCGGTCCCGAGGGAGGCGAGGAACGTGCACACTCAGTTCCGCGAGCAGGCCACGAGGACGGCTCGAGGCGCTGGAGTCATTGCCTGGGTGGGCTTCGGTATCGGTGCTGCTCACGTCGGGCTCGTGATCCTGATCTTGGGGGGATCGATCCTCACCGATCCGGGTGGCTGGACGGGTATCGGGCTGACGCTTGCCTGGTTGGTGCCCGCGCTGGCCCTGGCGGCGCTGGCACTGCTCCGGCCGACCGTGGCGGTTCCACTGCTCGCCGTCCTGACCCTGCTGCCCGTCGGCATGGGGTTCTGGAGCCTCGTCGACTACCAGGGCGCCCGAGACTGGGAGGACAGCCATGGCCCGATCAGCCTCGTCTTCCTCGTCGTTGTCGCGGCCGGTCTGGTCGTCCTGGGACTGGCTCGGCCCACGACGGCGGGAGTGCTCCTTCTGGTGGCCACGGTTGCGCCGGCCGCCCTGGCGATGATCGGTGCGGGATCGGACTGGTTCGACCCGCTGTCCATTTCCTTGGTGACTGCGCCCCTCGTCGCTGCCGGCGTGCTCTACGTCGTGGCAGGGGTCAGGAGATCACGTACCTCCGACGCCGGACCCGCAGAACCGCTCCCCCGGCGGAGCGATTCCCGCGCCGGTTGATCGGCTCCAGATCTCGCCCGGTGACGCCGGCTCCTCCCACCGACCGGCGGCTCGTGGAGCGTGTGGTTGATCACGTCGTCTCATCCGGGATCGCGTTTTCGGCCTGGGCGGCAGGTGGGCTATAGTTTCGCGGGCACCAAGGAAGTCCGAGGCTTGCCTCTGGGCCCCGTAGCGCAGTTGGTTAGCGCGCCGCCCTGTCACGGCGGAGGTCGCGGGTTCGAGTCCCGTCGGGGTCGCTGGGTGGTCGTGTCGCGAGATGACGACCCCCACGAGGCTCGTCTCGTCGAGCACGGCCAGGTAGCTCAGCTGGTAGCAGCGTTCGCCTGAAAAGTGAAAGGTCGCCGGTTCGACCCCGGCCCTGGCCACCCTCGTCTCCCCGGACATGTCCGATCGCGGGTGTCCTGAGTGCCGTCGAAACCATCACCGCCGCAGCGATCAGAGGTCCACGACCACCTCGGGTCCGGTCCAACCGGTCGCCACGGTCTGCCCCGCGCAGATAAGGATCTAGAGTGGCGTTGACCAGACGCAGCCCGCGTCCGCACACCGAAGACAGTACCGATGACCTCTCCGCTGAGCCCGCCGGCCGACGACGACACCGCCGACCTGATCGGCAGCTTCGTCGCGGGTGATGAGGCGGCCTTGGAGGCGATCTATCGTCGGTGGTCCCCGCTGGTGTATTCGGTGGCGCTCCGCTCGCTCGGCCAGGTGGCCGATGCCGAGGATGTCACCCAGAAGGTCTTCGTGGCCGCGTGGACCGGTCGCGCCGGGTATCGGCCGGAGCGGGCAGCGCTGTCCACCTGGCTGCTCGGCATCACGCGCAACAAGATCGTCGACGCCCACAAGGGCCGGGCCCGGGAGGCCAAGATCGCCGGCACGGTGGCCGGCAACACCGATGCCCCCATGGCCGACGGCGTGGACGTGGCCGAGCGCCTGCTGATCGCCGACGAGATCGCCCGCCTCGACGCCGTACCGCAGGAGGTCCTGCGCCTCGCCTTCTACGAGGACCTCACCCATGCGCAGATCGCCCAGCGGCTGCAGCTGCCACCGGGTACCGTGAAAAGCCATATCCGGCGCAGCCTGATCAAGCTCCGTGCGCGGCTAGGGGGGTTGAGCGATGCATACGGATCCTGAGGTGCTGGCTCTGCTCGCGCTCGGTGAGCACGTCGCCGACCCGACCGACCAGCGCCACCTGTCCGAGTGCGCCTGGTGTCGCGCCGAGCTCGAGTCGCTGACGCGGGTCATCGAGCAGGGCCGGGCCGCACCCGATGACCCCGCGCTGGACACGCCGAGCGAAGCGGTCTGGGCCGCCATCCAGGCCGAGCTCGGGTTCATCCCGATCACCCGCTCCTGGCCGACCGTGCCCGAGGACGTACGAGGCTCGGCCGATCCGCCGCAACCGCCCGCGTCTCCGGCCGGCCCGGTGGCCGCGTCGGGCACCGTCCCGCCGACCCCGCCGAACCGGGGCCTCTCAAGCGATCCGGGCCCATCGAGCGATCCGGGCCCATCGAGCGATCCGGGGCCCAGCGGCGCTCGGGCCGAGGTCCGCAATCCGGCTCAGCCTCACAGCTCCGCCCGGCCCAACCGCCGCGGTCGGCGCGCACTGACGCTTGTGCTGGCCGCCGCGATCGCGTTGATCGCCGGCATCGGCATCGGGCTGGGCGTGGACCGGCTACGACAGCCGTCGGAGACCGTGATCGGGCAGGCGCAGTTGAAGGGGCTGCCCGCGTGGCGGGGCGCCACCGGCAGCGCGAAGGTGGAGGTCGATGCGGCCGGCAACCGGACCCTGATCGTGGATGTGCACACCGCGCAACCGGTGCCCGGCGACCAGCAGGTCTGGCTGGCCGATCCCGCGGTGCGCGGGATGCAGCCGATGGGCTTCCTGAACGCGGACGGCACCGGCCGATGGCCGATCCCTCCCAACCTCGACCTGGCCAAGTTCCCGGTCGTCGACGTCTCCGACGAGCCCATCGGCGACTCCGACGGCACCCATTCCGGCAACTCGATCGTCCGCGGCGAGCTCCAGCTGTGACGCGCGGCGCCGGCGATCCGGCGGAGCCGCCCAGCGAGCGCACCTTCACCAAGCGGTATCCGGGCGCACCGGCGGGATTCTTCGCCGTCGAGGCCGCCGGGCTGGCGTGGTTGCGTGACGCAGGACCCGGCGCGGCTCGCGTCGTCGGAGTTCGAGGAGTCGGTGACGACTTCATCGTCGTCGAGCGCCTGACGGCGGTCCGGCCCACCGCGGCCGCCGCCGAGGAGTTCGGCCGCGCTCTGGCACGCACCCATGCGGCCGGAGCGGGCGCGTTCGGTCAACCGCCGCCGGGCTGGACTGGCGACGGCTTCATCGGTCGTCAGCCGCTGACCCTTCGCCCAGCACCGCACTGGGGTACCTTCTACGCCGAGCAGCGGCTGCTGCCCTACGCCCGGCAGGCCCGCAAACGCGGCACCCTCAGCCGCAGCGGGCTGGCCGTCGTGGAGCGGGTCGCGGACCGGCTGGTCGCCGGCGAGTTCGACGACGGCCGGCCGCCCGCTCGGATCCACGGCGACCTGTGGTCGGGAAACGTCATGTTCACCACCTCGGGAGTGGTCCTCATCGACCCCGCCGCGCATGGCGGCCACGGGCTGGCGGACCTCGGCATGCTGTCGCTGTTCGGTGCCCCGCACCTGGCCGCCATGACCGCGGCGTACGCGGAGGCGGCCGGTCTGCAGCGCGGCTGGCGTGACCTGCTCGGCCTGCACCAGCTCCAACCGCTTCTGGTGCACGCGGTGAGCCACGGCGGTGCGTACGGCGTCCAGGCCGAGCACACCGCGCGGCGGTACGCCTGAAGCCGTCCCTCCCGGCCAGTTGTCAGGCCGTTGGACGCCCGGCGCCCTCCGACACCCTGACAACTCGCGGTAGGCGCCACCAGACGCAGGTGTCGGGCTCGACCACTCCGGTGAACGGCTCCTGACTGGTGAGCAGGATCTCCGCGTCGCCGGGTAGCGGCACCCGGTCGTCGCCGATCACACACGTGACTCGCAGCTCACCCCGGCGGAAGTCCAGCCGACGATCGTCGGGGCCGCTCAGCCACTCCAGCGTGCCCTCGCCGAGCCGGTACCGGCGCCGGAGGCGCAACGCGCTGCGATACAGCTCCAGCGTGGAGGTGGAGACTCCTTCCTGCTGGTCGCGGCTGTAGGCCGCCCAACTGTCCGGTTGCGGCAGCCATGTCGTCTCGAAGCCACCGAACCCGAAGGCGGTGCTCGCCGAAACCCACGGCAATGGCACCCGGGCGCCGTCTCGACCCGGCTCGGTGTAGTTCTTCCGGACCCAGGTCGGATCCTGGCGAAAGCGGTCGGGCATCGCGGTGTGCTCGGGCAGGCCCAATTCCTCACCCTGGTACAGATAGGCCGATCCCGGCAACGCGAGCATCAGCAGGGTCGCCGCGCGGGCCCGACGAAGCCCCAGGGCTTCGTCCGGCTGCGGATCGGCGGGCCCGATGCCCCCGGGCCGCGGCGGTCGGCCCTCGTGGTAGCCGAGGCGGCTGGCGTGCCGGACCACGTCGTGGTTGGACAAGACCCAGGTCGAGGGGGCTCCAACTGTCGCGTACTCGGCCAGCGAGTGCTCGATCACCCGGTGCAGGGCGGCGGCATTCCACGGGGTGTTCAGATAGGGGAAGTTGAACGTCTGGTGCATCTCGTCCGGCCGGACGTAGCGGACCGCACGGCGTACCGGGACATTGGCTTCGGCACACAGCACCCGCGGCCGCGACGGGTCACCCTCGGTGTACTGGTCCAGCAGCGCGCGCCAGCGTCGGTAGATGGCGTGTACCCCGTCCTGGTCCCAGTACGGCGCAGCCGACTTGGCGTGGACCGAGAGCGGGTCGTCGGGGAATGAGGGAAAGCTGGCGTCCTTGACCAGGCCGTGTGCGACATCGACGCGGAAGCCGTCGACCCCGAGATCGAGCCAGAAGTGCAGCACCCGGTCGAAGAACGCCACCACGTCGGGATTGGCCCAGTTCCAGTCGGGCTGGCTGACGTCGTAGGTGTGCAGGTACCACTGGCCGTCCGGCACCTGGGTCCAGGCGGATCCGCCGAACACCGAACGCCAGTCGGTCGGTTGGTCACGGAAGATGTATCGGCTCCGCTCCCGTGAGCCGGGCCGCGCGGCCAAGGCCGCCTCGAACCACGGATGAGCGCTGGAGCTGTGGTTCGGCACCAGATCGATGATCACCCGCAGACCGAGGTCGTGCGCCCGCGCGAGCAGCCGGCGGAAGTCGTCGAGGGTGCCGAACAACGGGTCGACGTCGCAGTAGTCCGCCACGTCGTACCCGGCGTCGGCCTGCGGTGATCGATAGAACGGGCACAGCCACACCGAATCCACTCCGAGGGCGACCAAGGCGTCCAGCCGCTCGGTGATCCCGATCAGGTCACCGACACCGTCGGCGTTGCCGTCGGCGAACGAGCGCGGGTAGATCTGGTAGATCACCGCCGTACGCCACCAGTCCGCCGCGGACGCCGGCTCGGCGCCGTCCGGATCGGTGGCCGCGCCCGGCGGCGGTCCGTCGCCCTCGGCGGCCATTCGGGTGGTCCGGATCGAATGACTACTGGTCGCGGATGGCCCGCAGCTTCGGCGGCTCCATCACGTCGCCGACGATCACCCCGGAACGGCCGAGGCCGACGTACCGGGTGCCGAGGTTGATCAACGTCTGGATCCGGTTCCGATTGCCGAGCAAGAACATGATGTGCAGCGCAATCCAGCCCAGCCAGGCCACCAGGCCCCTGATCTTGAGACCGTTCGGTAGCTGGAGCACGGCGTCCGCGCGACCGATGGTCGCCATCGAGCCCTTGTCGGTGTAGGAGAACGGCTCGGTCGGCAGACCCCTGGTCAATCGCACGATCTGCCGAGCCGCGTGCTTGCCCTCCTGCAGCGCGGGCTGGGCCACCTGCGGCAGCGGGTTGTCGACGATCAGTGACGCGTCGCCGACGGCGAACACTCGCTCGTCGTTGGTGGTTCGCAGGTCGGAGTTGACCTCGACCCGACCGGCGCGGCCGATCGGCAGGCCCCAGGTGCGCAGCACCGGATAGCCCGACACCCCGGCCGCCCAGATCACCAGGTCCACCGGCATCGAGGTGCCGTCCTTGAAGATCACCTGGTCCGGATCGACCTGCGAGATCGCGGTGTTGAGCCGAACGTCCACGCCGCGCTTGACCAGCTCCCGCAGCGTGTACGTCCGCAGTGACGGCGCGAAGGGTGCCAGCAGGTGCGGCCCCATCTCGACCATGACCACGTGCACGCGCGCCGGATTGAGCTCGGGATAGACCTGCGGGATCGCGTGGTTCCGCAACTCGGCGAGCTGACCCGCCATCTCGACGCCGGTCGCTCCCCCGCCGACGATCACCACGGTGAAGCTGCCCGTGAGGAGATCCGATGCGCTGGCGATCGTCTCGATCGCGCCGAAGATCGTGTCGCGGACCTTGAGCGCGTCGGGCCGGGTGTACATCGACATCGTGTTCTCGGCAGCTCCAGGAATCCCGAAGTGGTTCGTGGTGATGCCGGTGGAGATGATCAGGTAGTCGTAACCGATCTTGACACCGTCGTCGCACTCCACCTCGCGGGCATCGTGATCGACCCCGACTACCGTGGTGCAGCGGAACCTGATCTTGAGCCGCGCACTGAAGTAGCGCAGCGAGTAGGTGACGTCGCCGGCGTTCAGACCTCCCGTCGCGACCTGGTAGAGCAACGGCTGGAAGGTGTTGTAGGGGTGCCGGTCGAGCAGCGTCACCCGGAAGCCTTCCTTGGCCAGCTCCGACGCCGCCGACAACCCACCGAAGCCGGCGCCGACCACAACCACATGGGGCATCTCAGTCACGGGCCTCATTCAACCAGGGGCCCCGTGCTGGCGAAAACCCCGTCCAGGCATCCGGTCCTGCGACCGGTCTCAGTCCGGGGGACGAAACCCGGATTCGGGACGGGCGTAGGTGTCCAGCCAGCGCCGCAGCTCCGAGAAGGCGACCTCGCGCACCTCGAGGGGCGACAAGAAGAGATCGTGCAATCCCCGCTCGATCCGAACGATCGTCACGTGCCGCCCCAGCCGCGCACCGCGCGACACGATCTGGTCCACGTCGAGCACGGTGTCGGCGGAGCGCAGCCCCTCGTGCCACTTGCGGGAGAACTCGGTCCCACTCGAGGCCATCACCAGTACCGGCATCGGCAGGCGCAGTCCGGCCGCCACCCGCTGGTGGCCCTGCCGGATGGCCCGCAACCATCCGGCGCGGACCGGCGGACCGGGAGTGGTCTTCAGGTCGAGGTCGTAGTCCCACTCCCCCTCGAGGCTAGCGTGCAGCGTGCGCGCGTAGAAGCCGAGGTCGGGCAGCGGGATGACCGAGGTCGGCGCCTGGCGACCCAGCGCGTCCACCACCGGTGTGCCGAGGGTGCGCATCATGGCCGAGCCCTGGAGATCAAGCCAGGGCGAGTTGAGCACCAGGGCAGCCACCTGGTCGGGATGCTTGGCGGCCCACAATGCCGCGATCAGGCCACCGGTGGAGTGCCCCATCAAGACCAGCGTGTCGTGCTCAGCGGCGATGATCGACACCGCGGCGTCGATCTCAGCCGCGTACTCGTCAAGGTCGGCGATGAACCCGCGCAGGTGGCCGTTGCGCAGACTGCGCCCGTAGCGGCGAAGATCGAGGGCGTAGAAGTCGAAGCCGAACTCGGCCAGCCGCTCGGCCCGGTGGGTCTGGAAGAAGTAGTCGTTCCAGCCGTGGAGATAGAGCACCGCCCGGGTGGAGCTGGTGGGCACCCGGCGCAGCAGCGTGCCCACCAGCTCGACGTCCTCGGGTTCACCGGGAGCGCGGACGGCGTCCGGCAGCGGCAGGTCGACCGACTCGAAGCCGGGCAGGAAGTCGGTCTCCCAGGTGAGGATGGCGGACTCGGTCACGAACTCTAGTCTGCCGTCGGTGATCAACCCGCCATCCCGCAACGCCTACTTGATCAGCCGCCAGTTGACGGGATAGCGGTAGGCCTCACCCTTGTTCGCCGCGATCGCTGCCATGATGCACAGCACCAGCGCACCGACGAAGACCAGCGGAAGCAAGATCGCGCCGATCACCACGACGGTCAGGATGCTCGCCGCGATCTGCGCGATCGTGTAGAGGATCGAGAAGTTCAGCGACTCGGTGGCCTGATCCTTGACGAAGGCGCTGCGGTCCTTGAACACGAGGTAGGCGACCAGCGGGCCGATCACCCCGATGAACGGGATGCTGATGTGGCTGAGGGTCGACCACAACCGCTCGTCGCTCTGGGTCATCGGGGCCTGGGTCATCGGCTGCGGGCCGCCCTGATAAGGCTGGCCCTGGTAAGGCTGAGGAGGGTAGCCCGGCTGGCTCTGGTACGGCGGGGGCGGCGGGTACTGCCCGCCCTGCTGCTGGCCGGCGGCCTGGGGGTCGTAGGGCTGATAGCCCTGCTGCTGATACCCCTGATCGGGGGGCGACGGGTTTCCCGGGGCGGGCTGCTGATATCCACCGGCGTACGGCGCGCCCGAGGGCTGGTAGCTCTGGCCCTGGCCGTACGGCTGCTGACCGGCGTAGGGATCGGACGGCGGTGGCGCGTACGGCGGGGGCGGCGTGGGCTGATAGCCCCCGGACCCGGCATCGCCGGCACCCCCGGCCGCGCTGGTGGGTCCCGCGGGCCACTGCGACGCACCGGCCGCCGTTCCACCCGCATCGGAGCCCGTCTCGGACCCGAGGGCCGTCGAACTGGGGACATAAGGGTCGCCGCCCGCGTCGGTCGCGGACGACTCTCCGGACAGCACCGAGTCACCCTCGGAGTCTGCCCGCCGGGCAGCCTCGTCAGGCTGTTCTGGAGAGGTATGGGTCATGCCAAAAGGCTAGACCCCACGAGTCCAGCGGGAGAGCTTATTTACCCCGACTTGCGGAGGTTCCCGTACGCCTCGTCGACCGGGACCGCGTAGTCATCGTCCTCGTCGGCGTATCGGTCGGGGTCGGTGT
This sequence comes from Microlunatus sp., assembly GCA_035719255.1. Lineage (GTDB taxonomy): Bacteria > Actinomycetota > Actinomycetes > Propionibacteriales > Propionibacteriaceae > Microlunatus. The sequence goes on along the minus strand of DASTGF010000083.1, from coordinate 912 downwards.
CGTCGTCGGCGTCGACGAGATCCGCATAAGCTGCAGGCACCTCGTAGCCTTCTTCGCCACGGAGCTCACGCTCCAGCGACGAGAAGTCGGTGTGCGTCGAACGGTACTTGAGTTCGCGAGCGACCTTGGTCTGCTTCGCTTTTGCACGGCCGCGCCCCATCGGGTCGACCCCCTCGCACTCGTGTCTGCCGGCATGCCGGCTCAGTTGGTCAATGTCGTGAGACACAGGCTACCCAATCGCGACGAGGGAGCAAATCATGTCCGTCACGCGTGGTCGTGTTGTCCGAACAAGCTGACCCGCTGCCGGGTGCCGGACCCGCTCGGCGCCGCGCTGCCGCAGACCCAGGACGCCAGCCCGCGGCCCGACAGCACTGCCATGGCCGCATCGGCGGCGTCCGCCGGCAACAACACGACCATACCCACCCCCATGTTGAGAGTGGCTTCCAGATCCGGTAGGGAGATCGAGCCCACCTGCCGCACGACATCGAAGATCGGCGCGGGACGCCAGGTGCCACGGTCGATGCGGATCTCCACCGCATCGGGGACCACGCGGGCAAGATTGTTGGCCAGCCCGCCACCGGTGATGTGGCTGATGGCGTGCACCTCGACGGCGTCGATCAGCGCCAGGATGTCGCGGCTGTAGATCCGGGTCGGGACGAGCAGCTCCTCTCCCAGCGTCCGGCCGAACTCAGGCACGTGGCGGTCGTACGACCAACCGGCCTGGCGACCGAAGACGTGCCGGACCAGGGAGTAACCGTTGGAGTGCAGCCCGGAGGAGGCGATGGCCAGCGCGACGTCGCCGGCGACGACTCGCTCGGCGCCGAGCAGGGCGTCCCGCTCGACCACGCCGGTGGCGGCGCCGGCGACGTCGTACTCGTCGGGACCGAGCAGACCGGGGTGCTCGGCGGTCTC
>DASTGF010000082.1:0-6921 GCA_035719255.1 Microlunatus sp. | reverse complement strand
CTATCCGATCTTGGTCCGGCTTCTTGATTCCGCCGGCACGTTTGTCGCATGCAGTCGTTCTCGGCATAAGCCCGTTGGTCCGCCGACGGTTCGCCCGCATCATCCTCTGCCCCCAGGGACTTAGACGTGTCTAAAATGTTCCTGAGACAGGTCTACCAGGTAGTGTCAGACATGTCTAACAGATCGGGGAACCTTTGAGCGACGACGACAGCGAGGATCGAGATGCCCCTGTGCTCTCGCAGCGCCTTCGCCTGCTCGTCGACCTGTACTACGTCGAACACGGAATCGAGCTCAAGTACGGCGAGGTTGCCGCCGCACTCGAGCGGCAGGGCATCAATCTGAGCCGAGCTCGATGGAGCTACATGCTCAACGGGCATCGAACTGTCGATGACCCCGATCTGCTCGCGGGGCTCGCGGAGTTCTTCGGTGTGAGTGCGGACTTCCTGCTGAAGAACGGTCCAATGCCGGATCGGCTGGCGGCTCAACTCGATCTCATCAGGGCCATGCGCGTATCGAAGGTGCGTTCGTTCGCGGCTCGCACACTCGGTGATGTCTCTCCGCGCACGCTCAACGCGATCACCCGGTTCCTGGACGATGTCGCGTCGGGGAACGACGACAGAAGGTGACCAATGGCGACACAACGGGGTGATTCGAAGGAGCGAACCGCGTTGTCGGCGCTCGATCTGCCGGCGTTCTTCGGACTGGACGATCTGGTTGCCGCTGTCGAGTGGTCGCGGGACACGAGTATCGAGGTCCTCGAGTTTCGAGGGATCTATCCGTCAGACGGTCTGTTCGGGATCTGGCTCAGTACGGGCTTCGGTGACTACATCCTGCATGCACCGACGGCGTCGGAGCTTCACCGCCGGCAAATCGTCCTGCACGAGCTTGCGCACATGATCCTGGGCCATGACCTGGCGGCCGGTCAGAGCAGTGCCGCGGCGTTGTTCCCGGATCTGCCGGAGGGGGCTGTCCTGCGCGCCCTGGCCCGCGGGCACACAGACAACGCCATGGAGCGAGAAGCAGAGGCTCTCGCAGACCTGCTCGCCAGTTCGCTGCGGCGCAACAGGCGGCATTCATCCTTCGTCAGGGTCTTCGGATGACGATCGTCGTCGCGGCGGCGATCTGGGTCGGGTTGATCGCTCTGTTCATCCTCAGATGGCCCGGTCAAGCGGATCGCTCGACGATCTACTTCGGCATGGCCGCGGGGTTCGGCCTCCTTCTCAACGTCGACCCGATCTACCTCGTCGTGGACGGCTGGCTCGGTGGCGCCAACCTCGGCGATCTGTTGGCCAATACGGCGATCATCGTCGGGGTGGCAGCCTTTGCGCGGGGTGTCGCCAAAGCCGCTGACGGGTCGTCGTCGATCGCGAGGGTGGTCCTGGGTCCTTATGTGTTGGTGGGTGTTGTCGTCATCTCAGCCGCCGCGTTCTTCATGATCAAGACAACGGGCTCGTCAACTCGATTCATGCTCGACTACGGCGATCAGCCGGCCGCCGCCGTTTACTCGGGAGTACAGCACCTGTACTTCGGCCTGGTCACCCTGGCCATGGCGGTGGTCTGCATCGGTCAGCTGGCCAGCGTGCGGGGTTTCACGCGGACCGCGACCATCGTGTTGCTGATCGGCAGCCTGGGTCAGACCCTGACCTGCATCGTCGTCATCGTCATGGATGTGGCTCACGTCGCCGGTAACGAGAGCTTGCTCCGGCTCGGTCAGTACTTCTACGACTACGGCAACAGCCTCAGCATCGTGCTCATCGCGGCTGGTTTGGTGATGCTCCCCAGCGCGCGGTTCCTCGATTCCCGGCGCACAAACGCGCAGATCGCGCGGTTGGTCGAAGAGCTGGGCCCGGCCTGGTCCCGTGCGTTGAAGGCCAAATCTTCCGGCCCGAGGGTGGAGCCGTCCGGGGACAAGGAATCCGTTCTCTACCGCCAGCTCATCGAGATTCGCGATGCTCAAGCAAGTCTCGGATCGAAGTACGAGCTTTCGCCGGAGGAGGTCTCCCGGCTTGAAACTGCAGAGGCCTTCCTGCTCGGCGGTTCCTCCGCTGGCCGACGTCATGAAAGCTGACACGCTCGCCCGGATTGGAGCGGCCGCAGCACTGGGGGTAACCGGTCTCGCGGCTGGCGCCGGCTACGTCATCGCGAGGGCCCTTACTGCGCCCTACGCTGGCCGGCAGTACACAACTCGTGTGCACGGTGTCATCGCCACGGGCGGTCGGCACTACGTACTCCTGGCCGACGCTGAGCAGACACGCCGCGCCGGCCTCTATGGAGCGTTCCTACCCGACGGTTCGCACGTTCGGTTCGGCGCTGAGGCCCTTCCGTGGGGATCATCCATAGCCCGTCCCGTCGACAACGCGGGAGCCGAGCGGCTAGCCGGCGTTGCGACCATCTCCTGGACCGGCATCCACTTCCCGACTCCAACGTCCGCAGGTCTGCGCGCCGAGGAGATTGCCGTTCCGACCGAACTCGGCCCGACGCCAGTCTGGCGTGTCGATGCCGGGAACGGCGACGTCTGGGCCGTCCACATTCACGGAATGGGCAGCACGCGAGCGGGAACGCTCCGCGGAGTACAGGTCGCCACGTCGGCCGGCCTCACCTCGCTGGTACCGACCTACCGCAACACAGCGGAAGGCATTCACCACGGCTCCGGGCGGTCCACGCTTGGACTCGACGAAGCCCGAGACGTTGAGCCGGCCCTGGAGTACGCCCTTGCGCACGGTGCCCGCCGCATCGTCCTCTTCGGCTGGTCGATGGGTGCGAGCATCGCCCTACAGCTCGCGGACCTGCCGAGATGGCGCAAGCACGTCGTCGGCGTCGTGGCGGACTCGCCCGTTCTAGACTGGCGGGCGACCCTGGAGGCGAACTGCTCACGGGCGGGCCTGCCGTCCTGGTCTGCTCACCTGGCCTATCCGTGGCTGACGCACAGGCTGCTGGCCCGCACGGTCGGCCTCGACCGGGCAGTCGACCTGGATGCGCTCGACTGGACCTCCCCGGACAGGCTCAAGATCCCGTTGCTGATCCTGCAAGGAACGGCAGATCAGTCGACGCCCTGGCAGGTAGCAGCCGAGGTCGATGAAGCGAACCCCATGGTCGGGCTCGAGCTCTTCGACGCGGACCACACTTTGAGCTGGAATTCTGCCCCGGAGAGATGGCGCGCTGGCACGACTAACTGGCTGTCAAAGCTGCTGAACTCGATCCCGATCCCGATCGGCAACAACGTGACCAGGTAGTCATGATCAGGTGCGATGCGTGGAAGCTGCGTGTAGCCGTGGAAGCCGAGAGCGCTGCCGGACCGCCGCACAGGGACCGATCAGTCGGGCTCCGACCCGGGGTCGGTTCGAGTCGGCTGGTTTCCGTTCGGATCCGGGACCTGCTCCATCTTGCGGACCTGCTCGATGATGCTCGCCAGGCCGGAGATGGTCTCCGGCGACAGGCCTTGGGCGCGCAGGGCTAGGTCCTTGACCCCGCTGTCGCGGATCGCGCTGAGCAGCCGCAGATCGTTGTCGATCGCCGCGGTGACCTCCGGATTGAAGAAGTAGTCGACCGGGACTGCGAACAGTTCGGCGATCGCCGCGAGGTGCCGCGCGGAAGGGTTGTTGCGCTTGCCGTTCCGGAGCTGACCGATGTAGGCGTCGGACACGTGGGTGCCGGCGGCGGTCAGCGCGGCTGCCGCCTGCTCGTTCGTGAAGTAGCCCTTGCCGTCGTGGCGAGGAACTGTCGCAAACAGATGGTTCAGCCGGTCCGCCAGCCCCGGTACTCCACCATCTGCGTCGCTCACTAACCCTCCTGGTCACTATTCGTAGGGAGCCTACCGACGGGTAGAGGCGCGCAGCTGATTACGCGCGGGTCGGCAGTTGACGGCGTGTCGAATCTTGGTTTACCGTTCGCGGCCGCTAGTCGAACTACAGTTGATATCGTTTGCGTTCAGTAACCGGCAGTCCACCATCCGCTTTCAGTCGAGCTGCAGGCGGGGACCGGTCAACCATCTCCCGGGGGTCGCGTCGAATGACGACAACGGAACAGGGCACCAGCACACGTCGGCTACCGGGGGCCGCCCGGGCGCGTGCTTTCGCCGAGCCGCCGGCCGAGCCGGCGCCGGCGGCTCGAGCACCCCGCACGCCGCCGGCACCGTTCTCACCCGAGGCCGCGGTCCGGGCGCCTTCGGATCCGGTTGATGAGCTGCTCGCCGCGGCCGGTGACACAGCGACGGCCTGGGCCGCCCCGTCCAGCTCCTTGCCGGCGGTGTCTTGGACGCCTCCCGCGCCGGTCGAGGCTCCGGCCACCTGGGGTCGCCGGCGGACGGTGTTCAAGATGCTCAGCTTCGGCCTGGCCAAGCCCAAGCCCGGCCGTGAGGAACTCGAACATCGCCGCAACGAACGGCTGATCCGGTCGGCCGCCTGGCCACGGTCGGTACGTATTGCCGTGGCCAACCCCCAGGGTGGGGTCGGCAAGACCCCGACCACGCTGCTCCTGGGTGGGACGCTGGCCCGGGTGCGCGGCGGCAGCGTCGCCGTCTGGGACGCCGCCGACGCCGCCGGAACTCTCTCTGGGATCGCGGAAGGTGTTCAGGCTCGTTGCCTATCGGAGATCGAAGCTGACCCGGGGCAGTTCGCGCACCCCGGAACTATCGCTGCGTGTGCAGCGACCCAGACGTCGAACGCGGACGTGCTCGGTTCCCTGGCCGATCGTGAGTTCTCCGGCGACAGCATCGACCGCATCCTGTGGGCGTTGGACCGGACCTACCGCATCTCGGTCGCCGACACCGGGAATGTGCAGCACTCGGAAGCCTTCACCGCGGTGATCGCCAAGGCCGACATCCTGGTGGTGCCGACCACGATCACCGCGTCCTCGGTGAACAAGGCGCTCCGCCTGCTGGACCGGCTGCAGGCGACGAGCAGCTTGACCCAGCGCGCGGTCGTCGCGGTGATGCACACGCGCGGCCCGCAAACCCCGGGCCTGGCCGGCCAGCTGACGGACCTGTTTGCGGGAGTTGGCGTGGGGGCGGTGCTCGACATCCCATTCGACCCAGCGATCGCCGCCGGAACGCCGATGAGCTTGGAGTCGCTCACCCGGCCGTCGCAGATCGCCTGGACTCAGCTGGCTGCCGCCACCGTCGCCAACATCGCGCTCACCGGCGACACCGCCGACAACACGAACTGAGGGAAGCTATGGAAAATCCGTTCGCTGGCCTTGTCCCGGACTTCACCGTCTTCGGAGCTGAGTTCACCACCTGGTGGCAGAAGCTGTTCGTGGGTTTGTGGGCGATCGCGATCATCATCGCTGGCGCCTTCCTCATCCTCGCTCTCACGCAGATGCGCCGGGCGACCAGCAACAATGTGCCCGGCCAGGCCGACGACGCCAAGAACCATGCGTTGTGGGCCGGTGGTTCGCTGGTGGCCCTGGTCGGGTTCGGCACCATCCTCGCCGGGCTTTTTGCCTTGGCCGGCTGAGCATGTCCTCCGCCGAGGACCTGATGACGACCGCCGTGATCTTGGTTGGTCTGACGGGCCTGGTGCTGACTGCGATGATCGCCCGGGCCGCGGCCCATGATCACGACCGGAGCATCGGCGGGCAGGCGCGCCGTCGGGCCCGGTGGGGAGCGGCCGCGGTCGCCAGCCTGGTCGCTGTTGGGGCCGCCGGAATTGCCTTCATGCGGACGGTGACGCTATGACGGCGACCATGACCGAACCGCAGGCCGCCGGTAATCGTTCCCGCCGCAACCGCCGGCTCGTCCTGATCGCGGCCGCCGCGGTGGTCGTGATCGCCGCGGTCGTCCTCGTCGTCGTGCTCGGGAACCGTGGCGCCGACACCTCGGCCGGGCCGTCCACTCCGACCTCGGCACCCGTCTCACCGTCCACGAGTCAGCCGGCGACCACGAACAGCAGCTCGGCGAGCGCACCAGCCGGCGCTCTCGCGGACGGCTGTCTGGGCGGGCCGGATCCGTTCGCGGCGATCCTGCCGGCGCAGACCCAGGCCACCCGCGATGACCTTGGTGCCGCAGCGCTCGCCCGCACGTTCGGCCGGTGGTCGGTCACCTACCCGATCGATCCCAACGCCGCCGAGGTGCTCGCGACGGTCGTCACGCCGGGAAATCCCTTCCAGCAGGGGGCTCTTGACTCTCTGAACCAGCTCGCCCGGCAACTCCAGGCGCAGGGTTACACCGAAAGCCGGGTGCTGCCCGATCAGGGTGCCTATCGGATCTCACCGACCAGCACAGACACCCACGTCGATCTCGACCTGATCCTGTACCGCCAGCTGACCCGCAACGACGGGCGCACCGAGGAGATGCGGATGGCGATCAGCATGCTGCTCGATCGAACCCCGGACGGACCGTGGACGATCTCCGGGACGCTTCCACCACTTGGCCCCGACCCCTTCGCGGCATCCCCGACCGTGCCATGGCTCGCTTTCGAAGGAGCGTGTTGATGCGTCGAACTGTTCGAATTCTCATCCTGCTGGCCGCCCTGGTGGGCGGCCAGTTCGGTCTCACGGGCATTTCGAATGCCGATCCCTACGAGACACCCAGCAGTGACCCGATCAGCGACGACTTCTCGCCCTGGCTCTGGATCACCGTCTGGAAGCCGGCCGGAACGGAGTATGCCTCCGCGATGGCGGGCGACGTGCGCGACGGGTTGAACAAGACGGGGATGACGATCTCGGCCCAGCCCGCGCAGACCACCGCTTTCACTGAGACTGACTGGCAGCAACTGACACAGGCGTGGCCGGCGTTGCTCGACAAGACCTACAACCGATCCCGCACCTGGTCGCAAACCGCCTTCACCAAGACCAGCGAGGTTCCGCTGTGGTCGTTCGCTGATTCGGACGCCGTCGCTCGGGACCTGGGGGGCACCTCGTACTCGTCGCTGTCACCGGGTTTGAAGTCGGTGGTGCAGCGGATCGCGACGATCGTGACCGGCG
>DASTGF010000081.1:0-2203 GCA_035719255.1 Microlunatus sp. | reverse complement strand
TCCTTGCCGTCCTCCGACGAGCCGGCCTGGACGAGCAGCGGATGGCCTTGTGGGGGGCGTGGCACGTTGAGTGCGCCTGCCACCCGGTAGTAGGTGCCGCTGTGGTGGGGGTGGTGCACGTTGGCGGGATCGCTGTAGCGGCCGGTCGTCTTGTCGGCGGTTCGAGCGTCGTCGTCCCAACTGTCCCACAGTTGGCGGGAGAGGTCGACGAATTCGGCGGCCCGCTGGTACCGGTCGAGGTGGTCGGGGCGATCCTCGAGTCCGAAGTTGCGGGCCGCGTCGACACCGGCGGTGGTGACGATGTTCCAGCCGGCCCGTCCGTTGCTGGCGTGGTCGAGGGAGGCGAATCGCCGGGCCAGGTTGTATGGCTCGTTGTAGGTGGTGGATGCAGTGGCGATGAGGCCGATGTGTTGGGTTGCCGTGGCGAGGACGGCGAGCAGGATGGTCGGTTCCAACTGGCCGCCGGGACGGTACTCGACCCCTTTCCACAAGGCGACGTTGTCGGCGAGGAACAGCGAGTCGAACTTGCCTGCTTCGGCGAGGCGGGCGACTCGGATCCAGTGGTGGATGTCGGTGTCGGCGTACGGGTCGCTTTCGGGCAGCCGCCAGGCGGCTTCGTGATGTCCGGAGCTCATCAAGAAGGCGTTGAGGTGGAGCTGTCGTGACATGCGGGGGAGTCCTTTCGAGGAAGGGGTGGTCAGGAGGCGCGCTGCTCGGGCGTGGTACCGACGCCGAGCGCATCCAGCAGCAGTGACCGGTAGGCGGCGAGTTGGTGATCGCCATAGCTGCGGGGGTGGGGAAGGTCGACGGTCAGGTCGACGCCGATCCGTCCGTGGTGGAGCACGAGAATCCGGTCGGCCAACACGATTGCCTCGTCGACGTCGTGGGTCACCAACAGCACGGCGGGCTGATGCCGCTGACACAGTTCTCGGAGCAGGACGTGCATTTTGATCCGGGTCAGGGCGTCGAGGGCGCCGAACGGTTCGTCCGCGAGCAGGAGTTCCGGTTCGCGCACCAGCGAGCGCGCCAAGGCGGCCCGTTGGGCTTCACCGCCGGACAGTTCGGTCGGCCAGGCCCGTTCCCGGCCTTCCAGGCCTACCTCGGCGAGAGCCGACCGTGCCCTGGCCTTGGCCTCGCTTCGGCGGTCGACGCCCAGGAGGACGTTGGGCAGGATCCGCTTCCACGGCAGCAGGCGGGAGTCTTGGAACACCACCGATACCCGTTCGGGCCGCTGGATGTCACCGACGCCGGTGACGTCGTGGTCGAGCGCGGCCAGCGCCCGCAGCAGGGTGCTCTTGCCTGAACCGCTCTTGCCCAGCAGCGCGACGAATTGGCCGGGCTGGATGTCGAGGTCGAGATTGTCCAGGACCGTCCGGGTGCCGAAGGAGCGGCTGAGGCCGGCGACGCGGACGGCTGGGACGTTCAGTTGCTGATGGTCTGCCGCCATGACAGCGCCCTCCTCTCCACCAGCCGGACCAACAGGTCGGAGATGAAGCCGAACATGCCGTAGACGGCGAGGCCGACGACGATTACCGCGGTCTGTCCGTAGTTGGTGGCCTGGAACATCATGTAGCCCAGTCCGTTGATGGCGTTGATTTGTTCCAGTACGACCAGACCGAGCCAGGAATAGGTGACCGCCATCCGCAGTCCGACGAAGAATCCGGGCAGTGCACCGGGCAGCACGACATGACGGATGAACTGCCATCGGTTCAGTCCGCTCACCTCGGCGAGCTCCACGAACCGTAGATCGATACCGCGAAGCCCGGCATGCAGGTTCAGATAGACCGGGATGTAGACGATGATCGCGATGATCGCAACCTTGAAACCCTCCCCGATGCCCAGCCAGACGATGAACAGCGGAATCAGCCCGAGTGTGGGGATCGACCGGTTGATTTGCACGGTGCCGTCGATCAACGCGTCGCCGGCCCGGCTGAGCCCGGCCAGCAACGCAAGGACGGTGCCGATCGTGAGACCCAGCAGGAGCCCTTTCCCGGCCCGTGCCAGCGAGGTCAGGGTGTCCTGCCTCAACGATCCGTCCGTCCACAGATCCCAGCCGGTCTGGGCGACCGTCCAGGGCGCCGGCAGGGTCCGTGGGTCGAGATGCCCGCTGGCCGAGGCGAGCGCCCACACGCCGACGACCACCGCCGGCCCCAAGAGCCGGGATCCCGAAATGGTCTTCTTGACGCTGAGCCGTCGCCGTCTG
>DASTGF010000080.1:0-19274 GCA_035719255.1 Microlunatus sp. | reverse complement strand
CAGCCCCCGACCCCGGCGTGGACCATCAAGCGCATGTGATCAATCACACGGGTCTGCTGAATCAGTCGAAGTGCAGCTGGCTCTCGCGGCTGCGCTTCAGCTCGGCGAAATACGGGAAGGACGACAGCGCAACGGCGCCGTCCCAGATCCGGCCCGCGTCTTCGCCCTTGGGAATCCGGCTGAGCACCGGACCGAAGAAGGCCTGGCCATCGATCGCGATGGTGGGTGTACCCACTTCGTGGCCGACCTGGTCCATGCCCTCGTGGTGCGACCGCCGAATCGCCTCGTCGAGCGAAGAATCGTCCATGGCGTCGGCGAGGGAGCTCGGTAGGTGGATCTCCGCCAAGGCGGCGGTGATCAGCTCACGATCGAGCTTCGCAGCACCTCGCGTGTGCTTGCGGGTCCCCAGGGCGGTGTAAAGCTCGGCGAGCTTCTGCTGGCCGTACGCCTCCTCCACCGCCATGCACACCCGCACCGGCTTCCAGGCGTCCTGAAGGCCCTTGCGGTACTCCTCGGAGACGTCCTTGTCCTCGTTGAGGTAGGCCAGGCTCATGACGTGCCAGGTCAGCTGGATGTCGCGGACCTGCTGCACCTCCAACATGGTTCGAGACGTGATCCACGCGAATGGGCAGAGCGGGTCGAACCAGAAATCGACATTGGTCATGAATTCACCCAGCCACCCGGGTCTTGTGTCTATTCCCGAACGTGATCAGACGCACAACCGCGATCGCTATTCCGTGGCGCGCCGGGCCGGTCGGATGTGGTGGCCCACGGAACGGGCGACCGAACCGGCGAACTGCCGCGTGATTCGCTCGATCTCTCGGATCCGAGACCTCGATGTCTCGCTCGACGGTGGGTTGGCGGCGAGCCGTGTGCTCTCCTCCTGGCTTGCCACCATCGCAGCGATTGCTTCGAGTTCGTCGTAGTCTCCCGCCAGCAGCGCTCTGGCGACCGGGCGCTCGGCCGGCTGGAGACGGCTGATCACTCCAGGGCCGAAATGCTCTGCGGCGACCCTGTGCGCCGCGTCGAAGAGAGCCCGAGCGTCTGCCGGATCGCGGCGGAGGAACTGTCGGCCGCTGAGGCCGCGGACCATCTCGACGCGTAGCCAGCGCACGAGGGTCTTGTCGCGCAGTGGTCCGGGGGCGATATGGGCTTCGATGATCGTGATGGCCTCGGTAAGACTGTCGAAGTAGCTCGGCCAGTGCGGAGGCTGGGAGGAGATGTTGCCCCCGTCACTGCGTCGAGTGTGGAAGTAGCAGGGCTCATCGCTGAAGACACCGATCCGGCTGGCGGCACAGTAGGCTCCGACCACAAATATGTGATCTTCGAGCCGACGGCGACCTTCCGGGAACCGGATGCCTTGGCGCTCGAGGAGTTCGCGCCGGAACAGCTTGTGCGCGGTTAGGGAGTCCATCAGCGGCGCGTCGTCGAACGAGGCCAGCGGCCGGGTTCGGGTGAAGAGCACGTGCGGGACCGCTCGGCCGACGCCTAGCATCTTTCCCACCACGATATCGAGATCATGCTCGACGGCGAAGCGGTACATGAGCTCGAGGGCGTGATCGGCCAGCCAGTCGTCAGCGTCGCAGAAGAACACGTACTCGCCTTGTGCGAGGTCGAGGCCCTTGTTGCGGGGTTGACTGTTGCGGGGTTGACCGGGCCAACCCGAATTCTCTTGATGCCGGACGTGGATCTGGGGGTGACGGCGGCTGGCTGCGTCCGCGATCATGCCTGACTCATCGGTCGACCCGTCGTCGATGATCACGACCTCGTATTCCTCCGGCGGCAGGGATTGCCGCGTCAGCGAGTCCAGGCATCGACGGAGATCCCGGGCGTTGTCGAAGACCGGAACGACGACGCTGACTTTGATCATGATCCGAACCCTGCCCGAGGCTCCCTGAGCCGCAGCTGAGCCTCCGGTCCGTCACACGTAGCGACGCGCCGCGTCGGTCCGTCACACGTAGCGACGCGCCGCGTCGACGAAGCCGTCGGCATAGCTGGCTGCGGGGAACGGGCCGAGGTAGTAGGTCTTCAGCGCCCGCCGCTGCAGGAGCTTCGGATCGCGAATCAACAGGTCGTCGAAGACCTGTGGGCAGTCGGACAGATCCGAGGCGAGCAGGTACGCGGCACGTGCGATGGGCACATCACGCAGGTACTCCTCGATGCTTTGACGCGGCTCGGTCATCGTGAGCGCCAGGGGCTTTTCGGAATACAGGTAGTCCGCAACGACGCTGGACACGTCGGCGATCATGGCATGGGAGCGGTTGAAGCAATCGACCAGACTGAGTCGATCGGTGGCCACGGGCCCGAACAGGTGCGGCCGGTCCGCATGGCTGGCGTGATCTTGACGAAGCAGCTCGTCGATCTTGTCGACGGCCGCAGACAGGGCCGGGGTGTGCCGGCTCCACGGATGCGGGCGGAAGATGACCGTGCATTCTCGGGCCAGGAGCGCTGCGACGATGTCGACGCCCGCGGTCAGAGAGCTGTAGCGGGAATCGTCGAAATAGCCGAACCATGTGGGCGCGTACAACACGACCGGATGCGGGTGGTGGCTGATGGGCCGGTCGGCGAGTTCGATCGCCTCGACCTGAGGCCGCCCGACGATCTCGAACGCAGAGGCGGGGACCTCGATGCCGTGCTGGGCGAACCGATCGATGGCCGCCTGACCGGCGACGAAGTTCTTGTCGAATACGCGAAAGGCCCGACGATAGCTCGGAGCCTTGTCACTGTCGCCGTGATTCAGCTGGATGTGCTGAAGACCCAGGTAGGCCAGCATCGGCTCGTTGCGCGAGGAGGTGTTGACGTAGAAGACGGTTCGCAGTGTCGGCGCGATGACGGCTGGGAGCTCCGGCGCGTACCTGCGGAGGATCACCGGTCGGGAGGTCCGGGCGGCGATCTCGTCGAACGTGGCGGCGTTCCGGACCACGATCAGGAACCGACGTCCCAGTCGTTCCAGGTACGGCAGCCACATCGTCACTTGATGGCTGGACTCCGGCGGGGCATACCAATGCAGCAGGAAGGTGGGGGCGTACTCGGAGACCGCGTTGGGCAGCACGGCTTCGGCTCGACGACGCCGGACGATGCGCAGGAAGGCGTCCACGCCGATCGTGATCAGTGCGAGCCACTGGACCGCGACCAGGGCGAAAGCCCCCGCGGCCCGCAGGTCGCTGGGCATCAGAGTGCCCGCAGCCGCGAGGACCACCAGCCCACCGATGGCGGTGGTGCTCACGGCGAACCCCCACCGCGGGGTGATGAGGGGTTTGGTCCGCACCGCGATACCGGGCAGATTGACGGCCAGAGGAACCGCAAGCCGGACGAACGGAGCCAGCGCGGCTTCCGCCGCCACCCCGCAGGCGACCACGAACGCCGGCCAGATCAGCAGGCCCTGGTCGATCGTGGCGGCGCCGAGCACGATCAGGACGCGGGGCAGCGTCGCGGTCCCGGTCGGCGAGACAGGGCTGCTGGTCGCCGACCGCGACACAGTGACTGCTCGGGCCACGACGATCACGAAGGCCGTCGTGAACAGCATCAGGGCCGGGAAGCGTTGTCCCGCGATCGACACCGAGACGCCCGCGAGCGCAGCGATCTCCGCTGCGATGCGACCCAGCCCGAGCCGGCGAGCCGCTTTGCGCACGACGAGCCCCTCCTTCGAGTGCCACTGACCGGCCCGAGCGGACGAGCCCGAGGACCGTCCCGGACCCTCGAGACCGGCGTTGGGATGCGGAGGCGTCGTCGTGGCCACGTTCGACACTGATCCGTGCAGCCTGTGCAGACGCTGAGCGGCCATGCCCAGGAATCGTTGCTTCCGGTGGTCCGACTGCCTACCGTCGTCAACGACATCACGAACCGTCGATCGGGACAACCATGGCTGCGGCGGACACCGCCATCCCGCCCATACGAGCGCGAGCGACATGGCGGACCGCCGGCCACTGGTGGGTGGCCTTGCTCGCCGCTGGCCTCGCCGTCGGGCTCCGGCTGATCGCGCTGGTCAGGGGCGGCGGTCTGTTCGGTCTGGGGAACTACGACGACGGTGTCTACTACAGCGCCGGCAGCGCCTTGCTGCACGGCGTCGTCCCGTATCGTGACTTCGTCTTGCTGCACCCGCCGGGCATCGTGCTGCTGCTCGCCCCCTTCGGGTTGTTCGGCCTGGCCGGACACGATCCCTGGGGACTGGCTGCCGCGCGACTGGCCTGGATCGCTCTCGGCGGGGTCAACACTGTCCTCGTGGCGCGCATCCTGCGGCGGGTGGGGTTGGTGGAGTCGGCGATGGGCGCCGTCCTCTACGCCACCGCCTACCCGGCGATCTACATCGAATGGACCCCGCTGCTCGAGGCACCCGCCCAGACCTGCGTGCTCCTTACCATCCTGCTCCTCCAGACCTCCAAAGGCGCGGCGCCCACGCTGGCTCAGGTGGCCGGGGCGGGGGCCCTGATCGGCTTCTCGGCCACGGTGAAGATCTGGGGTGCGGCAGCCGTGGTTGCGGTCATCGTCTGGTTTCTGATCGGCCGGCAGTGGCGGCAGGCGCTGAGGTTCACCACGGCGGCGGCCGTCACCATCACAGCGGTGTGTGGACCGTTCTGGCTCCTGTCACCAGGATCCATGTGGCGCATGGTGGTGCTCGACCAGCTGAATCGCGCACCCTCGACCACCACGGTCTGGACCAAGGCGGCCGGGATCATCGGCCTGGGCTGGCATCGCCCCGCCCTCACCTCCCCGGATGGCTGGCTGCTGGCCGGACTTGCGGTGGCGGCGGCCACAGTGGTGGCCTCGGCCTGGGTCTGGGAAGTGAGGCTGGCGACGGTCTTGACGCTCATCCTGAGTCTGGTGCTCATGGTCAGCCCGTCGTGGTTCCTGCACTACCCCGGGCTGGTGACGGGCCCCCTGGCCGTGTGCGTCGCTGCGGGCGGCGGGCTGCTTCTGCGCCGGGCGATCGCCTGGCGCCCGGCGGCTGCCGTCGTCACAGCGATCGTCTTGGGAGCGGTCGCTCTCGCGGCGATCATTCCCTCGACGCAGGTGCGCCTGGGTCGCCGCTTTCCCGCAGCAGCCCTGTCCGGCAGGGTCGCTCAGACTACATGCGTCACCTCCGACGACCCCACCGCGTTGGTGCAGCTGAACGTCCTGACCACCAATCTCGATCATGGTTGCCGCTTTGTGGCAGATCTCGGCGGATACTCCTACGAGCTGGCCACGCAGCGGGGCCACTGGACTCCCCGCAGGCTGGATGCCGCCTGGCAGGACCTGTACCTCAGCTACGTTCGATCCGGCACACAGGCCCTGCCCTTTCGATACGCAGAGACGGGCGCCCTGTCGCCGGAAACCCGGACCACGCTGCGCAGCTGGCCACCGGCGGCCCAGGCCGGCAGGTACATACTGCGAACGGTCGAGGTGGGGCGTTGATTTCGCTCAGCTGCCGCTCAGCCGTTGTCAGCGATGCTGGTTGATACTCCGGTACCGCAGCGCGGCGCAAGAAGCACCAGGATCCCGGGGCGAATTGACGGTGAAGGGTCTCCATGGTGATGAGTTCGTCCACGCGGCCTCAGTCCTCTGAGCCCACCCCCGACCCGGCGGCACCGGCGCACCCCGCCGCCGTCGCGCGCGGAATGTCGCCCAGACGCATCGTCGGATTGCTCCAGTTGACCGGTGCCGCGTGGCTCCTCGGTCCCGGCTCCGATGCCGCCGAGCGACTGGGGGCCTCGTTGGTGGGAACCCTGCTCGGGAGCAGCCTGCCGCAACCCGTGGGTGCGCAGCTGGATCGGGTTGCCGACCAGCTGGCTCGCCAGGCACACGGATGGGGATTGGCGTTTCTGCTCGTGCACGGTGTGCTGGGTCTGATCCTCGTTCTCGACATCGAGCGATCTCGCACCTTCGCTGCGCTGACGATCGGCACCGCGGCCGCCGCTGTCGTCGGCGACACCGTGATCGCCGTCCACGATCTGTCCGTGCTGCTGCTGATCCTGCTCGCGCTGGATCTCGCGGCCCTGATCTTGGTGTGCTGGTCTGGCTACCTGGCTGGGAGGAGGCTCAGCGCCGCGAGTTCCGCGTCGGGACGGCGCGGGGGGCCGATGCCTGGCCGGGTTCGTCGGGATCCAGGCGATACCCGAGGCCCCGGACGGTCTTCAACGTCTGCACGCCGAACGGCTCGTCGATCTTGCGCCGGACGTAACTGATGTAGACCTCGACGACGTTGTCCCCACCGCTGTAGGCCGCATCCCAGACGTTCTCCAAGATCTCGGACTTGCTGACGACATCGCCGCAGCGACGCATCAGGAACAACAGCAGCCCGTACTCGCGGGCGGTCAGCGGAATCACCAGCCCGGCGCGCTCCACGTGGCGGCGAGCAGGATCCAGGGTGAGCGAGCCGACCGTGATCAAGGCCGGGCGCTCGGGCGCACCACGCCGGATCAGCGCCCGCAGGCGCGCCACCAAGATCAGGAAGCTGAACGGTTTGGTCAGGTAGTCGTCCGCGCCGAGGTCGAACGCGTCGGTCTGGTCGTACTCGCCGTCCTTGGCCGTGAGCATCAACACCGGTGTCCACACCTTGCGGCTGCGCAATTGCTTGAGGACGTCGTAGCCATTGAGGCCCGGCAGCATGATGTCCAGCACGATCACGTCGTAGCTGAACTCTGTCGCTGCCCAGACCGCCGAGACGCCGTCGCCGACGATATCGACGACGAAGCCTTCTCGACTCAGCCCGTCCTTCACGGTGTCGGCCAACAGTCGCTCGTCCTCGACCAGCAGCACTCTCACACCACACCCCACCCGTCGGCGGCTTCGGATCCGCTGCACCCATGGTGACCGTCGATCCTTAGCGGAATCTGTGGACCGGAGGGGTGCTCCACGGCAGGCGCCTGCCGCATGCCGAGCTTGTCTGGGCTCGAATTCGCCAAGCTTGCGCTCAGCAGCCGTACGTCACGGTGGTTCCGGACCCCTCCGCCGAGGCGGTTCACACCCGAAGGAGGTATTCCATGAGCGCAACTGCACCGCCATCGCGGACCGACCAGCCGTGGTGGACGGCCAGCATCGTCGGGATGGCCGGCTTCATCGTCGTCCTCATGCTCGTGATGATCGACGGCGGCAACACCGTCGACACCACCGTCGCCGCCGACGTCACCCACCATCGAGACGCGCTGTTGTCGACCCTCGCAACCGCCGTCACCGCCCTCGGATCCCCCCCGGTTGCGCTGGCCATCGGCGCCTGCGCCGCGGCACTGCTCGTCGTCAAGCGACGGTTCGACTCGGCCGCGCTGCTGCTCGCGGGCCTGGCCCTGACCGCCGGCCTGGTCTACCTCGTCAAGATCGCCATCGCTCGACCACGCCCGTCGATCGGGCCCGCGACCAACTGGGACTTCTCCTTCCCCTCGGGCCACACCACCGACGGAACGGTCACCTGGGTACTCGTCGCCGTCCTGCTCACCGTCGGCGCACCGGCCGTCGCACGCCGGGCGGCTGTCGCCGGCGCGCTCGTCCTGGGGCTGCTGATCGGCGTCAGCCGCGTCTACCTCGGCGCACACTGGGTCACCGACGTCCTCGCCGGCTGGGCGCTGGCCGCAGCGTTGATCAGCGCAACGCTCGGACTCCGCAGGCCGGCACGCGAATGGCTCGGACGGCCGATACTGCAGCGCAGCCCGGCCGCGCCCTCGATCGCTCCGGGCCGACGCGATCAACCCGAGATCGGCTCCGCCGATCATGCTCCTACCGCCGTCCCGGAGCCGACCGAACCCAGCTGAGCAACCACCAGACTCAGCGCATGCCGGCAGCTCCGAGTCCGATCTCGGGCCGACCCGCGGTCCCCCGCCCGACCGGCAGGACGATCTGGAACCGGCACCGGCCGGCGGGTCCCTCGACGATGTCGATCCGTCCGTCGTGTTCCTCCACCGCAGCTCGCGCGATCGACAGTCCCAGACCGCTCCCCCCGGCATCACGACTCCGGCTGGCGTCGAGGCGCACGAACCGATCGAAGACCCGCTCCCGATCCGACGCAGCGATGGGCGGCCCGTCGTTGTCGATCCGGACGACGGCCGCACCGTCGGGGTCGCGGCTCAGCTCAACCCACACCGTCGAGCGGGCGTGCCGGACGGCGTTGTCGATCACGTTCCGCACCGCTTGAGTCAGCCTGGACGCGTCGCCCGACACTCGCAACGGCTCCATGTCGACCACGACCGTCAGTGCAGAGGTCGCTCGAACCCTACGCACCTCAGCGTCGAGGATGTCGTCGAGATCGACCTCGCCGAAGCTGGCCGACAAGTCGTGCGCGTCTGCTCGGGCCAGGGTCATCAGGCCCTCGACGAGCATCCGCAGCCGAGCGAGCTCGGCGGAGATCGTGCCCAGGAGTCGAGTTCGCGTCGGCTCGTCGGCTTCAAGAGCCAGGTCGGCCGCCGCGGTCAGGGTGGCCAGCGGACTTCGCAGCTCATGGCTCGCGTCGGACACGAACGCTCGTTGCGAGCGTTGAGCATCCTCCAGCCGGGCCAGCATCCCGTTCATGGTCTCCGCCAACGCCGCGATCTCGTCACCCGTCACGGGCACATCGACCCGCCGGTCCAGATGCTTGTCGTCGACCGCATCGACCTCGGCGCGGATCCGCTCGACCGGCTGCAGCGCCCGGCCGACCAGCACCCACACCGCGAACCCCGCTCCAGCGACCAGCAGGGGGCTCACCGCCAGCAAGAACACGGCGACCATCTGGACGGTCTGCCGCTGGACCGTGATCGGGCTCGCCACCTGGACCACGTATCTCCCCGTGGCGACGGCGACGCCCCTCGACGCCACTACCCAGTCACCGCCAGGTCCGACATGATCCAGATCCTCCACCGTCGTCGTTGTCCGACCGGGGGCGGGCCGCGACGGTGCCATCGGCGCTGATGCCGCCAGCCGGCTGGAGGATCCAACGACCACGCCCTGCTCGGTCAGGATCTGGACCAACTGGCCGCTGCGCGCCTCTTCCCTGATCGCGGACACCGCGTCGACGACCCCCTCCTGCTGGATCAGCGAGGCAACCTCCTCGGCCCGAGTCTGCGTGGCCGCCCGAACCGTGCGCTCGAGGTTGATCTGCAACAGATAGACCAGCCCCCCGCCACCGGCGAGCAGCGCGACCGTTACCACGACGACCGAGGCCGCCACCGAGCGCCATCGCACGCTTCGACGGCGCAGCACCGTGCGGAGCGCGACCGCTGGACCCTTCCGACCGATCATTCGAGCCACGCCATCGATTGTCCCCGTTGACGTGCACGGACGGAGAGTTCCCGGGCCGCCGGGACGGTGCTCAGAGCGGGCACAGCTACCGGCCAGGACGCTGTGCATGAGAACCCGACGAAGGATCGCGACATGCCTGTGTCAGTCAGTGCCGGCTCGGTGATCACCCTCACCTCCCCGAGCCTGCTGTGGCTGGTCGTGGCGGTTGCAGTGATCGTCCCCGTGATCGCAGCCATCGTCCTCAGTCGACGTCGGCGTCGTCCGGTGAGGACGCTGCTCGCGCAACTCGGCGCATTCCTTGCAGCACAGCTGATCGCGCTGTGCGCCGCCTTCTTGTGGCTCAATGACGACTACTCGTTCTACTCCTCGTGGTCAGATCTGCTGGGCCGTACGAGTCAAGCGGCCACCATTAACACCGATGGCGTGGCCGCCGGCCCGGGCAGCGGCAGATACGTCGTCCTCTCCGCGAGCAGCCCGAGCGGCCCCCATCAGATCCTGGCGTGGCTTCCACCGCAGTACGACCAACCGGACTATCGCGCGACCCGCTTCCCGGTGGTCCTCGTCCTGCCCGGCCAACCGTCGACCCCGCAGAGCATGGCCCAGCACTTCGACCTCGCCGCCGTGGCCACGCGGGCCATTGCCACGCACCAGGTGGCTCCGTTCATCGCGGTCGTCCCGCCTCTGATGGTCAATCCGCCACGCGACACCGAGTGCACCGACGTGTCCGGAGGACCGCAGGCCCAGACCTGGCTCAGTCGCGACGTACCCCAGGCCGTGGTCAGCAAGCTCCGCACGCAACCGCCAGGGCGCGGATGGTCGATCTTCGGCTGGAGCACCGGAGCCTTCTGTGCCGCGAAGCTCCTGCTGCTGCACCCCGGGCAGTACGCCGGCGCCGCCGCGCTCGGCGGCTACTTCCAGCCCCTGCTCGACAAGACCACCGGCAGCCTGTTCGGCACCAGCCGTGCGCAGTGGGACCACAACTCACCGCTTTGGCTCTACCAGCATCACGGCCTCGGCGGCGACCGGATGCTCGTTGTCTCCGGGCGTCAGGATCGCGAGTCCTGGCCGCAGTCTGAGAAGTTCCTCGCCGCAGCCAGCGGAGACCCAGGCGTCTCGTCCTTGGCCTTCCCCAGCGGTGGCCACAACTACCGGAACTACCGGAGCTACCTGCCGGCGATCCTCCACTGGCTGGTGCGGGGAGGCTGATTCGGACACGGGGGCTCCTTTGACATCCGTCACATCATGTAGTGTTACAGGCGTGACAGACGATGGTGAATCCTGGCTCGTGATGGTCACCCGTCTGCCCACCGAGCCGGCACGGCATCGGATGGCGGTGTGGCGCGAGCTACGCCGAGCCGGCGCCGTGCCCCTGGGTCAGGGAACCTGGGCACTCCCCGATGTGCCGGCCGTCGCACTGCTCGTCGGGCGACTGGACGCGCTGGCCGAGGCAGCCGCCGGGACGGTTCTGATCCTCAGGGCCGACGGTCTGCGCGAGGCGGATCGGGCCCGGCTCGCTCAGCTCTACGACGAGGCTCGGCAACAGGAGTGGGCGGAGTTCAACGCCGACTGCGAGAAGTATCTCGCCGAGCTGGACAAGGAGGAGCGGATCGGCAAGTTCACCCTGGCCGAGCTCGAGGAAGAGGAGCAGAGTCTCGATCGGCTGCGGCGGTGGTGCCGCGAGCTGCGTGCTCGGGATCTCTCCGGGAATCGCGCCGGCACCGACGGCATTGCCTCACTGAAACGATGCCAGGAGCGGTTCGACGGCTACGCCGAACAGGTCTACGCCGTGCTCGGCGGCTCAGCGTGATGGGCCCCCGGGATCACTTCCGGCCTCGCGGCTGGCTGGACCGCCTGTTCGAGATCGGCATCATCCTCAAGGGTCTCAACGGTCTGGTCGAGATCGTGGGCGGCATCGCGCTGCTCCTCACCTCCCCGTCACAGCTGCAAGGACTCGTCTGGGGCATCACCCGCGGCGAGCTCTCCGAGGATCCCCAGGACTTCGTGGCCTCCCATCTGCTGCACACGGCGTCGGGGCTCACCGGAACCGCCGTCACCTTCGGCGCGGTCTATCTGCTGATCCACGGGATCGTCAAGGTGGTTCTGGTGGTGGCCCTGTTGCTGAACAAGATCTGGGCATATCCGTGGATGATCGGCGTGCTGGTTGCCTTCATCGGCTATCAGCTCTATCGGATCGCCCTACATCCGACGATCGGCCTGATCGCGCTCACCCTTTTCGACATCGCCATCGTCGCGCTCACTGTTCGGGAGTGGCGGATCCAGCGTCGTGACCGGCAGGTCGCAGCTCGGCAGCCGGTCGAGCAGTGAGTTGGCAGGGTCGTCGCTCGACCGGAGCCGTCACGAGGCCCACGGAGGCCGTCGGCGCAGCGTCGGACGTCGGCGCAGCGTCGGACGTCTCGGACCAGACCGCGGCACGCCGGACGGCCTGGCGGATGGTCGTCGGATTCGGGGTGGTGAGTCTGGCGGCCGACATGGTCTACGAGGGGGCACGCTCGGTCACCGGCCCGCTCCTCGCATCCCTGGGGGCCACCGCAGCTCTGGTCGGGCTGGTCAGCGGCCTGGGCGAAGCGGTTGCGCTCGTGCTCCGGCTGTTCTCGGGCTCGTGGGCCGATCGGTCGGGTCGATATTGGGGTTGGGCCCTGGCCGGCTATGCGATCACCGCCGTCAGCGTGCCGGCGCTGGCGCTCACCCCGTTCCTCGGTGCGGCCGGACTGGTCGTGGGCTGCACCCTGGTCGTCGCGGAACGGTTCGGCAAGGCAGTCCGCAGCCCGGCCAAGACCGTCCTGCTCGCCCGGGCGTCCGCGGTGGTTGGCCTGGGCCGGGGCTTCGGGATCCACAAAGCCCTGGACCAGTTCGGGGCGGTCGCCGGCCCACTCCTGGTCGCCGCGGTGGTCAGCCTGACCGGCGCGCTGTGGACCGGTCTGGCCGTCCTCGCGCTCCCCGGCGTCGCTTCGTTGGTGATCCTGCTCGAGCTACGCCGGCGCAGTAGGCGGCACTCGCGCACGCAGAGCCGGACAGCTGCCCCAGCCGACCGGGAGCCTGCCGCCGCGGACCGGGAGCAACCGACCAGAGCTGGCCTCCCCCGGATCTTCTGGATCTATGCGGGGTCGGCCGGAACAGCCACGGCGGGTCTGGTCACCTTCGCCGTGATCGGCTACCACCTGGTCGACGACGGGGTCACCAGCGCGGCCACCGTTCCCGTCGTCTATGCGTTGGCCATGGCGGCTGCAGGGCTTGCGGCCCTCGCCACCGGATGGGTGTTCGACCGGATCCAGGCGCGCGTCCTGCTGATCGTCCCGGTCCTGATCACCGCAGTTCCGCTCCTCGCGTTCACCGACACCATCGGGCTCGTCGCCATCGGGGTGCTCGCCTGGGGCGCCGCCACCGGGGTACAGGATTCGACGACCAAGGCGCTGGTCGCGACGCTCGTACCGCCGCACCGCCGCGGCACGGCGTATGGAGCCTTCGCCGCCATCGAAGGCGCAGCCGCGATCGTCGGCGGGCTCACCGCGGGAGCGCTCTACCAGCACTCCCGGCCGGCCCTGATCGCCTACGTCGGCCTGACCCAGCTCGTCACTCTCGTCTTGCTCATCATCACCGTGCGGGTCCGCGGGCGCACGGCCTGATCGGGTCGTCTCAGAACCTGCGGGCTGCGCGGGGAAGATCAGGAGACCCGCGTCAAACGGAACATCGGGAAGATGCGGGTGGTCTTGGTCTCGTAGTCGGCGAACCCGGGGCGCAACTGCTTCAGTCGAGCCCAGAGCTCGTCGCGCTCCGCGCCGCTGACCTCGATCGCGTCGACCCGGAACGTTTCCCGACCGACCTCCACGGTGATCCGCGGGTGGGCCTTCAGATTGTGGTACCAATCCGGGTTCGTCGGCGCGCCGCCCTTGGTCGCGGCGATCACCATGTCCTCGCCGTCGGGTAGATAGACCAGCGGATTGACGCGTTCCACGCCGGAGCGTGCGCCGAGGTGGTGGATCAGGACCATCGGGGCGCCCTCGAAGTAGCCGCCGACCTTGCCGTCGTGGGCCCGGAACTCCTCGATCACCGACCGGTTCCAGTCGGCCGGTCCGTTGGACTCGCTCATGGTTGCCTCCGCGATCGTCAGTCTGCCCACGGAGCGACCGCGGGCCTTTGGTGGGAACGTCGGAGGGCCGGCGCCCATTCCGAGGCGCCCTCGACCGGCTTGATCCACACGGCGGCACCGTCCTCGAGCCGCTTCGCTGTCGCCTCGGCTCGCGTCAGCGTGACGAGCACGGGTGGGAAGTCGGCACGGTCGACCAGCACGACCTCCAGTCGGACCTCGAAACCGACCCTGGTGGTCCGGAGGATCCGGGCGGCGTACGCGTCGGGGAAGGGCACGGCGACGACCTCGATGTCGTGGGGCCGGACGAGCCGGCCGTCGAGGATGGTCACTGGGCCGAGGAAGCCCATCACGAAGTCCGAGGCCGGAGCGTCGTACAGCTCGTCGGGCGTCCCGACCTGCTCGATCCGTCCGTCGTTGATGACGACGATCTGATCAGCGACCTCCAGCGCCTCCTCCTGGTCGTGAGTGACGAACACGGTCGTGACATGGACCTCGTCGTGCAGGCGACGCAGCCACGCGCGCAGCTCCTTGCGGACCTTGGCGTCCAGCGCACCGAACGGCTCGTCGAGGAGCAACACCTTCGGCTCGATGGCCAGCGCACGGGCCAGCGCCATCCGCTGGCGCTGGCCACCGGACAGCTGAGAGGGCAGCCGATCGGCGAACTGGCTCAGGTGCACCAGGGACAGCATCTCGTCGACCTTGGCGGCGATCTCTCGCTTGGGGCGCTTGCGGATCTTCAGCCCGTACGCGACATTGCCGGCCACCGACATGTGGCGGAAAGCGGCGTAGTGCTGGAACACGAAGCCGACGTTGCGCTTCTGGGCCGGGAGGCCGGTGGCGTCAGCCCCTTCGATCTGCACCGTGCCGGTGTCGGAGAGCTCCAGTCCGGCGATGATCCGCAGCAGCGTGGACTTGCCCCCGCCGCTGGGGCCGAGCAGGGCGGTCAGCTGACCCGACGGGATGTCGAGATCGATATCGGCGAGCGCGACGAAATCGCCGAACTGCTTGCCGACCCCGGAGATCTTGATGCTCATCGGGATTCCTCCTTGGGCCGAAACGCGGTGACCACGACCAGGGCGAGCACGGCGATCAGCGCGAGGATGAACGCCGCGGTATAGGCGGTGATGGTGTTGTCGACACCGAACTGTTGGTATCGCTCCTCCACCAGCAAGGTGGCGGTCTGGGTCCGCATGGCCACGCCGCCCGAAACGATCTTCACCGCACCGAACTCGCCGAGCGATCGGGCGAGGCTGAGCACGACCCCGTAGAGCAGGGCCCATCTGATGGCGGGCACCGTGATGTCGAGGAAGGCCTGGAGCGGGGATGCGCCGAGGCTGCGGGCGGCCTGCTCGGCGTCGGTGCCGATCTCGGTCAGCACCGGCACCAGTTCGCGGATCACCAGGGGCAGACTGACGAAAGCGGTGGCCATGATCATTCCCGGCGGAGCGTAGATGATCTGCAGGCCGGCCGATTCCAGGGTCTGTCCCAGCCAGCCGGTACGCCCGCTGTACACCAGCAGGAGGGCCAAGCCGACCACGATGGGCGAGACCGACAGCGGTACGTCGATCATGGCCGACAGGGCCCGACGGCCGGGGAAGGTGTAGCGGACCAGCAGCAACGAGATCACGATGCCGAAGATCGTGTTGATCAACACCGCCCAGAAGGCGACCGACAGCGTGAGCTTGAAGGCGAACACGACCTCGGGTTGTTGCAGCGCGGCGATCACCGGTCCCAGGCCCTCGGAGAAGGTGGCCTCGGCCACCAGCGCCACCGGCCAGATCACGAGGAAGAACAGGTAGCCCACGACCACCAGGCGGAGCATCCAGCGAAACGGCGAGCGGCCGCGGACCGTGACGACCTTGCCGTGCGGCCGCCTGAGCGGTGCCGCCGCGATGGTCTCAGCCATGTCGGGCGACCCGTCGGGAGATGATGTCGAGGGTCACGATGACGATCAGGGCCACCACCAGCAGGATGGACGCGACGGCCGCGGCTTCGGTGAGCTTGTCACCCTCGACATAGGACAGGATCCGCACCGATGCGACCTCGGTGGAGTAGGGCAGATTGCCCGAGAGGAGCACCAGCGACCCGTACTCGCTGATCCCGCGCGCGAAGCTCAGCGCCGCGCCCGACGTGATCGCCGGAGCGAGCGCCGGCAGGATGACGGTCCTGAACGTCGTGAACCGGCTCGCGCCCAGCGACGCCGCCGCCTCCTCCACCTCCGGCTCGAGCTCGAGCAGCACGGGTTGAACCGTGCGGACCACGAACGGCAGCGTGACGAACAGGAAGGCGAGAAAGACCGCCACCCGGGTGTTCGCCCAGTCGACGCCCAACGGGCTGGATGGCCCGTAGAGGCTGAGCAGGACCAGACCGGCGACGATCGTGGGCAGCGCGAACGGGATGTCGATCACGACTTCGAGGATCTGCTGGCCCCAGAACCGGTCCCGGACGAGCACCCAGGCGATCGTCGTACCCATCACCACGTTGACCGCGGTGACCAGCAGGGACTGGGTCACCGTGAGGCGCAGGGCGGCCGCGGTCTGCGGACTCGTGAGTGCCTCCCAGTACGCCGGCCAGCCACCAGCCGAGGCCTGGACGAGGATCGCCAGCAACGGAATCAGCACCAACACGCTGAACCACACCATCGCGATGCCCAGACCGAGACCGGCGACGGGCGTGAGCGAGGTCGCCGTCCGGCGCCGCCGTGGACCCCCGCCCGCCGACGCCGGTGCGGGAGGTGATTGCTCGGTCAGCGGCGCCAGGGCCGAGGCGGTCACTGCTGCTTTCCGGTGGCCGACTGGATCTGCGGCACGATGCCGGTCTTGTCCTCGAAGTACTTCGCGTTGACCGCGGTCCAGCCGCCCAGCTCCCCGACCGTGAACAGCTTGCCGGGCACCGGGAACGGCTTGCTCGGATCGTTCGCACCCTCAACCGTGCCGACCGGCGTGCCGGCGACCACCGGACGGAATCCCTTCGAGGCATAGATCTGCTGGCCCTCCGGACCCAGGACGAAGTCGAGATAGTCCTTGGCCTTGGGATTGGCGTCCTTGAGCACCGCGCCGGGGTTCTCGATCTTCAGCGTCGCGTCGGGCACGATGTAGTCGAACTCCTCACCGGACTGACGGGCCAGGATGGCCTCGTTCTCATACGAGATCAAGACGTTCCCCGCTCCCTGCAGGAACGCGTTGGTGGCATCACGCCCGCTGCCGGGCAGCGCCACGACGTTGCCGAAGAACTTGGTGAGGTAGGCCTTGGCATCGGCTTCGCTGCCCCCGTTGGCGATCACCTGGTGGTAGGCGGCCAGGATGTTCCAGCGCGCAGAACCGGACGAGGCCGGATTCGGCGTGATGATCTTGACTCCCGGCTTGATCAGGTCGTCCCAGCTCTTGATGCCGAGCGGATTGCCCTTCTGCACCACGATCACCACGACGGAATCGGCGACGATCCCCTTGGTGGGGCCGGAATTCCAGTCGTCGGCGACCAGGCCCGCCTTGACCAGGCGGGTGACATCGGGTTCGAGCGAGAAGTTGACGTAGTCGGCCTTGAGGCCGTTGACCACAGCCCGGCTCTGGTCACCCGACGCGCCATAGGACTCCTCCCACACAACTCCGTGCCCCTGCGGAGTCGCTGCGAACGCCTTCTGGATGGCGTTGTTCGCCTCCTTCGGCACGGCGAAGCCGACCAGGTGGAGGGTGGTCGACGTTCCGGAGCCGCCGCCGGACGTGGGCTGGGCCGCTCCGCCGACGCACCCGGTCAGCGACACGCTGAGGCCGAGGGCGACGGCGCCCGCGGCGGCTTGGAGGGCTCGACGACGCGTGATGACAGACATGTGCAGGTCCCGATCCTGTGGTGGGAAAGATCCCAATTCCTAGTGGTACGGCCGAGAATATAGAGATGATCGGCTTGGTGTAGCGAATCAGGTCCACCTGCTGAGACGCCGTCTCAGGAGGTGCGTTCGTCTCCCCGAAGACGCTCCAGCCGACGCTGGAGCAGGCCGGCGCGGTCCGCGTTCGCGTGCAAGGCCACGTACTGGGCACCGAAGACCCACAGCAGTGCGTCGTCGAGTCGACGGACGGCCCCCGGCGGGCGCCGATAGTCCATCCGGGCGGCGATGGCGCTCTCGTCCGCCTCGCGCAGCACGCCGCCGAGCTCGATCAGGGAGGTGATCCCCAGCTCGAGCAGGATGCCCGCAATCCAGCTGTAATGGTCGCTCCGCGACCAGCTGGCTTCGGAATACTGGCCCGCAAGGTAGGCCGCTAGCTCCCGTGGATCGAGCCGCGGGTCACCGCCCGGCTCCTCGCTGACCTCCGGCCGAGCACCGCGGAGCCGTTCGCGGATCTCGGAGAACTCGCGATCCGCCAGTTCCAGAAGTCCCGCGGCCAGCGTGAAGCGCCGGTCGAACTCGCCGACGTGCTCGGGCGGGACCGTGCCCTTGTAGCGGATGTCGTGCTCGAACTCGGCCCACGCATGCTGAAGCACCGTGCGGATCTGGACCTGAGCGTTGTGCCCGCGCAGGTGGACGAAGTCGGCTTGGCTCTCTCGCTCGGCGTCGAGGCTGATCATCACGTGCCGGCTCGCGTAACCGAATCGACCCTCGTTCGCGGTCTCGAGTCCCCAGTCGCGATCGTCGTGCACGATCACCTGTTCCTCCAGCACGTCCGCCACGGCATCCACGTCGTCGCGGACGTACGCGATCACCCGGACGCCCAGCACATCGGTGATCTCGGTCAGCGGGTCGGTGAAGAGCGGAAGGCCATCCCGCGTCCGCGCAGCCTTCTCCGCGAATGACGGAATCGACTTGGTCCGCCCGGTCACCGACAGGTAGTTGATCCCCGCCTCGTCCAGCAACCCCCGGACCAGGACAATGGCCTCCGCACCGGCGCGAGTGAGTTCGTCATGCCGCGCGGCGTACTCCCGCACGGCCCGGCTCACCACGTCGGCCTGCGGCGGAGTGATCTCCGCTCCCAGGGTCGGCGTGAGGATGCACCCGGTGGTGGGGTCCCCGTAGCACGTGATCAGGTCGGGACGGTGGGCGGCGAAGTGGGCGATGTAGGAGCACATCACCGCATCCACCTGGTCCTCGACGCGCCGCAGCTCGGTCTTGCGGGTGGCGTTCTCAACCGCGACGCGCAGCGTTTCCCAGGTCTTGTCGGTGGTGACGACGCTATCCACCAACTCCATCAGACGCAGCAGCTCGGAGCGCATCAGTTCGAGGTCTCGCCCCGGTTTCGCCTTGTAGTGCAGGATCGTGGGCAACCCGAAGAGCACGATCGTCGCGGGATGGGGGTAGACCTCGATCGCCCGACGCCGCGCGCTCGATCGGACGTCGACGTCGAGACCGAGACGCCGGGCCAGTCGGGCGGCCCGGGTGCCGTTCGCGAACTCGGGCTTGCCGGTGTTGGAAGGGTGGGTCCCCGCATCGAACCGGCGGAAGTCCTTGGTGAGCTGCTGCTCGGCGGCCCGTGATCCCCTCGGGTTGGTGACCACGATGGGTGCGTCGATCGCCACCAGGCACTCGTGCGCGACGTACGGCTCCAGCGCGGCCGCGATCTCCTCGTCTGAGCGCACCGCAGTCACCAGCAACAGCCGGGCGTCATCGTCGATCACGGCCAGCCCGGTGGGCCGCAGCTCGCCCCAGGCGAGGTCGATCCCGATGAAGTGCACGCCGCCACCCTGCCTCATCACGCCGTCGCGCGCCGAGGGGGCGGCTCCGTGGAATGGATGGTGCCGAACCCGGCCCGGGGGTTTGGTGGCCGGCCCGGGCCAGGTTCGGTGCTCGTGGACGGCGCGGTGCGCGACGTCGCCTGTCGCCGACCAGAGGAGTCGGCACCGGCCGGGTTCTAGATGGCTCGCCGTTGGGCGACGAGTGGGCAGAGGAAGGGGTCCTTGCCCTTGAGCCCGACGGTGTTGAGGTAGCTGATCACGCTGCGATAGGCCGACCAGAGGCTGGTCTGGGTGTAGGGCACGCCCTCGGCAGCGCAGT
>DASTGF010000079.1:0-5686 GCA_035719255.1 Microlunatus sp. | reverse complement strand
CCGGGTGTGAAGCAGCGCCAGGAGGTGTGAAGCGCGATAACTGGGTCCTGGTGGGTTGGGCAACGACCGGCCTGTGGACAGCGCAGGCGTCGTCCACAGATTCCGCGCAGCCCCTCGTGAACCCGTCTCCCAGGGTGTCTGGTGAGTCTCGTGCCTCAGATCTGGACCACCAACGAGCTGCGCCGACGCGGCTTCGAGAGCCCCGAGCTGGCCAGGCTGGTCCGGTCCGGAGAGCTGACCAGGATCCGGCGCGGTGCGTACGGGCCGCCCGAACCCCAGGCGCCACCGGTCACCCTCCACCGGCGCCTGATCGAGGCCTCGATCGGCGAGCTCGGGCCGGGCGCGGTCCTCAGCCATGGCTCCGCTGCGGTCATGCACGGACTACCCGTCTGGGCCACCGCCATCGAGCGGGTGCACGTGACCCGCGACCGGGGTTACGGAGCCCGGCAACGGCGATCGGTCGACGTGCACGGCGCCGGCCTGACCGCTGACGACATCACCGTGGTCGACGGGGTGACCGTTACGTCCCTGGCGCGGACCGTGCTGGACCTCGGACGTACGCGTTCGTGGGAGCAGGCCGTGGCGGCCGGGGATCGAGCGCTGGCGATCGGCCTCGGCCGCGACGATCTCGACCG
Organism: Microlunatus sp.; assembly: GCA_035719255.1. GTDB lineage: Bacteria > Actinomycetota > Actinomycetes > Propionibacteriales > Propionibacteriaceae > Microlunatus. The sequence goes on along the minus strand of DASTGF010000079.1, from coordinate 5,051 downwards.
CTGCCTGGACCGGATGCGCGGTTGGCCCGGCAGCCGTCAGGCGGCACGGGTGAGCGCGTGTCTCGATCCGGCGAGCGAGAGCCCGGGAGAATCTGTTAGCCGGGTCCGGCTCGTGGAGCAGGGACTGCCGTCACCGATCCTGCAGTACGTCGTGCGCGACGACCGGGGCCAGGCGATAGCCCGCAGCGATTTCGCCTGGGAGGAGTACCGGACGATCGGTGAATTCGACGGCAAGGTCAAGTACGGGCGGCTGCTGCGTCCGGGCGAGCGGATCGACGACGTCGTGTTCGCCGAGAAGCAACGCGAGGATGCGATCCGCGACCAGGGCTGGCAGGTCGTGCGCTGGCTCTGGGACGACCTGTACCGGCCCGGTGTGATCGGCGATCGCGTACGTCGTGCGTTCGCCCGCTCCGCCGCGTGAGCGAGCGTGCGTCACACCGGGTGACGCGGCCCCACACCCGCTGTACACGGTGTGAAGCGATGCCAGAGGGTGTGAAGCGTTGGTGGGTGGCGGGGCCGTCGCGGTCAGACCATCATCTGCCGCGCGGTGGGCGGGATCGGCCGGGGCAGCTTGGTGGACCCCGACAGGTAGGCGTCCACGCCGGCGGCGCAGGCGCGGCCCTCGGCGATGGCCCAGACGATCAGCGACTGGCCGCGGCCGGCGTCACCGCAGGCGAAGACGCCGTCGACATTGGTCGCGTAGTCGTTGTCTCGGGCGATGTTGCTGCGCGGGTCGAGCTCGACACCGAGCTGATCGACGACGGAGTCCTTCTCCGGGCCCGTGAAACCCATTGCGAGCAACACCAGGTCGGCCGGGATCTCGCGCTCGGTGCCCTCGACGGCAACCAGCTTGCCGCCGTCGAACTTCACCTCGCTCATCCGGAGCGATGAGACCCGGCCGTCAGTGCCGACGAACTCGGACGTGGACACCGAGTAGACCCGGTCCCCCGCCTCCTCGTGCGCCGAGGACACCCGATAGATCATCGGGTACGTCGGCCAGGGCTGGTTCGCCGGTCGCTCGTCCGGCGGAGTCGGCATGATCTCCAGCTGGGTCACCGACTTCGCGCCCTGGCGGATCGAGGTCCCCAGGCAGTCCGCTCCGGTGTCGCCGCCGCCGATGATGACGACGTGCTTGTCGGTGGCAGTGATCTGGCTCTCCACCCGCTTGCCGCGGGCGACCCGGTTGGCCTGAGGCAGGAACTCCATCGCCTGGTGGATGCCGTTCAGCTCGCGACCCGGCACCGGCAGATCCCGGCCGATGGTCGATCCGATCGCGATCACCACCGCGTCGTAGCGCTCCTTCAGCTGCGACCAGGTCGGGTTGACCCCGACGGTCACGCCGCAGCGGAAGTTGGTGCCCTCGTCCTTCATCTGCCGGATCCGGCGGTCGAGGACGTTCTTCTCCATCTTGAACTCGGGAATCCCGAAGCGCAGCAGGCCGCCGGGCTCCTCGGATCGCTCGAACACCGCGACCGTGTGCCCGGCTCGGGTGAGCTGCTGGGCGACGGCCAGCCCGGCCGGACCGGAACCGACCACCGCCACCGTCTTGCCGGTGTGCCACTCGGGCGGCTGCGGGATGACCCGACGCTCGTCCCAGGCCTTGTCGATGATGGAGACCTCGACGTTCTTGATGGTCACCGGGTCACGGTTGATTCCGACCACGCAGGCGGTCTCGCACGGCGCCGGACACAACCGACCGGTGAACTCCGGGAAGTTGTTGGTCGCATGCAGCCGTTCCAGCGCCTCGTCCCAGTCGCTGCGCCACACCAGGTCGTTCCACTCGGGGATCAGGTTGCCCAGCGGGCAGCCGGTATGGCAGAACGGGATACCACAGTCCATGCACCGACCGGCCTGCTCGGTGATGATGGGCAGCAGAGCCCGGCCCGGTGTTCCCGGGTAGACCTCTTTCCAGTCGTGGATCCGCTCGTTGACCGGACGCCGCTCGGCCAACCGGCGCGGCGTGGTGATGAATCCCTTGGGGTCAGCCATGTGCGGCCTCCATCATGCGGTTCGTGGTCGCGGCCTCGTCGAGGCCTTCGCGTTCGGCCTGGTCGCGGGCGGCGAGGACCCGGGCGTAGTCGCGCGGCAGCACCTTGGTGAAGCGCCCGGCCGCGTTCGGCCAGTCGGCGAGCAGCCCCTGCGCCACCGCCGACTCGGTCTCCTCCAGATGCCGGGTGACCAGACTCCTCACCTGCTCGCGATCGGCGTCGGTGAGCTCCATCGCGTCCACCATCTCGGTGTTGAGCAGTCTGGTGTCGAGATCGAGGAAGTAGGCGATGCCGCCGGACATGCCTGCCGCCACATTGCGCCCGGTTCCGCCCAGCACGACCACCAGACCACCGGTCATGTACTCGCAACCGTGGTCACCGAGGCCCTCGACGACGGCGGTGGCTCCGGAGTTGCGGACGCAGAACCGCTCGCCCACCACGCCGTTGATGAACAGCTCGCCCGCGGTGGCACCGTAGGCGATCACGTTGCCGGCGATGATGTTGTCCTCGGCGACGAAGCTCGCCGCACGGTCGGGCCGGACGACGATCCGGCCGCCGGACAGGCCCTTGCCGAGGTAGTCGTTGACATCGCCCTCGAGCCGCAAGGTCACCCCGGCGGGCAGGAAGGCGCCGAAGCTCTGACCGCCCGAGCCGATGAACGTGATGTCGATCGTGCCGTCCGGCAGCCCCTTGCCCTGGGTCGCCTTCGTGACCTCGTGACCGAGGATCGTGCCGACCGTCCGGTTGACGTTGCGGATGGGCAGCGACGCGCGTACGGCCTCGCCGGTCTCCAGCGCCGGCCGGCAGATTCGGATCAGCTCCTGGTCCAGCGCGGTGTCGAGCCCGTGGTCCTGGGTGGTGGTGTTGTGCAACGGCGCACCCTCGGGGAGTTCTGGCTTGTAGAGCACGGGGCGCAGGTCGAGCCCGTGCGCCTTCCAGTGCGCCTCCGCGCTGGCGGTGTCGAGCACCTCGGAGTGACCGATGGCCTCCTCCATGGTGCGGAAGCCGAGCGCCGCGAGGTGCTCGCGCACCTCCTCGGCGATGAACTCGAAGAAATTCACCACGAACTCGGGCTTGCCCGAGAACTTCTTGCGCAATTCCGCGTTCTGGGTGGCCACCCCCACCGGGCAGGTGTCGAGGTGGCAGACGCGCATCATGATGCAGCCGCTGACCACCAGCGGAGCGGTCGCGAAGCCGAACTCCTCCGCGCCCAGCAGCGCGCCGATGACGACGTCGCGACCGGTCTTGAGCTGGCCGTCCACCTGGACCACGATGCGGTCCCGCAGGCCGTTGAGCAGCAGGGTCTGCTGGGTCTCGGCCAGGCCGAGCTCCCACGGTCCCCCGGCATGCTTCAGCGACGTCAGCGGGGCCGCGCCGGTCCCGCCGTCGTGGCCGGAGATGAGCACCACGTCGGCCTTGGCCTTGGAGACACCCGCGGCAACGGTCCCGACACCGACCTCGGCGACCAGCTTCACGTGGACCCGGGCGCTCGGGTTGGCGCACTTGAGGTCGTGGATCAGCTGCTTGAGGTCCTCGATCGAGTAGATGTCATGGTGCGGCGGCGGGGAGATCAGGCCGACGCCCGGCGTCGAGTGCCGGGTCTTGGCCACCCACGGATAGACCTTCTGGCCCGGCAGCTGACCACCCTCGCCGGGCTTCGCGCCCTGGGCCATCTTGATCTGGATGTCGGTGGAGTTGGTCAGGTAGTCCGAGGTCACCCCGAACCGGCCCGAGGCCACCTGCTTGATCGCGCTGCGCCGCTCCGGGTCGTACAGCCGGTCGGCGTCCTCGCCACCTTCTCCGGTGTTGGACTTGCCGCCGAGCCGGTTCATGGCGATGGCCAGCGTCTCGTGCGCCTCACGGCTGATCGAGCCGTACGACATCGCACCGGTGGAGAACCGCTTGACGATCTCGCTGACCGGCTCCACCTCCTCGATCGGGATCGGCTGCCGGTCGCTCCTGAACTTCAGCAGGCCTCGCAGCGTCATCAGCCGCTCGGACTGGTCGTCGATGTGCCGGGTGTACTGCTTGAAGATGTCGTACCGGCCCGACCGCGTGGAGTGCTGCAGGCGGAAGACGGTCTCCGGGTCGAACAGGTGCGGCTCGCCCTCGCGACGCCACTGGTACTCACCGCCGACCGGCAGGGTGCGGTGGGCCAACGGGATGCCGTCGGCCGGGTACGCGACCAGGTGCCGGCGGCGCACCTCCTCGGCCAGCTCGGCCAGGCCGATCCCGCCGAGCTTGCTCGTGGTCCCGGTGAAGTACTTCTCGACCAGCTCCCGGGAGAGGCCGAGCGCCTCGAAGATCTGGGCGCCGGTGTAGCTCGCCACCGTGGAGATGCCCATCTTGCTCATCACCTTCAGTACGCCCTTGCCGAGCGACTTGATGACGTTCTTCACGGCCTTCTCGGGCTCGATGTCGACGTACACACCGGACCTGGCCAAGTCCTCGACGGACTCGATCGCCAGGTACGGGTTGACCCCGGCCGCGCCGTACCCGATCAACAAGGCGACGTGGTGCACCTCTCGGACGTCGCCGGCCTCGACCACCAGGCCCACCTGGGTCCGGGTCTTCTCGCGGACGAGGTGGTGATGGACCGCCGACGTGAGCAGCAGCGAGGGGATCGGTGCCAGCTCGGCGTTGGAGTGCCGGTCGGACAGGATGATCGTCCGCGCACCGCCCTCGATCGCAGCCGACACCTCCGAACACAGCTCGTCCAGCTTCGCGGCGAGCGCCTCGGCTCCGCCGTGGACGTCGTACAGGCCGCGGGCGACGTGCGTCGCGTAGCCGGGCAGGTCACCGTCGCGGTTGATGTGACGGATCTTGGTCAGCTCGTCGTTGTCGAGCACGGGGAACGGCAGCACCACCCGGCGGCACGACGCCGGGCCGGGGTCGAGCAGGTTCCACTCCGGACCGATCGTGTTGTAGAGGGAGGTGACCAACTCCTCGCGGATCGCGTCCAGCGGCGGGTTGGTGACCTGGGCGAACAGCTGGGAGAAGTAGTCGAACAGCAGCCGCGGCTTGTCGCTCAGCGTGGCGATCGGGGTGTCGGTGCCCATCGAG
>DASTGF010000078.1:0-2372 GCA_035719255.1 Microlunatus sp. | reverse complement strand
CTCGTCACCCACCTGCGTGTAGCGGGTGCCGACAAACTGGTTCACCGCCGTGACATAGGCGAGGTATCCCGTCCGGACCTCCCACTGGAAGGTGGCCGCAGCCGCGAACTTGAACTTGGGGACGGTCGGTAGCCGCGCCCCGTGCCGGATCACGGAGACGATGCTCACCGTCCCGTCCGGGGCCGTCGAGGTCAAGGTGGACTGCAACCTGGCATCGTCGTAGCTCCCCGAGAACGTGAAATCGAAATTGCGGGTCGGCGCCGCCTCGAGCTCGACGTCGACGCCCATGCTTCGCGCCCTGGGCACGTTGAAGATGACCCGCGAAGAGCAGGAGCCCGCCGTCACGGTCGCCTGGAGGTCGTAGATGTCCATGTAGAAGACGGAGACGTCCACCGAGGCCTTCCCTCCGAGCAACTTCGACTTGGTCCCGAGCTCGTAGTTCCAGACGGTCTCGTCGTTCCAGTTGGTGTGGCCGCCGAAGGTGATGCGGTCCTGCGGCGTGCAGAGGGAAAAGTTGAGGGGGTCGTTGATGCCACCGAGGCGGAAGCCTCGGGAGACCTGCGCGTTGATCCTGGTGGTGTCCGCGATCTTGTAGCTGAGGATGAACCGCGGGGCGACGCCGTCGGCCGTCGTGGTGCCGGGTTGCGACACGACCTCGCCGTTCGCGCCCTCGCCGAAGATGCCGCCAAAGAGCTGCTGCTTGTCTTCGCTGAAGTGGTAGTAGCGCAGGCCGGCGGTGAAGTCCCACTGGTCGCTCACCGCCACGGTGCCCTCGCCGAAAGCGGCGAACTGGTCCAGCTTGTAGGACAGACTGGAAAAGAAGAGGCTGTCCGGCGGCGCGAGCGTGTCGATCCCGGATCGCGAGGGAACGCCGCTGACCGCCGTGAAGCCCGCGACGGGAAGGTCCTGGCCGTAGTCGCGGGTCAGGTGGGCGTAGAAGCCGCCCAGGGCCCATCGGAAGCGTTCCTGGGTGCCCGAAAGCCGCAGCTCCTGGGTGAACGTCGTGGCCGGCTTGCGGTTCGGCCTTGCGGGGTCTCCTCCGCCCGTCGCGTCGTAGAGAGGCGAATTCAACGAGTAGACGGGCTCGGAGAGGCCGATGCTGCCCCCCGTGATGCTGGAGGTGAGCGCGCCCGCGTCGCGCACGACGAGGATGTCGCGGCGGTTCCAGGAGCTGATCGAGGTGAGGTCCACGTCGCCGAAGTCGTAGTTGACGTTCAGGTCGGCCAGGTACCACTTGTCCGTGTACGGCTCCCGGACCTGGATGAACTGCTCCCGGTCGCCGAGCGCGACCGCGGGCCGCGTGGTGGTGAACGGGTTGGCCAGGATGTTGTAGGCGTCGATGCGGTTCCAGCCGTCCATCTCGATCTTCTGGTACATGAAGCGCGGCGTGATGCTCAGCTTGTCCACGGGGGCGAGCTTGACCGCGATGCGCCCGCCGAAACGCTTGCCGGTGTTCACGTCGCTCTGGGCGGTGGTGGGGTCCGGCCGGATGGAGCCGTTCGCCGTTGTCCTGACGCCCGGCGAGTCGATGTAGCCTCCCAGGGCATCGTAGTAGACGGACGCGCGCAGCGCTGCCATCTCTCCCAGGGGGAAGTTGAAGCCGACCTTGGCATTTCCTCCCTGGTTGCCGTGCACGATCGTGCTTCCATCCAGCTCTCCGAAAAACTTGGTGGCTCCCAGCTTCGGCTGGTTGGTGATGTAGCGAACCGTGCCGGACTCGGAGCCGGCGCCGAAGAGAGTGCCCTGGGGGCCGCGGAGAACCTCGACGCGGTTGAGGTCGAACAGATCGAGGTCCGGCGTGAACAGGGACATCGAGACCAGTGACTCGTCGAGATAGACGCCGACCTGCTCCTTCACGCCCGGCTGGTCGCGCGCGATCTGTCCCGAGGACACGCCGCGCATCGCCACCTGGCTCTGGCCCGGGCCCAGGTTCTGCACCGTGAAGCCGCCCACGTTCGCCGCGACGTCCTCGATGTCCGTGGCCCCGCGCACGCGGAGCGTCTCTTCGGTCGTCGCCGTCAAGGAGAAGGGAACCTTCCTGACCACGTCCTCGCGCTTCATGGCGGTGACGGTGATCTCCTCCGAGAGGTTCGTCGCGACGCTCGACGCGAGAGTGAAGTCGACGGTGAGCGTGCCGGCTGCTGGCACCGCCTGGCTCTCCTGCACCACCGTCCGAAAGCCGGAGTGCGCCGCAGAAACGGTGTAGGTGCCCGGCGGAAGGCCGGACACCGTGTAGGAACCGTCCGCCGATGTCGTGGCCTCGTGCTCGGCACCGTCGGGGCCGGTCACGGTCACGGTGGCGCCCGGCACGGCGGCGCCGGTGCCGTCCTTGACGACGCCCGTGACTTGCCCCGTGGACTGCGCGAACGCTG
>DASTGF010000077.1:0-4516 GCA_035719255.1 Microlunatus sp. | reverse complement strand
TGCACCTCCGGTGCGGCGGCGGCGGCCATCGACGTCCGCGGCGAACCCGACGTGGAAACGGGCTGACGGCATGACGTCTGGGCCGGCCGGCCGAGCAGGCCGGCCACCGCACGGTTTCCGGCCATCCGCTGCAGCTGGGCGATGGTGACGCCGCCGACCCGGCGGGCGGTGGGCGCGGTGCCCGCCGGGCCCGATGCTGTGCTCGGGCGCGGCGCGGCGTGCGCGGGATGACCGGCGCGATGACGGACGGCCACGTCGTGGTCGTAGCCGGCCGCGACGGCGAGCTGCGTCATCTGAGCATCCTTCACCCCGCTGGCCCTGGGAGCCTCAACTGTCCCATTGGCGGTGCCGTTCGAATGTCGCGCTGGGGCAGCCGATCGGGCAGAGGTGGCTGCCCCTTGGGGCAAAGCGGCCCGGCGCCGGCGCCCGGATCGGGCCGGTGAGCGGGCGAAGGACGGTTGCTGTCCTGTCACTCGCGGGTCGTGTGTCCCCATGCGAATGGCGGTTGAGCGCTGCTCGTCACCGGGTCTAGTGTCCGGATTGCGCCGTTCCGTCCTTTAGGCGTACTTGTCGGTGGGCCTGCCTCAGACCTTCTTGCCGAGATCGAGCGAATTGGCATTCATTCCAGGGAGGCACGATCATGACCGTCCACGCAGTGCTGGTGCGGAAGGGTGAACCCGGTGCCCGGGGCTGACGGCGTCCGAAGATCGGCCCTCGTTGCGATCGCCTGCACGATCGTCGGCGGGCTGCTCGGCAGCTGCGGCAGTGGCACCTCCCCCCTCGACGGTTCGGCGAGCGCTCCATCCATCTCACCGTCGACGTCCGTTCAGGCCGCGTCAACAACGACAGAAAGTTCGGCGGCAGGCAGTGCATCCGCGGGACCCAAGGTGATCAGCGTGGGCGGACACGACATGGGCCCCGGCCAAGTTGACGAGTTCGTTGATGCGGTCGACCGATTGTCGAACGGATCGCTGAGGATCTCCCTGCAACCAGACCTGCACGGGGCCGACATCGACTACCAGGAGAAGTACATCAAGGACGTGCAGGCGGGAAGCTACGACATGATCCTGGTTCCGGCACGGGCCTGGCGTCTCCTCGGCTACAACGGATTCGACCCCTTCGTGGCCCCCTTCCTGATTGAGAGCTTCGGGGTCCAACAAGCAGTCCTCCAGAGCGGACTGAGCAGGTCCGCTCTCGATGGCCTGGCCCCGCTCGGCGTCATCGGGATCGGTTTGACGCCCGGAGTGCTCCGCCATCCCGTCGGCATTCAAAAGCCGGTGCTGACCCTTTCAGACATTGCCGGCAAGACCTTCGGGGTCTACCCGTCGCCGATTGCCGAGCAGGCGGTCACGGCGATGGGTGCGGTACCCAAAGCGATACCGCCCAGCTTCCCGGCATCGGGGTTGGATGCGGGCGAACAGGACCTTGCCGGAGCGGCCGACATCCTTTGGGACGTCAATACGACCGCGATCACCACCAACGTCACCCTCTGGCCCAGGATGCAGACCCTGGTCATGAACACGGCGTCGTACGGCACGCTCACCCCCGACGAGCAGGAGGTACTGCGGCAGGCGGTCCTGGAGTCCAACCCGGCCAAGATCAACGCGCTGCGTGCGGGCGAAGAAGAAGCCGTGACCACGTTGTGCGACTTCCCCTACCAATTGGTCCAGGCCGCCGACACCGATCGGGACGCGTTCGTCAACTCGGTGCAACCGGTCATTGCCGCCATTGAGTCCGACCCGGCCGCCGCAGCGGAAGTCGCGGCAATCCGCGACATTGCCGCCAAGACTCCCGCGGACGACATCGTTCGCACGTGTCCATCGTGAACTCGTGCGTTGCTTGTCGTGCGGTGGGCCAGGTGGGTCCACCAGAGCGGCACACAACCATGACCGACCTGACCTACCTGCCGTGGGCAGGGCCGGTGCACTGAGGGGTTGCGCACCGACCCATGCGCCACATTCCCCCGACATCGGAACGTGGGGACTTTCTCACAGTACGCCGACCGCATTGTGAGTCGACGCATTTCGGACGGAGAATCGATCGACACTGATGAAAACGCGCCCAGCGGCGGGTCGGGGGTCCACCGCTGGGCGCAACGACAATGATTCCCCACGTCGAAGCCGGTCGGCATCGTCCAATCAGGCTAAACCGCGCCCTCCGGGTGGCCATCTGCTGGCACCCGGTCCTCCCGAGGGGGGAACGGGAAGACCGGGCGCGTCACGGTAGCGCCAGGCTCGGGCCATCGCGAGTCGAAACGACGGGGCGTAAGCTCGGCGGGTCACTGTGGAAAGGTCGCAGCGTCGTTGGGGAAGCGCCCGGGAGTGTCCGGGGGGTCTCTCCCGGGCGCACCCCTTGGGGCTTGGTGGCAACCGAACATCCCGCACCGAAGAAGACCGTTGACCCGGTCGTGGAGCAGAACCATTCCACCGGGCAGGAACGGAACGGTCGACCGCCCCGGCATTGCGCTGATCCAGCGGCGCGCAGGTGGGAACGCCGGCGCAGGTAGACCTCCATCCGATGCGCCAGCGGCCGGCGTGGCCACCATCCGTCACGAGCACCGGCCTGGGTCCAATGGCCCTGGCCGCGCGCGGGTTTCGAGAGGCAGAGTCGGAGCCGGAGATGAGGGCAATGACAGAGGCCAACGGTCACGGAGCGCGCCGCCGGGTGGCTGGAAAAGGAAGTGAGACTGCACCGCGGAAGGTCGCGCCGGAGAAGGTGACGTCGACGACCCACGTGAACGTGGCGCTACCGTTTGCCAAGGTCGAGGTGCACGAGCCGAGCGAACACCTGCTCGCGCTGGCGGCGCTCGTGCAGGACATGGCGGGCCTGCTGGCCCGGACGGCGCCCGGCCCCGAGGCCGGTGCGCTGCTCGACCGGGCGAACGAGTTGGCGGCCAGGCTCCGCTGATGCGCGCGCGTCCCCGTTGGGTGCCGAATGCCCCTGGGGATACGGGTCTGCGCGCGGCACCTGGACGCGAGCCCGCGGAACTGAGCCGGCCGCGCTGATGTCGGAGCCGGCATCGACGGGTTCCGATGTGGTTTCAGCACTTGACCCGGCGGAGGCAGGGTTCGCCGAATGGATCGAGCAGCAACGCGGCGGTCCCACAGGCCGGGTGCTGGGCCCCCGGGAGGGGCGTGAACCGCCGCGCCAGCGCAAACCGGCCGTCGCCCTGGACCAGGCACGCCGATGACGGCTCCCGGCCGTGTGATCGGGAGCCGGTGTCGCCTGGTTCAGACGATCGCCGGCGGCATGGGTCAAGGTATGCGAGGCCGGGGACGAGCTGCTGCGGCGCCGGGTCGCGGTCACACAACTGCTCGCCCGGCCCGGACTCGGCGACGCCGACCCCGCGCCGGCCCGTGATCGGGTCATCCGCGAAGCCCGGATCACCGCCCGATTGACCCATGCGGCTTCGCCCGGCCCCCGACCTTCGGCCCGGTCGCAGGCTCGGCCACTCTCGCGGGCCGGCGAGGCCGCGAACCGTCACGACCCTGTCGCTGCCCGTCTCGACGGCGTTGCCCTGCTGTGCGCGTCGCTGTTGGCCGGCTGGGCACGGCGCTTCCTGGAGGTCGGCGCCAGCGTTTTGCGGGCTCCGGTCGTCCGTCGTCGCCCCGGGCATCCTGACCCAAGCGCAGCCGGAGAGGTCAGTGGGCGACGACCGCCGACCGGGCGAATCGATCGCATCGGATCGGCCAAACGGGATTGACCGGACATATCACCTACGGCAGAGTGAGGTTCCCTATCCCTTCTCCACGGACTCGGCGGGCGAGACGCGATGCGGCAGATCCTGGTGGTGGCGAACCAGACCCTCGGCGGCGAACGGCTCAAGGAGGTGGTTCGCGAGCGGATCGGCCAGGGACCCTGCACCTTCACTCTGGTGGTCCCGGTCGTACTAGACGCGGGCGATGTCATCGGGAAGGTCGGTGCCGTCGAGGCTGCTGCAGACAGTGGGGCGCATTGGGGGCTGCCCTCCACGACCTACGAATCGGCCCGCATCCAGGCCGTTCATCGCTTGAGTGCCGGCATCCAGGCGCTGTCGCAGTTGGGTGCATCGGTCGACGGCGAGATCGGCGAGCAGGACCCGGTGAAGGCCGTCGGCCACTGCCTCGCCGCCGGGACCTACGAGGAGATCATCGTCTCGACGCTCCCGAAGACCGTGTCCCGCTGGCTGCACCAGGACATTCCGCATCGCATCCAGCGCAAGTTCAAGATTCCGGTCACCACGGTCACCGCTCGCGAGGGGGTCACCACCTGACCGGCCGCCTGCTGCTGTTCGTCCCATCTCGAAGGATCGCCTGCCGCCAGCAGCGCTGCGCCCACGAGGCGACGGGCGGTCAGCAGGATCTTCCGGCGCGAATCAGAAGGCATTCTTGCGGCTGGTGACGATCACGAGGCGGCCAATGCCCAGGATCAAGTCGAAGGCGACCGGCGACTCCAGCTGCCGATCCGCAGTGGACTCGGACGAAGGGAACTGAAGCTGAGACGAGGACAAGATCAACTGGGGCACTTCTGATCGCTT
>DASTGF010000076.1:0-18341 GCA_035719255.1 Microlunatus sp. | reverse complement strand
CCCGATTCGCGCTGGCCGGACGGGGCCCTGTCCATCCCTATCCCTTACGGCGCGGCGCCAGCCCCCGGCCCAGCCGTCGCAGGTCAGCCGGGAACTTGGCAACAGGTGGCAATTGTTCGCCCGGACCCCCTGCCCGGTCGTTGACTTCGGACTACCGGGCCGAACGACAGCGGCCGTGAGAATCAATCGAGGAGTACCGATGGCGAACCCCGCTGCTGTGGAAGAGCTCCGGTCGATGGAGCGGTTGCCGTTGAGGACGGTGGCTGGTTATGGTGCCGGTGATTTCGCGTTCAATCTGGCGTTCAGCCTGAGTACCTCGTTCTTGTTGTATTACTACACCGATGTGGCGGGCATCTCGGCTGCTGCGGTGGGCACCATGTTCTTGGTGGTCCGGTTGTGGGATGCGTTCGCGGACCTGCTGGCCGGGCGGTTGGTGGACCGGACGATGACTCGGTGGGGCAAGTTCCGGCCGTTCATCATGTTCGGCGCGGTGCCGTTGTTGTTCATGAGTTTCCTGGTCTTCCATGTCCCGTCCAGTTTCGACGCCGGGATGAAGCTCGTCTACGCCTACGCCACCTACGCGATCCTCGGCCTGATCTATTCGCTGGTGAACATCCCCTATGGTTCGCTGGCTTCGGCGGTCACCCAGTCGGTGCACGAACGGGCCAAGCTGGTCGCGGCCCGCGCGTTCGGTGCCGGGATCGGCGGCGTGGTCTTGACCTTTGTGGTGGGCAACTTCATCAGCGGTCTGCGTGGTCAGAAGGCCCTGATCCAGGGTCCGGAGGACCTGATCGCCTATCAGGCGGCCGTGCAGGGGGTGTTCACCAAGGTCACCTTGGCGTTCATCGTGGTCGGCTCGATCGCGTTCTTCTTCACCGCCTGGGCCTGTCGTGAGCAGGTGGTGCGGACCCAGCCGCGGATCAGCATCAAGGAGACCGTCAACACGTTGCGGTCGAACAAGCCGCTGGCCTATCTGTGCGGCTCCAGCTTCTTCTATCTGATCGGGGTGTTCGCGGTCGGCGGCACTACCGCCTTCTACGCCCAGTACGTGCTGGGCAACATCGGGCTGGTCGGCATCATCACGCTGGTGAACACCGGCATCACGTTGCTGATCACCCCGTTCATCCCGAGGATCATCGATCTGTTCGGCAAGAAGAACGTCTTCCAGTACTGCGGTGTGTTCACCGTCGTGGGCGGTGTGGGTCTGTTCCTCGCCCCGGCGAACCTGTTCTGGCTGGTACTGCTGACGTTGGCGATCAAGGGGATCGGCGCGAGCTTGATCAACACGGTGATGTTCGGCCTGGAGGCTGACACGGTGGAGTACGGGGAGTGGAAGACCGGGAAGCGGAGCGAGGGCGCCACGTACGCGCTGTTCTCCTTCACCCGCAAGGTCACCCAGTCGATCGGCGGGGCGGTCGGCGCCTGGGCCCTGGCGATCGGCGGCTACATCGCCGCCAGTGCCGCGAATCCGAGCCCGGTGCAGCCCGAGTCGGCGATCATCGCGATCAAGGCCACTATCGGGCTGCTGCCCGCGGCCGCGGCCATGATCGCCATGGTGATCTTCATCCGGTACCCGCTGAACGATGCCCGGTTCAAGCAGATCCGCAACGAGACCGAGGCCCGGAAGCTCGCCGAGATCGAGGCGCACCACGAGCGGCCGGAGGACTTCATCACCCCCAGCCACACGGTGTGATGGCCCAACCGCCCACACGCACCGCTGTCCGGCCCCTCACGAGGGGGCCGGGCGGCATCCCGCCCGGCACGGCCAACGATTCGGAGCGACCATGACCAGACCAGACCTGACCGCCGTCCCCTTCGGCCTGGGGAAGGAGGCGATCGCGTGGGTGCGGGCCACCATTGCCGCGATGACGCTGGATGAGAAGGTCGGGCAGTTGTTCATCAACTTGAACAACCGGTTCGACGAGGCGTTCGTGAACCGGATCGTCGACGGCTATCATCCGGGCGGGATCCGGTACAACCACACCGATTCGGCCAGCGTCCAGTCCCACATCCGGCACGCCCAGCACCGCAGCAGAGTCCCGCTGTTGGTGGCCTCCAACATCGAGGACGGCGGCAGCGGGGCCTGCACCGACGGCACCCTGGTCGCGACCCCTCTGCAGACCGGGTCCACCCTCGACACCGACGCCGCCCGGCAGATGGGGGTCGTCGGTGGCCGGGAGTCGGCCGCGCTGGGCTGCAACTGGGCGTTCGCGCCGATCGTGGACATCCATCACAACTGGCGCAATACCGTGATCGCCACTCGCGCGTTCGGCAATGACCACGAGACGGTGATCCGGTACGCCCAGGCCTACAGCGACGGGGTGCGTGAAGGCGCCGGGGAGCATCCGATGGCGTTGTGCATGAAGCATTTCCCCGGTGACGGTCGTGATGAGCGGGACCAGCACGTGGTCACCTCGTTCAACGACTGTTCGGTGGGGGAGTGGGACGCGACCTACCGCAAGATCTGGGAGTGGGGGATCGGTGCCGGGATCGAGTCGGTGATGGTCGGTCACATCATGCTGCCCGAGTACTCACGCCATCTGCGTCCGGGGATCGCCGACGCCGACATCCTGCCGGCCACGGTGTCCCCCGAGCTGCTCACCGATCTGCTCCGCGATGACCTGGGCTTCAACGGTGTCGTGCTGACCGATGCGTCGTTGATGGTGGGGCTGACCTCGGCGCTGCCGCGGGAACGGCAGATGGTGCAGGCGATCTCCGCCGGTTGCGACATGATCTTGTTCTTCCGCAACCATGACGAGGACTTCGGTTTCGTTCGTGACGCCGTGACCTCGGGCGAGATCACCTCTGAACGACTCGATGATGCGTTGACCCGGATCCTCGGATTGAAGGCCAAACTCGGGCTGCATCAGCGCGCGACCGGCGAGCTCGTGCCGCCGCCGGAGGCGCTGGCGGTGATCGGCGCGCCCGAGCATCATGCCACCGCCCGCGGGATCGCCGACCGGACCATCACCCTGCTGAAGGACACGGCCGGCACGCTGCCGCTCGATCCCGTACGGCATCGCCGGATCCGGCTCTACTGTTTGGAGAGTGCACCGGACTTCACCGGTGTCGTGCCCGAGTTCAAGCGGGTGGCGGTCGAGGAGCTGACCGCCGCCGGTTTCGAGGTCAGCGTGTTCCGCACGGCGCAGGAACTGGCCGCGGCCGGTGAGGTCCTGGATTTCCAGACGTTCATCGCCTCCGAGACCGAGCACTACACCGACCGGTACGACGCCGCGTTGATCCTGGCCAACGTCTCCGACTTCGCCCAGCAGGGAGCGCTGCGGATCAAATGGTCGATGCCGATGGGCCCGGAGATGCCCTGGTACGCCGCCGAGGTGCCGACCGTGTTCGTGTCGTTGAACCTGCCGAACCACCTGATCGACGTCCCGATGGTCAAGACCGCGATCAACGCCCACAACCCCAGCCCCGAGGTCATCCAGTCCCTCGTCGACAAGCTCCTCGGCCGCAGCCCGTTCCTCGGCACCCACAACGACAACGTCTGGTGCAACTCCTGGGACACCCGGCGATGAGGTGCGACCACGGGCGGTTACCTGGACGAGAAAGGAAGTGCAGTTCTGCCCGCGCCGCGTTTCCGGAGACCTGCACCTCTCTCCGCACGATCGACGCGGAGCGGCTTACCGAGCGGACGGGTGGGCTGATCACCGACATCAGGGTCCAGATCCGGATCAACCGGCACGTTGCCGATGCCGATGTCGCTATCGTCGTCGGCCCGGTCGTCCCGTACGAGGTCGTGGCCTCCGGAACCGACACTGTGCACTCGATCGCCGTCGGAACCGACGACGACGCGTGGGGGGCCTGGGCCGACGTGGCCGCCTTCGAGGCCGATGCGGATGCGTTCCTCGAACCGCGCGCCGCCGGGGTGTCGTACCGGCTCCGCGCCACACCGGCCGAACCGAAGCCGGTGAGCCGGATAGGACGCAGAGCCGACCCGGTCGGAGTGGGCGGATGAACGCACAGAAGAACGTCATCGTCGTGATGGGCGTTGCCGGATCCGGCAAGTCCACCGTCGCCGAACTCGTCGCTCACGAACTGGGCTGGACGCTCACCGAAGCCGACGACCTGCACAGTCCGGACAATGTCGAGAAGATGGCCGCCGGTACTCCGCTGACCGACGCCGACCGCGAACCCTGGCTGCGTCTGATCTGTCGACGGATCGAGCGGACCGACGGCGACCAGGTGGTTGCCTGCTCCGCTCTTCGACGGAGATACCGCGACATCCTGGGCAGGACGAACGCAGCCCGGGTCCGGTTCCTGCATCTCGAGGGCAGCCGGGACCTGATCGGATCACGGCTGGATGCCCGAACCGGGCACTTCATGCCCTCGACGATGCTCCAGTCGCAGCTGGACACCCTCGAGCCGCTCGCCCACGACGAGGACGGCGCCAGCATCACGATCGACGGCTCCCCGCAGGACATTCTCCGCCGCGCCCTGACGGCCCTCGACCTCAACCCGGAGACGGCCGAATGAAGCACCCCCGAGAACGGGCCACCGCACCCGTGCAGGCCGTGACCGCCAACCCTGAGCGTGTGTCCCGGGCGGGTCAACCCTGCCGACGTGGCATGGACGAGTGGTCACTGGAGAGGGCCTCCGCCCAGCCCACCCGATCATGAATCCGATGGAGGACTGCCGTCTTCATGTCGCCCTCCGGGTGCAGCCGACGCGATCGGCGGGTCGACCAGCTTTCCGTCGGACGCCTCGTCTGGTGATCCGTCCGGCAGCCTTCGTCCCGCACGGCTGAGCAGCAACGAGGTGCCGGCGTGGGGAGCCAGTGACACGGTGATCGTTCGATCGGTGCCGATGGCGCCGACCGGCCGATCGGCCACGAGATCGATCACCGTGTCGCCGACTCCGAAGTGCTCCGACCCGAACCTGCCCGAGACCGCTCGATCGGAGAAGTTCAATGCCGTCGCCTGGGTGTGGCCATCCGGGAGCCGGTGGACCATGACGAGCAGGGCCGGATCCGAGACGTCGGGCACCGCCAGCTGCCGCCCGGTGGCGATGCCCGAGCGACGCCGCACCTGGAGGATCCTGCGCAGCCGGGAGGCGAAGGAGTTCTCTTCGGCGAGCTGGCGCGGGAGCGGACCGTAGAGGCTGACCCCTCTGGGCAGGCCGGACGCGGATGCGATCGCGGTCGGTTGGTAGTCCATCAGGTCGTACGCGGCACGGTGAACCCACCGGGTGTCCCCGCTCGCGATCCGATCCGCGACCTGCTCGGCGTCGGCCGTGAGGATTCCGCACAGGTCCCAGCCGGACAGTGCGAACACGCCCGGTTGCCAGGCGTTGAACATGGCGAGCAGGAGGTGCGCACGGGTGATGGCCTCGATCTGTTGTGGTGTGAGCTCGACGAGGTCGGGATAGCCCAGGGCGGCGGCGCAGATCGTGGCCAGGGTGGATGCGATGCCGTTCGTGGTGAAGATCTTGTTGTACGGTGCGGCGGGGCCGGTCAGCTCGCCGACCAGCTCAGCTCGAATCAGCCGGGCGAGTTCGTCACCGCTCCAATCGATTCCTCGGAATCGGAAGCGGTCGCTGCCGTGCGTCACGGCGAAGTGGTTGAGCTCGTACGTCATCTCGTCGTGATTCTGGAGACCGTGGACAAGGCCGACCGGTTGGACGCCCTGCTCCAGCGCGGCGTTGAGGGTGAGTCGGAGGAACTCGGCGTCGCCCGTAGCCAGTGCGTGGACGTACGACGGGCGGTTCACGAAGTCATAGGACAAGTCGGCGCCGTGCTCCATGGTCCGCTTGATGTCCTCGATGGCCAGGTTCAGCTCCTGGAACGTGAAGCCGCCCACCTTGCGCACCATGCTGGCGATGAGCTGGTTGACCGCGTCGGACAGGGGATGACCCTCCGACCAGGCCGGCTCGCCGGCCCCGGCGGCCCGCTCGAGACCGAGGAAGCCGTTGGCGTCGAGCCTGAGCGCGCCGGCGCCGAGGTGCCGGAGGGAGTGCAGGGCGTCGCCGACCACCAGTCGCATACCGGCGAACGTCGGATCCAGCCAGTTGATCGAGGGCTGACCCGCCTTGAAGTAGTGGAGATAGACCCAGCGGCGCGGTTTGCCATCCGCACCGGTGACCGGCCCGGTCACGCTCCAGTTCGTGTCCTTGGTTCCCGGATCGTGAAAGATCACGCGTTGCAGGGGACCGACGATGTAACCGGCCTGCTCGAGCCGGGACTCGGTCTCTGCTCCGAGGTTGACCGAGTCCTGGCCGGGCGGGACGTCGGGGAGCAGTTGCCAGTCCTCGGGCGGGATCTCCACCATGTGGTAGATGCCCGGGTAGTCGCCGACGTTCATCTCGGCCAGGCGAAAATCGGCACCTTTGCCCGTGTGGCCGGGGACGATGTCATCGATCACGATGCCACCGTGGGTTGCCGCGACGTCGCACATCCGTCGAAACTCCTGTTCGGTCCCGAACGTCTCGTCGATGTGCGTGCTGATCCGGTCGAACTGCCCGTCAACGCTGGGAGTCGCATCCCATCCGGAGATCCCGCCGGCGCGCTTCACCGGACCGGTGTGTACCGCGGCAATCCCGAGAGTCTCGAAGGCCGTCCACAGGGCATCATCGCTCAACGTCGCCAGGAAGGACTCGCCCGGCTTGGTGATCATCGACGCCGGATACGTCGTGAACCAGACTGGAGCCTTCGCGACGGCGCGCTCCGGGTCCGGCTTTCCGAACGGGTTCTGCATCATGCCGCCCACGGCCGAAAGCTGCCCGGCGGCCGCGCTGGCGTCGCTGAGCATCGACTCCTTCACCAGCCAGTCGACATACTTCCGCTGCTGCGCCTCAACCTCGTTCACGCCTGCCCGCTCCCCGTGCCACGTGCCTCCGCCGAAATGTGCGCACGCCACGTCGACCAACCTATCCGGACCGCCATCCCGGTGCCCGGAATAATCCGGCGCTCAAACACGGCCTGCTTCGGCGCCGCTGAAGCGAGCGGTCCAGGGAGTCTGGTGCCGAGTGGGCCCGGCCGGACAGCATCCGCGACCTGTCGACCGCTCCCTGCGACGGTAGGGCTCGCTCACCCGGCCGCCGTGGCTGCCTGCCGGTGTTGTTCTCGACGTCCCGGTGACTGCGAGCGAGGTGCTGAGTCCTGGCCGTGCTCGACGGCCAGAACCTGCTCAGATCCACCACGCCCACCGCCGCCGCAGATCCGCCGGTCGGATACCCAGGATCGCGCGAAGCAACCGCTGAACGGCACCCGGCGCATGATCGTTGTGCTACAGATGGGAATGTGAGTGAGGGGCACCCAGATGATGCGATGCTGCAGTACTTTGTGGCGTCGCAACGGGAAGGGATCGGCCAGTTCGTTGTCGATCCCGATACCGATCGGTGGCGATGGTCGCGGTCGCTGTACGACATGTTCGGCCACACCCCGGAGACCTTCACCCCGTCGTGGGAAGCGATATTGGGTCACGTCCCTGAATCGGAACGGGCGCTGGTGGAGGAGTCCTATCGTCGAGCCTGCACCGCCGATGGCCCATTCAGCTGGTCGCACCGAATCCGCACCTGCGCCGGACTGATCCTCTCGGTGATCGTCATTGGCGACTCCACCACCGTCTGCGCCAACCCGCGCGAGGTGGCCGCCGGCCCGAGTCCAGCACGCCGGTGCTTGCGCGGGTTCGTCATGGACGTCACCGAGCTGCGGAGCGGGGGCGCGCACGCCGCCGCCGATGATGCCGTGCAACGCTCACGGGAGCATCAGGCCACCATCGAACAAGCCAAAGGGGCGCTCATGTTGGCCTACCGGCTGACCCCGGATGCGGCATTCGAGCTGCTGAGGTGGCACAGCAGCCGGGCCAACCGCAAACTCCATCTGGTGGCCGCCGACCTGCTCGACGCGGTGCAGCAGGCCGACCTCGGCACGACCAGCCTGCGCACCACGATCGACATCATCCTCACCGGCGAAGCCGGCCGCGGATAGCGTCGGCGCCCATCGGGACGGGGGATGCCGGGCTTCGACCCTCGCCCCTTCATTGACCTGGTGACCGGACGGATTCCGCCCTCCACACTGGTAGAGGCTGCGGATCCGAGCCTCGGGTTGGCTCGCACTGCTGCGAGACCAGGGACTCGCCACACTCGTCGGACAGCGCACCCGGGGCGCCTCCTTGCCTCATGGGCTGGTCGTGCCATGCATTGGGGGTGGCGTCGATGGTCGAGCGTCGTCGCATGGAGTGTCGTGTGTGGGGGCACCGCTGGTACACCGGCACTCCGGCGGACGCCGCTAGAGGCGTCCTCGGCGGACCGGCCACCGTCAAGCGCCAATCGGGGCCTGGACTTTGGCGTTCTATCGGGCGAGACCGGCGACGAGGTTGATCGTCGTGGCCAAGACTATCGCCCCGAGTACATAGGACAGCAGGGCATGGCGGAGCGCGGTGGAGCGGATCTCCTTGGTTTGGAGGTCGGTGTCGGAAACTTGGAAGGTCATGCCGATCGTGAAAGCGAGATAGGCGAAATCCGTGTACTGCGGCGGCTCGATCTCGTTGAAGTCGACTCCGCCGTCGTGGCCGGTGTAGTAGAGACGGGCGTATCTGGTGGCGAAGATCGTGTGCACCGTTGCCCAAGCAAGCAAGACGCTGCTGACGCTGAGGCCCGCGACCAGCTCTTGATCTGGGCCGCCCGCACTGCCGGCCAGCAAGAAACCGACCGCGACCACACTCGCCAGACACGCCGCCAGAACGGCAAGATCGGTGGTGGCATGGTTCGGATTGTCGCGCACCGCATGGTCGGCGGTCCGCGCGGCGTCCATCGGTGCGAGCGTGGACCACATCCAGGTAAGGAAGAGCAGGGTTGCCGACATCCAGCCAACCAGGATTCCGTACCGCCAGTCGCTGAGAAGGGCCAGGGTCACGCCGACGACCATTCCGACGACGGCCGCGACGATCAACCGCAGGGTAGCGGGGACCCCTCGACTGCGGCCCTGATCAGGTCCTGGCAGATCCCGATCCTCTGTCCGATCAGAGTCGCCGGGTTTGCCCGTCATCCTGTCAGGCTACCGCTGACACAGAACTGTGGAGCGCACACCAACCGTTGCCGGATTTGATCACCGACGTCGCGAACCTCAAAGGGGTCCCGCCGGCGCAGACCGGGTTGGCGTGGACGTTCACGGGAGCGACTTGATCTTCCCGATCCCCGATCGCGCAGGCTTGAGCGCATCCAAGAAGACCTCGTCGCCGCATCACCCCGGCTGACCAACACGTCATACACCGATCGAATCGAACTGGCCGAGATGAAGATCCACCGAAACCGTACCGACGGGGACATCGCCAAACTCAAGAACACCGACTGACAAGGTCGCGACTGCAGCCATCGGTCACCCTCAGCACGGTGTTCTGATCAAGTCGTCACGATCCACAACACGGCGAACTGGTCGACGAGGAATCCATCGTGACCGTGTGCCGCTCGGACGGCCTGCTCTTCGGATATGCCGAGAAAGCACGGTTATCAGACGACCTTTCCGGCTGAACATGCCAAGACCAGATTCAGCGTGTTTCGCGTGTGCGAATCCGGCGAAATCGGAGCGGGATGCGGGGCGGTCCTCGCTTCGAGATTGATGGGCGGCCGGTACCGCCGGACTTCCTCGAAGCAGACGGACCAACCTCTATCGGCGGGACCGACCCTGTCGGACCGTGCTGTCTTCCCGACGAGAGCTCGTCGGACGGCGACCCACCGAGCCGACGATCAGGGCGACCTGGATGGGGCGACGAGGATGCCGCCGCCGCTCTCAGCCCGGTCGATGACCAAGGAGTACTCGACTGATGCGCATCGCGACCTGGGCTTGCAGGTCGGTGACTCATCCACCGCGATCGCTGCCCGGCTCGCCAAGGCGGTCTCCACGGTGCCTCGAGAAGTGGCAGCCAACGGCGGCCGGGACGGGTACCTGGCCTCGCGGGCTCATCAACGTACCGACGAGAAGGCGCGGCGCCCCCAAGGCGCGGAAACTGGCCCGCTGGCGGCTGGCCGCCCGGGTCGGTGTCTGGCTGGCGGGAGTGGTGGTCGCTGCAGCAGGTTGCGGCCACGTTGCGTACCTGCAGGAAAGCACCGACCTATCGACACATCAGCCGACGATCTCGCCCGCATCGCAGCCAGCCTCAACAACCGCCCTCGCAAGACGCTGGATTCACGCCTGCTGTCATCGCTCGTCGGGCGGCTTCTGGCACGTTGTTGGACACGCGGGAGAGTTCGGTTTGTTCGCACCAAAGACTTCTTGGCCCTGAGGCTGTTGAGCAGGGCCACCATGCGGCCGAGGATCACCACGAGTAGTGTTCGGTGTACTTCACAGTGGCAAGGAGATGGCAGATGGCTGAAGCACCACTCGACCTGTACATCGCTGCCTACGACGATCCAGCAGCGGCCGAACAAGATTGGGACGCTGTCAAGCAGCTTGACAAGGACAAGATCGTTTCGGTCGAGGCCCTGGTGCTCGTCAGCCGAGCCGACGACGGCAAGGTCCATATCAAAGACAACGCTCACAGCGTGGGCGCAGGGGCAGCGGTTGGCGGAGTAGCCGGCGCCCTCGTTGGCCTGATCTTTCCTCCAGCGTTGCTGGCATCGGCTGTGGTCGGAGCGGGGATTGGTGCGGGGGCGGGCGCGACCGTGAAGCAGCTCGAGAAGCACCAGGTCAAGGCTGATATCGAGCGAACCCTCCCACCAGGGAGTTCGGGAATCGTCGTCTTGCTGGAGGAGCGTTGGGTCACTGAGGTCGAAAAGGCACTGACCAAGGCAACCAAGTCCGAACAGCACCACGCGCATGAAGCCTGAGCACCGAGTGACGGTGAGCAAACCAACGTAATAGCGCCACGAACCGGCCGCTGCCGCTTCCGTGGGACTCGGCTTCCTGATTGGCTCGGCGTGACAATCTCGTGGCGAAGGCTTGAAGCTGTAGTCCGCTGGCGAGCTCGCAGCTTTCAGGCCGGTTGAGAAGGCTGAGAGTCTGGAACGTCCGCCTCCGTCCATCGGACAAATAGCACTGCGTTCCCCGGTTCCCCGCGCCGGAAACCGCCAGTGGTGGGAAGACGCTCAGATCACCTGGAACGGCCCAAGCTGGGCGCGAGCGGTCCGCCCTCATGACTGTTGTGTACCAGGGCGGCGCACCTGTGGTGCCCGCCGGGGGTCCGGCCCTTCACCGCAGTTCGTTTCGCCCGACCAGCTAGGTGGTGCTGGGTTGGTCCGGCGTCGTTGCGTTGTCGCCTCGTCTAACGTCGTCCGCCGAGTCGTTGACAAAATTTGCTGCAAGTGCGAGTCCGGAGCTGCGCACGCCGGAGGCATCGATCGCTTCGCTGCGAAGCTCGGCAGCCAGGCTCTCCAGCCTCTCAGCGAGCTCCTCATTGGTGATGTCATCACTGATCTCGTCCCGACGTTGGAGCCAATCGGTGAACCAGCGGAGGGCATCCGCCCGCGAGCGGACCTCCATCGCTCTGGCGACTTCCTCAGTGGATTCGAGGTGTTGATTCATGGTTCCTCCCAGCGACCTCGACCAACGTACGTCAAACATCCTTCTCGACCGGCCGGACGGCGTCGTTTTGCCGGCCGCCTGGTGCCCCGGGCGGCTGGCGGTGTGCTCGGAGCACCATCATGAAGCCCTGTCTCCGGACTCCGGACCCCGACCTGGCCCGGGGACCGGCGGTACCCGTAGTAGACCGTCGGCACCGCCGCTCGAGGCATGTTCAGGGCACGTCGGCGCGCCATAATGTGGCTCATGAACGACGCGCGACCAGATCGCGAGGCCCAGTTGCAGACACAGATCGACGAGCTGCGAGAGCGACTGGCTGCCGGTCGAGCTGACATCGACTCGCTTCTCGGCCGCGCTGATGAGGCCAACCATCGGGCCGAGGTCCTGGAGGGGCGCGCAGACGCGGCAGACCGCCGGGCTGATTCCAGCGATGAGCTTTCTGCTGACGACCGCCGCAGGATCGATGACCTGGAAGCACATGTCGACGTCGACCGGGCCATGATCCTCGAACTTCAGGCCGAGGGCCTGATCAGCCAGAAGCACGCCGAGCAGCTGCAGGAGGCGCTACACACCTCGCGCAGGATCGGGGCGGCAATCGGCATCGTCATGGCGACCCGAAAGGTCAGCGAGGCACACGCGTTCCTGACGCTGAGCCGGGCCAGCCAGAACAGCAACCGGAAGGTCCGCGTCATTGCAGACGAGTTGGTGGACACCGGCGATGTCAGTGACCTGCCCACGTAGGTCGCATCTTGACCACCCCGCATGCAAGAACCCCCGCTCGGTCATGCCGCACGCGCGGCCGCGCCTGAGGGTGGTGCAGGCCGCTCGTTCCGCATCGTCGGGGTCGGACCGGTCACGATGCCGCAGGCGAGGACCGGCTCGCAGCGAGCGAGGACACGAACCCTCGCGGGGCAGTGAAGCGGATAAGCGAGTGCTGGAGGGACGGCCGCGCTCGCTGGTGTCGGCTGGGATCCGATTTGCGTTTGTCAGATCTGCTGGCCGTCAGGGTGTGAACCAGATGCCGGCAGAGCTGATCGGGCAGCTTCTGGGTCGAGATCCTCGCGGTTGCGGGCGATGTCAAATCAGGCGTTCGGTGTGCTGCAACGGCAGTCCCAGCACCAACGCACACCAATGCACACTGCGCCGCATCGCCGGATGGGTAATCGATACTGGGATGCTGCCTGAGTGGCAGCTCGAAACGCCCGCGGAACTGGCCCGCGCGATGACCCACGAGGCCCGTTTGGCGGCTATCAGGGCGTCACGGCCCCGACGTGCGAGGCAGTGCGGAGGTCAGGTGGAGAGCGTCATTTCGAGACGGTCGATCAAACCGGTGAGAGAGCTTTCGAATTCCTGGCCGCTGCGATCCTCGCTCAGGAGAGACCGCAGACGCGTGATGGTGGGGCTGTTGCTCAGGTCGACTTGAGCGTCGGCGCTCGGACGTGATGACTGACCTTCGTCCAGGGGCTCGTCGACTGGTGAGGTGTCGGCGCCTCGGCCGGCCGATTCGAGGAGGAGGGCGCCGAGCAGGAAGCTGCTGAAGGCACGGTAGGTCCCGACGACTTGGCGGTCGGTGAATCCGTAACCGCCAAGGGTGGTGAGAAACTCTTCGACGAGCTCGAGGCTTCGTAGGGGTGGCCGCAACCAGGGTGCGGCGGGATGGCGGGTGGCGACGAGCGGGAAGGCGGCCGGGTGCTCGACGGCGATCTGTCGCACGGCTTGCGCGAGGGCTTGCAGGTAGTCCTGCCAGGTTGTGACGAGGTCCTTGTCCAAGTGTGTCGGGAGCCCGTCGAGCAGGGTCGCGACCACCGCTTCGAGCAGGTCTTCGCGGCTGGTGACGTATCGATACAACGCCATCGCTTCGACGCCCAGCTGCTGGCCCAGGCCCCGCATGGTGAGGCCCTGTGTGCCGCTTGCGTCGATGGAGCGGATGGCGGCTTCGACGATCACGCCGCGATCCAGGACCTTCCTCGGCCGACCGGCCGCGGTGGTGCCCTTGCCCTCTCGTTCCATTACTGGGCCCCATCCTCTCGATGAATCGTCGCGGCGGGACACGGTCGGTGGCGGTTCAGACGCGGACCCTTGCGCGTCCTTAGGTCCGGGGGTCGCCTTCCTGGATCGATTCCTTCCGACATGCGGGGATTCGCGTGATCTGGTTAGGCGCTGGCGGGCTCGCTGACGGGCTCGCTGACGGGTTGGTCGCCGAGGATTGACTGTGCTCAGGACGGTGGCGACGAACGCCACCGGCATGACGGTCCGGCGGCAGTCGGTAGAGCACGGCCAGGGCCGCTGTGACAAGGAGAACGAGGGCCAGCCAGCGGCCGGCCTGCAAGACCCAACGGAGCGGACCGTCGTCGACGAGGTGCTCGAGCGGTGGGAGGTACGACGGCGACCGGGCCGAGCATGATCACCATGAACACGATGGCGGCGAGCGTCATGGCCACGGCGAGCAGCCGCTCCTTGACGAAGCCGCGATCCTCGTCCTGGTCCGAGGCGGTGTTGATGGCGGTAGGAGGGCCGAGGTCATGGCGCCTGGGGAGCGGGACCTGATCGGAGCCGACTTCCTTCCACCCCGTCGGACGACGTGCCGCCAGCCCCTTGGCGGGGATGTCGGCGGATTCTCGGCGTCACCGCCGGGCACCCGATCACATATCGGTGTGGGTACCCGGGCGGTGGGTCGATGCCATCGTCTGGCTTCTGGTGTTGCGTTGATCGGCCGCAGGGACGCGGTCGGCTAGCTGCGGGCGTTCTCGCGCTGGACGGTGTCCTTGGCGTGTTGGGCCTGACCCTGGACCTGGTCCTTCGCGGCGGCGCCCTCGTCCTTGACGTTCTGGATGGCGTTGGTCGCGGTGTTCTTGACCTGGTCGGCCGCCTGCTGAGCAGGCTCCTGCAGGTTGCCGGCGATCTCCTTGGCCGCGTCGGCCGCCTTCTCCTTCAGCGGTTCCAGATTCTGCTGGAGCTCCGCGACTGCTCGCTGCTCCTTCTGGGAGGACGGGATCAGCGACGAGATCAGCAACCCGGCACCGAAAGCGATCAGGCCGGCGGCCAGCGGGTTGCCCCTGGTCTTCTGCTTGAGCTGACCGGGTGCATCCGACACGGCGTCGCCAACGGCGGACGCACGGTCCTGGACCGCGCTCCGGGCGTCGCCGACGGCGCCTGTGTCGTACGGGTCGTCCGGCGAGCCCATCACTCGATCGCGGACGCCGCGAGCAGCATCCTTGACCTTGTCGACCTGTCGGTTGGCGATGTTCTTCGGGTTGGCGGTGTCGGTCAGCGAGTCGACGTTGTAGCTCAGCTCGGCGCGGGTGCGCTCGATGTCGGCGCGGATCTGGTCGGGATCATTGCTGGTG
This sequence comes from Microlunatus sp., assembly GCA_035719255.1. Classification (GTDB taxonomy): domain Bacteria; phylum Actinomycetota; class Actinomycetes; order Propionibacteriales; family Propionibacteriaceae; genus Microlunatus. Next base: position 3,527 of record DASTGF010000076.1, on the reverse strand, counting down.
GTCATCGGTTCTCCTCTTCATGGCCCTTCACGGCGTTCGGTACCTTGCTCAACGTCTCGGCGGTCTGTGCTAGGCCGCGGATCCTCTCGAGTTCCTTCTTGCCCACCAGCGCCAAGATGCCGGCGACGATCGCCCACACGACGGCGACGATCAGCCCCGACCACTGGTTGCCGATGAACTGGCCCAGACCCCACCAGGCGCTGACGGAGAGGAAGACCAGGAACAGCAGTGCGGCCGCGGCGGCGCCGGCGAACAGTCCGGCGCCCTTGCCCGCTCGAGTGCCGGTCTGGCGCAGCTCGGCCTTGGCCAGGGCCAACTCTTGCTGCATCAACGTCGACACGTTGCTGGTGACGTCGCTCAGCAGGGCTCCGATGCTGCGGCCGTCGTCGGACTCCAGCACGGACCGCTTCCCGTTGAGGTCCCGCGCCGGCTCGGCGATCGGGCCAACGGCTGTAGCCGCGACCCTCGATTGCTCACTCATCGCATCAGATCCGATTCGCTACGAGCCTCGGTCAACGCGGGAGACACGTAGCCGATCGCGCCGGCTCGGTTGTCCTCATAGCTCGTCGGGGACTTGTCTACTAAAGAGACGGGCGCCCGCTGCTCGGCTGGCACCTGGTAGGTGGTCAGGGCGCGGGTGGTCGTGTGGTCGGAGTCGTTGGAGTCGAGGCTGGTATTGGCTGCCACCGCTCCGCGGGTCACCCGGCCGGCCAGCACGCCGGCCAGACCACAGATCACCAGGAACGTGACGGGCCGGCGCCGCGCGTACGCGGTGACCTCAGTGAGCACATCGCGCGGTTCCTTGTCCTCCAGCCAGTGCGCGATCTCGCCGCCCTTGCGGGACGCCTGATGTGCCAGGTCGGTCATCGGACCGGATCCGGCCGAACCCGAAGCCATCCCGCCCAGCTCCTTTGACAGGCCATGCACCGCGGCAGCGATCTTCTGCTGCTGGCTGCTGGCCTGGGTCTGGACCTCGTCGGTGACCGAGCTCAACAAGGACTTGGCCTGCTGCTTGGTCTCGGCCGCGACGTTCGCGACCTCGTCCTTTGCGGTGGCAGCGACGTGCTTACCCGCGTCGACTGCGGTGTCCTTGACGTCGGAGGCCTGCTCCTTGGCCACGGTGGTGGTCGAGGGCGATCCCCCGTTCGGGTTGTTGGTCCATCCAGATGGGTTGGTCATTGCGTATCCCTTCGTGTGCTGTGGTTGATGCTGGTTGCCCGATCGCGCCGGCATGAGATGTGAGCCGGTTCAGGCGGAGCCCGCCGGGTGAAGTCCGAGACCGAGTGCGCCGAGCTTGTCGCCCATGCCGCCGGGAAGCTTTCCCGTCAGGTGGGCGATGTTGACGCCGAGCTGATCGAGCAGACCGGCGTACTGGTCGGTGTCGACCGTGCCGGGCAGCTCAGCCTGCGCCCGTTCGGCCTTGGCGTGGTCGCCCTGGGACGTCAGCAGATCGATGATCCGCGCCTTGTCGACGTTCATGGCGTGCCTGATTCCTGGCGGTGTTCACCGGCAGGAGCGCCGACCGGCGGTTGGTCTGTCTGCTGCTCATCGAGGGCGGCGGTCACCATCGGCACCCTGGTCGGTGTCGATCTGCTCTTTGCGGACTTCCTCGGTGAGGGTCTGGTCCTCGGTGACGGTGTCGGTGTCGAGCCGGACTCGCTCGACCGGAACGGTCTCCTTGTTCACCACGACCTGCTCCGCGGACAGGGTGACTTCGTGCTCTTCCTCAGTCAGGTCGCCACCGGCGACGGCGTCGCCGACGTTGGCGTCGGTGATCGGCTCGCGTTCGATCCGGACCTCCTCGTGAGAGACCGGGACGGTCTGGGTGACGTTCTCGGTAACGATGTACTTGCGCAGCCTGGCCTTGCCGGTCTCCACGTTCTGGGTGCCGACGAACAACTGCTCCTCGGAGCGGGTCATCGCGTTGTCGGTGGTGGGACCGGACGTGTCTTGGCCCACAACATCAGCGTCACCGGCCCGGTCACGCCGCAGGCTGTTGCCGCCGTTCGCGGTGCTCTTGTCCGCGTCGGTCGTGCGCGGGGTGCTGTCCGCGGTCGGGATGTCGTAGTACCGAAACAGCTCAGCCTCTTCGGCTTCGCTGATCTCTGCGTCGGCGTCGATCCGCGGTGCGTTGTGGACGACGTCCTTGGTGAACGGCACCTGGATGTCGTTACCGCTCGTGGTGGCGCTGGTCAACGGCACGAACGACTCGGAGGTGCCGAACAGGCCGGTGGAGACGGTGACCCACTGCGGGTCACCCGTCTGGTTGTCCAGGTAGACCTGACCGACCTTGCCGATCTTGCTGCCGTCGGCATCGGTGACGATGCCGCCCCGGCCGAGCAGGTTCTGCACGTCGTTGGAACTGATCATGGTCTTTCCCCTTGTGTTGGATGTCGCCGGAACGCGGAAGCGGTGGACCGGCTCGAGAGTTGCCCAGGGCGAATCAGACCCCGTCGGGTTGTGAAGGCCTCGGCAGGGGACGCCGAAGAAGCGGGCGCCGAAGAAATTGGTGTTCTTTGGGGGACCAGACGGGTCGGTCACTCCCGAAAAGAACCTGGTGGCAGCGAGTGCGCTGGTCGAAGGGAAGGAATGATCTCCGAAGCTTCGACCCCGGGCTGGCTGTGTTAAGCAGCATTGCTGAGTTTACGGTGTAAACACCGCTATGTCCAGCGGGCCAGGGGGTGGTGGGGTCAGCGGCGGATCTTGTCGAGCAGGGTCACAGGGCCGCGTTGCTGTTCGCCTTGCTGAGCGCCGAGGATGACCGCGAGGCCGGTGAGCGCCGGGATCGCCCACTGGATGATCTTCAGCTGACGTTGCGCCGAGGCGAGCCTAGTGCTGGCCTGCGGCGCTGGTTCGGTCACACCGATGGTGGCCTGATCCTCTTCCGCTTTGACCTGTGAACCGAGGTAGCCGGCGTACGCAGCGGCGCCGGCGGCGGCGATGGTGATCGCAGACTTGGCCAGCATGTTGACGCGCGCCCCGCTCTGATGCTCCAGCCGGGCCCGGTTGGCCATGATCAGCCCGACCCCACCGACCGTGTGCGCCGCGATGGCGCCGATCTGCCACGGCGCCCAGAGGGCCCACCCGTTCGCAGCCAGCCGCAGCCGTTCGCTCGGCTCCGAGGCTCCGGCCGCGGCACCGTTGAGGCCGACCGCACCCATCAGGGAGCCTCCGAACCAGGCGGCCAGGCCCAGGTCGTGGACCGATCGCAGGACCGTGTTGCGCGCGGATGTCGTTCTTGCCATTCGTGGTTCTCCTTCGAGAGTCGTCCCGGTGGTCCGGGTCGGTTCGGCGGGTTGGGGAGGTCGGCGGGTGGGGGCATCGACGCGGCCGGGGCGCTCGACGACTGTCCGGCCGGCCGGGGTGGGACCTGACAGCTCGGTCTCAGATGGCTCGCCGTTGGGCGACGAGTGGGCAGAGGAAGGGGTCCTTGCCCTTGAGCCCGACGGTGTTGAGGTAGCTGATCACGCTGCGATAGGCCGACCAGAGGCTGGTCTGGGTGTAGGGCACGCCCTCGGCAGCGCAGT
>DASTGF010000075.1:0-7422 GCA_035719255.1 Microlunatus sp. | reverse complement strand
GCTTTTTCGCGGTCCGTCTGGACGCCGTTGACCTGAATCGCCTGCGCCCCTCCGGATTCAAGATCTTCCTTGAGATCCTGGCCCGGGGCGGCACGGCCGGCGTCGTCGGCGTGCCGTACGAGTTCCAGCCCCGGCACGACGGCCAGAGCAAGGCGTCGATGCGCGAGGGCTTCATCTACCTGCGCCGCCTGATCAGCTTGCGGCTGGGTGTCGGTGGCCCCAGGCTGGCGCAACTGGTCAAGTTCCTGCTGGTCGGCGGCAGCGGGGTGGCGGTCAATACCGCTGCATTGTGGTTGTTGTCGTCGGTGTGGTCGGTGCCGTACCTGCTCGGTTCGGTGCTGGCCACCCAGGTGGCGATCCTCTGGAACTTCATCCTGCTGGAACGGCTCGTGTTCCACGACTCCGGCCGCGGGTTCTTCGCCGGGCTCGCCCGGTTCTGGGTGCTGAATCTCGTCCTGCTGCCCGTGCAGCTCGGACTGCTTGCGGTGGCCGTCGAGGCTCTCGACATGCCTACCGTGCCGGCGAATGTCGTGGTGTTGGGGGTGGTGTTCGTCCTCCGCTATCTGTTCACCGCCGGCTGGGTGTTCCGGTGGCGCGCCGATCCGCTCGAAGTCGTGGCCGCGCCGACCCCGCCGCGCCGGCGGTGGCCGACGCCCTCCGCCGCGTGGTTCGCCGCCCGGCTGTGCGGGCCGGCCGTGGTGACCTTGATCGCGTTCCCGGCGCTGGTGACCAACGCCGTTGCGGTCTTCGGTCGGAACGATCCCATGGCCGCGATCACGCTGAGCGCGGTCGTCGTCGCCGCGATCACCCTGGTCGTGACGAGGGCTGCCCCCGCGCCGGACGAGCCGCCGGTCCATGACCGGCAGGTCGATTCCATCCTGGCCATCGTGTTCGGTGTTCCGGCCGTGTGGTTGACGTTCGGCGTGGACCCGCTGTTCCGGTTCGATACGCCGCTGGACGCCCGGATGATCTTTGCTGCCAACGGCTTCCTGGTCGCCGCCTGCCTGATCCTGCTGGGCACCCGGTTGACCGCGCGGATCCGGTTGGCCCTGGTCGCCCCGATGCTGAGCCTGCTCCCGGTCGCGGGTCTGTCGGTTCCCGGTGAGGTGATGGCCTGGGCGTATGTCGTGGTCGCGGCGCTGGTCTTCGCGCGATGGCTGCGGGGCACCGGGCGGGACCGCGCGACGGACCTGGCGATGCACCAGCAGTTTCTTCCGGCCGTCGTGCCGGGGCTGCCGATCCTGGTCGCCACCGGTGCGGTGTTCGGTGCGAGCGCCCTCCTTGCCCAGACAGGAGTACTGACGTGAGTGTCATCGACCGACCCGGCGTCGGCCGGAACGAGTCCGACAAATCGGACTGCAATTCCTGGTCCGATATTGTGGTGTCGCCGGAGGAGGAGCGGGAGATGCTGGAGCAAAGCATCTCCGGCCTCAAGCAGGCCGCGCCTCGGATGTCCGCCCATCACGTGGTCAGTACCGGGCAGAAGGCGGGCCTGATCGTCGCGGTCCTGCTGATCGTGGTCGGCGCCCTGATCAACCTGAGTCTGCTGATGCAGATCGCCGTCGGGGTGGCGACCGTCGTGTACACCGCGGCCGTGATCTACCGGGTGGTGCTGGTGAAGGCCGGACTGTCCGGCACGGACCTGGTGCGGGTCACCGACGAGGAGGCTCGCTCGATCCCGGACGCGGAGCTGCCGGTCTACACGGTGCTGGTGCCGGCGTACCGGGAGCCCGAGGTGATCGCGACCGTGATCGAGTCCATGGCGGAGATCGACTATCCCGTCGACAAGCTCGATATCCGGCTCCTGCTGGAGGAGGATGACGTCGAGACGATTCGGGTCGCTCGGCAGACGGTGGCGGGGTCGCCCGTCCGGATCGTGCTGGTTCCCGCGGCCGAGCCCAGGACCAAGCCGAAGGCCTGCAACTACGGTCTGCAGACCGCGCGGGGAGAGTTCGTCACGATCTACGACGCGGAGGATAAGCCCGAGCCGCTGCAGTTGCGCCGCGCGGTGGTCGCGCTGGGCCGGCTCGGTGCCGGCTATGCCTGCGTGCAGGCACGGCTGGGCTACTTCAACTCGCGGCAGAACCTGATCACGCGATTCTTCACGGTCGAGTACGGGAACTGGTTCCGCTTTCTGCTGCCCGGGCTGGTCTCCGTCGACGCACCGATCCCGTTGGGCGGGACCAGCAATCACTTCCGCGCCGGAATGTTGCGGTCCATCGGCGCCTGGGACGCGTACAACGTGACCGAGGACGCGGACCTCGGCATCCGGCTGGCGCGTCTGGGGTACCGGGTGGGCGTGCTCGATTCGGTGACCGACGAGGAGGCCAACTCCGACTTCGTGAACTGGATCAAGCAACGGAGCCGTTGGTACAAGGGGTACTTGCAGACCTGGTTGGTGCACATGCGCGAACCGGTGACGGTGCACCGGGAACTCGGCTGGCGCGGGGCCCTCGGGTTGCACCTGTTCGTCCTCGGAACGCCGTTGACGGCCCTTATTAACCCGATCTTCTGGGCGCTGGCCGTGCTGTGGGCGGTCCAGCAGCCGGCGTGGGTCGCCGAGCTCTTTCCCGCCCAGACGTACTACTTGGCGTTGGCCTGCTTCGTGTTCGGCAACGCAGCGGTCATCTACATGGGCATGCTGACGATCAGCGAACTCAAGCGACCGGATCTGCTGATGGCGGCGCTGCTGGTCCCGTTGTACTGGCTGATGATGAGCGTCGCTGCGGCGAAGGCGACGTACCAACTGATCGTCAACCCGTCCTACTGGGAGAAGACCTCGCACGGGCTCGCGGCCAACTCGGGCACGACGCGTCCGGCCGACGAACCGGCCGAGCTCGTCGGCGCGCTGTCCTAGTTGACCGAGCCTGACGAAATCGTCGGATCCGCGGTACGGCGTCCCGGGGGACGCCGGATCCGCGGGCTGCTCCTGGTCATCCTGCTGGGCGCCCTGGGCGGGACGGCCCTGGTCGCCGCGGCGCGGCCACCGGATGTGGCGACAGTGGTCGCGGGGCCGGACGGCCTGTTCAGGGACGGCGAGCGTTGGCCGATGAGGGCCGGCACCGTCTACGGCGGGCTCGACGATCCGGTCGTTTCCGTGCAGCGGATCCGGGACCTCGGGCTGAACACGGTTCGGATCACCGACTTTCTGGACCGGCCCGATCCCGGCCCGGCGGACGCCTACGACGAGGCGGCGTGGCGGCGGGTCGACCAGTTGATCGCGGTGGCGCACGACAGCGGAGTCGTCGTGCTGCTTGATCTTTCGACCTATCGCAATCTCCTCGTTCGTACCGGGAGCAATCCGTACACCACGGACTGGACGCCGTTCCTGGCATTCGTGGTGGACCGCATCAACACCCGCACGGGCGCGCGATACGGCGCCGATCGGACGATCGCGCTCGTCGCCTTTGCTGGCGAACCGGCGGCGATCAACGGCACCGACAACGTGGTCGGGACGACAACCGAACAGCTCGTCGATTTCTACCGAAATGTCGAGCAATTCTGGCGCGATCGTGCACCCGCTCAATTGTTGACGACCGGTGGCCTGCTCTACCTGGACTGGGATTCGGGAATCGATTGGCGATCGATCATGGCACTGCCGCACAACGACGTGTTCACCATTCATCTGTACAGCTCGCAGGATCTGCGAGTGACTATGCCGCAGGTCGCGGAGGCGGCCACGGCGGCCGGACGTCCCTGGCTCGTGGAGGAGTGGGGAGCGAACGCCTTGATCGGCGACGATGCGCGGGCCGAGCAGTTCTGGACATCCGTGGCCATGGCAATGTCCGACGGATCCGCGGGTTTCGGATTCTGGAATATCGGACCCGGAACGCAGGACACCTTCGACCTCGGTCCGCAGTTTCCGCAGGTGTTCCGGGCAATCAGGACCTGGTCCGGGTGGGACGGCTCGTAGGCCCCTGCCGACTCCGGTCGGGGTCGGCCTGCCGTCCATTGCCGGTGATGATCTTCACAGCCCGTTCCGATTCTGTCGGAACGAGTTTCAGATATTCTCGAAGATGGTATTAGTGGCTCTTTCGGGCCAATGGATGCCCGCATTGTGGCGGCGAGTGCATCAATGATTCGCAAAGGATGGTTCGGCCGCATGACAATGACCTCAAATGCCTTGACCTCGAATTCCGTCGACGACGGGACCACGGCCGGCCCCACGCCCGGCGAGCTGCTGGCGTCCACCGTGAAGGCCTATGACGTGCGTGGCCTGGTCGGCACCCAGCTGACGGCGGCCGGCGCGTTCGCCCTCGGCCATGCCTTTGCCGGCCTGGTGGCTGCGCCCCCGCATCGGGCCGGTTGCATCGTCGTCGGGCACGACATGCGTGATTCGTCACCCGAACTCGGGGCCGCGTTCGCTTCGGGCGTGCGCTCGGCGGGGTTGGACGTCGAATTCATCGGCCTCGCCTCCACCGACATGCTGTACCTGGCGTCCGGCCTGCTCGACATGCCGGGGGCGATGTTCACCGCGTCGCACAATCCCGCCACGTACAACGGGGTGAAGATGTGCCTGGCCGGGGCCAAGCCGATCAGCCTGGACACCGGGCTGGCGACGATTCGCGATGCGGCCGTCGCGCTGCTCGACGAACGACGACCGGCGCCGCCGACCGTCGCCCCGTGGGCAGTGCCGGACCGGCCGATGGTCACCGAGTATGCCGACTATCTCCTCGATCTGGTGGACCTGTCCGGGGTCCGGCCGCTACGCGTCGTGGTCGACGCGGGCAACGGAATGGCCGGCCACACCGTTCCACCGATCTTCGCCCGGCTGCCGTTCATCCTCGATCCGCTGTACTTCGAGTTGGACGGAACCTTCCCCAATCACGAGGCGAACCCGTTGGACCCGGCCAATCTGGTCGATCTGCAGGCGCGGGTGCGAGCCACCGGGGCCGACATCGGTCTGGCCTTCGACGGCGATGCGGACCGTTGCTTCGTCGTCGACGAACGTGGCGAGCCGGTGTCCCCGAGCGCGATCACCGCGTTGGTGGCGGTTCGGGAGCTCGCGCGGCGACCCGGGTCGACCGTGCTGTACAACCTGATCTCCTCCGCCGCGGTTCCGCAGATCGTGGGCGAGCACGGTGGACGGCCCGTTCGTACCCGAGTGGGGCATTCCTTCATCAAGGCCGAGATGGCCCGCACGGGAGCACTGTTCGGTGGCGAACACTCCGCGCACTACTACTTCGCCGACTTCTACGGGGCGGACAGCGGGATGCTGGCGGCGCTGCACGTGTTGGCCGCGCTCGGCCGCTCGGATTCACCACTGTCGGAGCTGACCGGCCAATACCAGCGGTACGTCGCCTCCGGTGAGATCAATTCGACGGTCGCCGATGTCCGGCCCTGCCTGGCGGCCATCCGTGACTGGGCGCAGAAGCGCGGCGCCGAGGTTGATTCACTCGATGGTCTGACCGTGAGCCTCGACCAGGGGGCCTGGTTCAACGTCCGCCCGAGCAATACCGAGCCGCTGCTCCGACTCAATGTGGAAGCGGAAGACAAGGAACGGATGTCGGCCCTGCGGGACGAGATCCTCGGGGTGATCCGGGGTGCGGGGGACAGATCCACGAACAACGGATGGAGCGGATCGTGGTGACCGATCAGGTGTCGGGCCCGGCCCTCGAGATCGACGCGGTGGTCCTGGTCGGTGGGAAAGGTACCCGGCTCCGCCCGCTCACCCTGTCCGCGGCCAAGCCCATGCTACCGACGGCCGGAGTTCCGTATCTGGAGCATCTGCTGTCCCGTATTCGCGAGGCCGGCATCCGGCACGTGGTGCTGGGCACGTCCTACCGGGCAGAGACGTTCGAGGACTACTTCGGCGACGGTTCCGACTTCGGTCTCGACCTGGAATACGTCGTCGAGGACGAGCCACTGGGGACCGGCGGAGGGATTCGCAACGTCTACGACCGGTTGCGCCATGACCACGCGATGGTCTTCAACGGCGATGTGCTGTCCGGCGTCGATCTCCGAGCGCTGCTGCAGACCCACATCGAGCGCCGGGCCGACGTCACCCTGCACCTCGTGCGGGTGCCGGATCCGCGCGCCTTCGGTTGCGTGCCGACCGACGACGAGGGTCGGGTGCTCGGGTTCCTGGAGAAGACCGACGCGCCCCCGACGGATCAGATCAACGCGGGCTGCTACGTGTTCCGCCGGGAGGTGATCGCCGATATTCAGCGGGGCGTACCGGTCTCGGTCGAGCGGGACACCTTTCCGGCCCTGCTTGGCGCCGGGGCCACGGTCGTCGGCCACGTCGATGCCGGTTACTGGCTCGACCTGGGTACCCCGATGGCGTACGTGCAGGGATCCGCCGACCTGGTGGCCGGCGTCGCACCGACCGCCGCGTTACCGAAGGCCCAGGCGCACGACCTGGACCGGCTCATCCTGACGGGTGCGCAGGTCGACCCCAGCGCAACCGTTCTCGGCGGTTCGACGATCGGTTCCGGCGCCCGGGTGGACGCGCAGGCGTTCGTCCGTGGCTCGGTGGTGATGGACGATGCCCAGGTCGGTTCCGGTGCCCGGGTCGAATCGAGTGTGCTCGGCCGCGCCGCCCGGGTCGGCGCCGGCGCCGTGCTGGTCGGCGTGGTGGTGGGTGACGGCGCGGTGATCGGCGCCGGCTGCGAGTTGCTCGACGGCGCGCGGGTCTGGCCGGGCACGGAGCTGCCGGCCGGCTCGATCAGATTCTCCGCAGGCGAGTAGCCACCGCTGTGACGGCCGGATTCCATCGGTCGTCACCGATGGCGTGAGTGACCAAGAAGTGTTCCGAGGAGAGCGAGAGCCGCAATGACCACACCGACGATGACTCTGCCGCGCAGGGATTCGCCCGAGCCCGCCAGGCGTGGCCGGAAGCCCGCATCCCGGTTGCTGTCCGAGCCGGTGGTGCTGTTCACCGTGACGGCCGTGCTGTACCTGATGGTCGCGGTCTGGCTGGTGCAGCACAACGTCCTCTTCGCGGACGCGATGAGCCGGGTCGGCAACGCCTACTACGTGCTCTACAGCCGTGACCCGCACCTGCCCGCGATCGGCTTCGTGTGGAATCCGTTGCCCTCGCTGCTGCTGGTTCCGTTCCTGCCGCTCAAGGTGTTCGCGCCATGGCTGGTGTCCTACGGCGTTCTCGGGGCCATCGAGTCGGCGCTGATGATGGCGGGCACGGTGGCCCTGATCGCCGGGTGCCTGCGCAAGCTGAACGTGCCGCGGGTGACCCGGCTGATCCTCACCGGGCTGTTCGCCGTCCAGCCGATGATCATGCTGTATGCCGGCTCCGGGCTGTCCGAGGCCATGATGCTGTTCTTCCTGGCGCTGACCACCAGCTGCCTGATCAGTTGGGTGCAGACGTCCGCGCCCGGATGCCTGGTGGGAACCGGACTGGCCCTCGGGTTGTGCTACATGACCCGCTACGAGGCGGTGGCGCCCGCCATGGGCGTGGCCGCT
>DASTGF010000074.1:0-16229 GCA_035719255.1 Microlunatus sp. | reverse complement strand
GCATCCCCAGCTGTCCGCCCTCGTTCGCAGCGTCGCATACCGGCAAGGATCCGATCCCGAGCACACCCCCGCCTGGTGTGCGGTCGATCTGGTGCTCAACCGGACGTTCGGCCGCTGGTCGGTGGACAACGGGCGAACCTCGGTCCTCGTCGACGCGCTCGCCGAGCGGCTCGAGCTGCGCAAGGTCACCGTGCATCTGAGAACCCGCATCGAGCGAATCGTCCTGGCCGACGGCTCGGCCGGCGAGGTCACCGGTGTGCTCACTGACCGGGGGGGCACGATCGACGCCGCTGCCGTCGTCTGCACCGCCGATCCGTGGCAGCTGACCGAGCGCCTGCTGCCGGCGCCGGCGCTCGGACGGCTGAGGCGTGACGTGCGTCGTCTCCGACCCGCGCTCGCTCCCGCCGTCCGGCATGAGCTGGTCGGCGGCGCCGGTCCGGTCGAGGAGGTGGTCACCCTGGACGAGCGCGGTCGTCCGATCGTGAGCTATCTGCGGCCCGGCTTGCGCACCGTCCACGACTTCACCGCTGGCACGCCGAATCCGTCCTGGGGTCCGGCCTGGACCCGACGCAGTGACCTCGTCCGCCGAGCGCCGATCACCGCCGAGGTGCCGGGACTCTTCCTCGCCGGCGCTTCCTCTAGTGCGGGCAACGGCGCTCCCCAGGTCGTCCAGACGGGGGCCCTGGCCTCGTACGCCTGCGCCGATTATGCTGAAAGGTCTGGTTTTCCGGGATAAGGAAAGACTTCTTGAGTCAAACCCACGCACGACAGGCCGAGTCCGAGGATCGCGAGCCCGACGATCACACGACCACGGTCGAACGGGAACTGGCCGTCGAGCAGGCGCACGTCGACCTGGTCTACGCCAGGTTGGAGGAGGCGACGCGGGCAGCCGAGCAGGTCGCCCGCGAGGGCCGGTCCTTGTTTCAGTCCGACCGAAGCAGCTTCGTTCGCGAGGAGGACGGCACCGGGCTGTTCGAGCGCGACGTGTTCGCCTACCAGGCCGCCAAACGCCTGGCCGAGCTGGACGCCGAGACCGAGGGGCTCGTGTTCGGTCGGATCGACCGGACCGACCGGGAGGTCCGCTACATCGGCCGGATCGGGGTCCGCGACGCCGAGTACGAACCGCTGGTGATCGACTGGCGCGCGCCGGCTGCCGAGCCGTTCTATCGCGCTACCCCGACCCATCCGATGGAGGTCGTCCGCCGGCGCGTGCTGCGCTGCCACCTCGAACGGGTGATCGGCATCGAGGACGATCTGCTCGACGCCGAGCACGACGCCGGGCACCTGGTGGTCCTCGGCGAGGGTGCGTTGATGGCGGCGCTGTCGCGAGCCCGCGGCCACCAGATGCGTGACATCGTCGCGACCATCCAGGGAGAGCAGGACCAAGCCATCCGCGCCGCGTGGCAGGGCTTCACGCTCATCTCGGGCGGTCCCGGCACCGGCAAGACCGTGGTCGCCCTGCACCGCGCCGCGTACCTGCTCTACTCCAACCGGCGGCGATTCGAGAACGGGGGCGTCCTCGTCGTCGGTCCCAGCCGGGTGTTCATGAACTACATCGAGCGGGTCCTCCCCTCACTGGGTGAGGACTCGGTCGTGCTCCGCTCGATCGGGGCGGTCGCTGCCGATGTGGTGGCCGTGTCCGGTGACGCGGTGGATCCCGCGCCGGTCGCCGCGATCAAGGGCAGTCTGCGGATGGTCCCAGTTCTCAAGGCCCTCGTCCATACCCCACCGCAGTCGGTACCGCTGGAGCTGCGGCTCACCCTCAAGGGTCACGTGCTGGCTCTGCGGCCCGCAACGCTGGAGCGGATCCGCGGCGAGGTCCTCGCCCACCACAAGCTCAATGCCGGGCGCGAGCCGGCGGAGAAGGCCCTGGTCGCGGCGCTGTGGCGGAGCCGACCGGCCGAACTCGATCTGGAACGCGACGAGTTCGAGGAGGAGGTGCGCACGCACCCGGCGTTCCGGATGTTCGGCAACGCCTGGTGGCCCACCATGTCAGCCCCCGCGGTGCTGCAGCGGCTGGCCGACCCGGCGCTGGCCGCGCGGGTCGCCGGGCCGAACCTGTCCCAGACCGAGCAGGAACTCCTCAGCGCGAGCTACCGCGGGCTCAGCGGTCACCAGGGACCGCCGCCGTGGACCGCGGCCGACGGCGCGTTGCTCGACGAACTGGTCCATCTGCTGGGGCCGGTCCCGCCGGCGGAAGACCAGGAGGTCTCCTTGTTCCTCGAAGGCGACGCCGAGGTGTCCGAGGTGATCACCACGATGGAACGGCTCAGCCCACCGCAGGAGGCCGACCCGTTTGCGACGGCGCACGACACGTTCGCCCACATCCTGGTCGACGAGGCCCAGGACGTGACCCCGATGCAGTGGCGGATGCTCCGACGCCGCGGCGGCAGCGCCAGCTGGACCATCGTCGGCGATCCGGCGCAGAGCTCGTGGCCGGACGCCGGAGAGTACGAGCAGGCGATCGCCGACCTGATCGGCCGCGCGCCGGTCCGCCGATACCGGATGAGCACGAACTACCGCAGTCCGGCCGAGGTCTTCACCCTTGCCGCCAAGGTGGTCGCCACCGAGTTCCCGACGGTCGACATCCCGGCGGCGGTCCGCTCGACCGGGATCGAGCCGGATCTGCGCAGCGTCGCACCCGACCGGGTCGAGGCCGAAGCGGTCGCCGCCGTACGGGAGTTGCTGTCCCTCGTCGAGGGCACCGTCGGGGTGATCGGCCCACCCAGCCGTCAGGAGGCGCTGGCCCGAGCCCTGCATGCCGCCGAGCTGCCGGGCGCCTCACGGATCGTCGTCGTCACCCCGCTGCAGGCCAAGGGCTTGGAATACGACGCGGTGCTGGTGGTCGGCCCGGACGAGATCGTGGCGGAGTCGGCCGGCGGCATCCGCACCCTGTACGTCGCGCTCACCCGGCCCACCCAGCGGCTCGTCACCCTCGATCCGGTGCACGGCGCCGGGCCCAAAGGCAACGGATCCTCCCCTCCCCCGGCCTGGCGGCGCGGCCTGTCCTGAGCCTTACTCGCCTCTCCCCGCGCGGCCTCTCCTTGCGCGGCCTCTTCTTGCGCGGCCTCTTCGCACACTGTGCGCGTACGACAGCGACACGCCGCAGAATCCTGTCGTTCGCTCACAGTCGCGGAGCGGGTAGGCGGGGACAGACAGACGCTCCCTCCGCGCAGCACCGCCCAGCCGGCTCGCACCGTCGGGCGGTCCGCGAGGCGTCGGACCGTCAGCCGGTCGGGGCCGGGAGTGAGCGGGCGCCGAGCCCGAGCCGGGCGTAGATCTCCCGGGTGGCCGGTGACCGGTTCATGGTGATGAAGTGCAGCCCGGGCACTCCGGCATCCAACAGCTCCTCGCACAGCTCGGTGGCCAGCTCGATACCGGCCTCGCGGACGGCCTGGTCGTCGCCCGCGACGGCGTTCAGCCGGTCGGTGACCCGAGACGGCAGCTCGGCGCCGGACAGGTCCGCGAACCGCTGGATCTGGCTGATCCGGGTGACCGGCATGATGCCCGGGATGATCGGCAGGTCCGATCCGAGCGACCGGACCCGATCGACCAGCTCGAGATAACGGCCGGCGGTGAAGAACAACTGGGTGATGGCGAAACTCGCACCGGCCGCCTGCTTCTCGACCAGGATCCGTGCGTCGAGGTCGGCGTCGTGGCACTCCGGATGCAGATCCGGAAACGCCGCCACCCCGATGCAGAAGTCGGTCAGCTCACGGATCAGCGCCACCAGCTCGGTCGCATTGGCGAGGCCGTCGGGATGCCGCACCCAGGGCACGGTCGGCCCGCCGGGCATGTCGCCGCGGATGGCCAGCACGTGCCGGATACCGGCCGCCGCGTACGAGCCGACCACCCGGCGCAGCTGGTCGCGGGACTGGCTGGCGCAGGTCAGGTGGGCCATCGCCCGGAGCGTGGTGTGCTGGGCGATGGCCTCCGTCGCGGTGATGGTCCGGTCCCGGGTGGAGCCGCTGGCGCCGTAGGTCACCGAGACGAAGTCCGGGCCCAGCGCCTCAAGCTCACGGATGGTTCGCCAGAGCTGGCGCTCCTGCGTCTGGTCCTTGGGCGGGAACAACTCGAAGGAGGTGAGCGGCCGGCCCGCGGCGCGCGCCTCGGCCAGCAGCTCCGCGATGGACGGCGGCCGCGTCCCCATAACCCTGCCCGGCATGGCTCAACCCTAGGTGAGTCCGGGCGCGGGCATCCGTACGCTCGTCATGTGGTCGGAGCCTCTCACCTCATCTCCCCGCCTGCTGTCGTCGCCGGGGGCCTGACCCTCAATCCCGAGCGACCGCTGTCCTCGGCCGTCCGCGGTGCCGTGGACGGCGCGATCAGCGGCTTCCTCGACAGCCAGGCACCGGTGCTGGCCGCGATGGGTCCGGAGCTGGATCGGGTGCTGGACCTGCTCCACCAGACTCTTGCCGGCGGGAAGCGGCTCCGGCCGGCGTTCTGCCTGTGGAGCTACCTCGCCGCCGACGGAGACCTCGAGCACCTGCCGGCGGTGGTCGGTGCGGCCTCCAGCTTCGAGCTGCTGCACGTGAGCGCGCTGGTCCACGACGACGTGATGGACGGCTCCGACCTCCGGCGGGGTCAGCCGGCGGCGCACCGCCAGTTCGAGGCTCTCCACCGTTCGTCAGGCTGGGTCGGAGACTCGGCCGGGTTCGGCCGCTCGGGCGCGATCCTCGTCGGTGACCTGCTGGTGATGTGGTCGGTGCAGCTCGCCCAGCACGCCGGACTCCCCGCCGATGCGCTGGAGCGCACGCTGCCGGTGATCGAGGCGATGCGGACCGAGGTCACCTGCGGTCAGTATCTCGACGTGGTCGCTCAGGTGCAGCCGCTGCGTCTGGACAACGGGTCGGGGATCGGCCGCGCACTCGACGAGGCCAGCCGGGTGGTGGAGTACAAGTCCGCGCGCTACACCGTGCTGCGTCCATGCCAGGCGGGCGCGGCGATGGCCGGCGCCTCCCCGGAGCTGCACGACGCGCTGGCCGCGTACGGATCGCCGTTGGGCCGCGCGTTCCAGTTCCGCGACGACCTGCTCGGGGTGTTCGGTGACCCTGACGTCACCGGCAAACCGGCCGGTGACGATCTACGGGAGGGCAAGCGCACCGTGCTCGTCGCCCACGCGCTGGCCGGGGCCGACGCCCGGGGGCGGAGGCTGCTGGCCCGTGGCCTCGGCGATCCGGCGCTCGACGACGACGGGGTGGCCGAGCTGCAGGACGTGATCACCGCCTCCGGTGCCCGCGAGGACGTCGAGTCGATGATCGCCGCCGGTCACCGCCAGGCGCTTCGCGCGCTCGCCGATGCCGATCTCACCCCGGCCGGTCGGACGGCGCTGACCGCGCTGGCCGATCTGGCTGTACGGCGCGACGCCTAGATCCAGCCCCCCCTCCCGTGCCAGCCGGGTCGCCTCGTGCGGGACCGCACTCGAACCTCGAACTGCGCGCGGCGCGGCCTCAGTCCAGGGCGCCGAACGCGTACGACCGCAGGGCCGGGTCCTCGTCCCAGACGGCACGGAGCCGAGCCGACAGAACCGCGGCCGCGGCGCGCGGGTCGGCGGCCTGGGTGATGGCCCGGACCACGCAGATCCGCCGGGCGCCGGCCGCGATCACGTCGTCGAGCCGGGTCGCGTCGATCCCGCCGATGGCGAACCACGGCTTGGCCGCCGGGTCTGCGGGCGGGGCCACCCGGGCGGCGTAGGAGACCAGTTCCAGGCCGACGGGCACATAGTCGGGCTTGGTCGGGGTCGCGTACACCGGCCCGACGCAGAAGTAATCGGTGCGATCGTCGGCGATCGCCTGGTCGGTCTCCCGCTCAGCGTGGGTGGATCGCCCGAGCAGAGCCCACTGGTGCAGCCGCTGCTTGGCCTTGCGGGCGGAGCCGTCGGTCTGGCCGAGGTGGACCATGTCAGCGTTGAAGCGCCGGGCCAGCTCCGGGGAGTCGTTGACGCAGACGATCGCCCGGGGAAACCGGTGGGCGACGGTCCGCGCGGTCTCCAACGCGGCCAGCTCCGCGTCCGGATCGAGGTTCTTCTCGCGGACCTGGATGATGTCCACTCCGCCCAGGAACGCCTCGGTGAGGAAGTCGGCGAGGTCGCCCTGCGTCGACCGGGTGTCGGTGCACAGGTAGAGGCGGGCGAGCTTGAGGCGGGCGGCGAGACCCAGCAGAGCGGTCACCGCGTCAGCCTATCCATCGGTCGGCGGACCCGGGGCCGCTCCCTAGACTGACCGCATGACCCCGGACGACCGCCGCACGATCGCCGACGTGCTCGTCGTCGGCGGCGGTCTGATCGGCACCGCGATCGCTTGGCGGCTGGCGCAGGCCGGTCGCCAGGTCCGCCTGGTCGCCGGCGAGCCGGAGGCGGCGGCGTCGCGGGTTGCCGCGGGCATGCTGGCCCCGGTCACCGAGATCAGCTTCACCGAGCAGATGCTGCTGCCGCTCAATCTGGCGTCGGTGCAGCGCTACGCCGGCTTCGCCGACGAGGTGGAGGCGGCATCCGACCTGCCCGCGGGACTCAGCCGCACCCCGACCATCTCGGTCGCCTACGACGGCGACGACCTGGCCCGGTTGATGAGCCTCAAGGACTTCCTGGACCGGCTGGGCCTCGGTGCAGATCGGTTGTTCAGCCGGGAGGTGCGCCGGCTGGAGCCCCTGCTGTCGCCTCAGGTCACCGGTGGTCTGCTGGTGGAGGCGGACTGGAGCGTGGACAACCGGCTGCTCTGGGCGGCACTCGGTGAGGCGGCGCGCCGGGCCGGGGTCCTGGAGGTACGCGGCTTCGCCCACCACGTCCGGAGCACGGCCGGCCGGGTGAGCGGGGTGACCCTGAGCGACGGTCGCGAGCTGGACGCGCCGGTGGTCGTGCTCGCCTGTGGCGCGTGGGCGGGCCAGATCACCGGCATCACACCCGTCCCGGTCCGCCCGGTCAAGGGTCAGATCCTGCGACTCGATCCGCATGGACTGCCGCAGCCCGCCTATACCGTACGAGCCGTCACCCGCGGCAGCGAGGTCTACCTCGTGCCGCGAGCCTCGGGTCGCGAGGTCGTCGTCGGCGCGACCGTCGAGGAGAAGGGCTTCGATCACTCGGTGACCGCCGACGGCGTGTACGAACTGCTCCGCGACGCCCGAAGGGTGCTGCCCATGACGGCGGAGTACGCCCTCACCGAGACCGCGGTCGGCTGGCGTCCCGGCACCCCGGACAACGCACCGATCCTCGGCCCGGGCGATATCGAGGGACTCGTACTGGCCACCGGTCACTATCGCAACGGCGTGCTGCTCACCCCGATCACCGCGGACCTGATCGGGACCTATGTGCTGAGCGGTGAACTCCCCGACCTGGCCCGGCCCTTCACCGTCGACCGCTTCCCCTCGCCGGCTCCCCCGGGAGGTGCTCCCCACCCCTCCCCCGCGACTGCGCACGAACGACAGCGACACGCCGTGTGAAGTTGTCGTCCACGCACAGATTCGGAGGGAGGCGGTTATCGGTTCAGCGGAGCGATGCGGCCGGCCCATTGAGTACGAGCAGGAGTGTCATGAACGTGTACGTGAACGGCCAACCCCGTGAGGTCGCCGGCTCCGCGACCGTTGCCGAGGTGATCGGAGCCACCGGGGAGTCGAGCCGCGGTATCGCCGTGGCGGTCGATGGGACGGTCGTGCCCCGCGCCCGGCACGCCACGACCCTCCTGCATGACGGCGCACGGATCGAGATCGTGACGGCGGTCCAAGGTGGCTGAGCAGGCGGACCTCGAGCGCCTGAACGGCCTCCGAACCCCCGATCGGGGCCCCTCTGCGGAGTCCGTCGGGCCAGCGGCATCGGCCCGGCCGGCCGCGACGTCGGCACCGGCGTACGACCCCCTGCGGATCGCCGACCGCGAGTTCGGTTCCCGGCTCATCATGGGCACCGGCGGGGCGCCGAGCCTGGAGGTGATGGAGGCGGCGCTGCTGGCTTCGGGTACGGAACTGACCACCGTCGCGATGCGCCGGATCGATCCACAGGCACCCGGGTCCGTGCTGGAGATCCTCGACCGGCACCGGATCGCGGTGCTCCCCAACACGGCGGGCTGCTACACCGTCGCCGACGCGGTGCTGACCGCTCAACTGGCCCGGGAGGCACTGGAGACGGATTGGATCAAGCTCGAGGTGATCGCCGACGAGGTGACCCTGCTGCCAGACCCGATCGAGCTGCTGGACGCGGCCGAGCGGCTGGTGGCCGACGGGTTCGTGGTCCTCCCCTACACCAACGACGATCCGGTGCTGGCGCGCAAGCTGCAGGAGGTTGGGTGTGCGGCGGTGATGCCGCTCGGCGCCCCGATCGGATCCGGCCTGGGCATCCGCAACCCGCACAACATCGAGCTCATCGTCGACGCGGCGACGGTGCCGGTCGTTCTCGACGCGGGGATCGGTACAGCTTCGGAGGCGGCGCTGGCGATGGAGCTCGGCTGCGACGCCGTGCTGCTGGCCTCGGCGGTCACCCGCTGCGAGGACCCGGTCCGGATGGCGCGCGCGATGCGACTGGCGGTGGAGGGCGGCCGGTTGGCCCGCGGCGCCGGGCGGATCCCGGTCCGCCGATACGCTCGCGCCTCGACGAGCGACCTCGGCCGCATCGACTGACGGACCTCCGACCTCCCGCGCTCGTCCCAGGGCGGTCGCCCTCCCCCGCGAGTGTTCGGGGACGACAGGTGCGCCCGGCGTGTCGCTGTCGTCTGCGCACAGTCCGCGGGACGAGACACGGGACCGGAAGGGCGAGGCACCGGCGTGCCCTACCGGCCGGTAGCCGCACCCGCTCCTAGACTCGCGCCTACGGCCCGCACGGGCATCTTCCCCACCGTGTCTGGAGCGCATGTGACCACGACGAGTGTCGGCGACCCCTTACTGGGTCACTCGCTCGATGGCCGCTATCAGATCGTCGAGCGTCTCGCCCGCGGCGGTATGGCGACCGTCTACAAAGCCATCGACACCCGGCTGACCCGGACGGTGGCCGTCAAGGTCATGCACGTCGGGCTCGGTGACGACGCCGAGTTCGCCCGCAAGTTCGATCGCGAGGCGCGAGCCGCTGCCCGACTGTCTCACCCCTGCGTGGTGTCCGTCTTCGACCAGGGCACCGACGACGGTCGGCCCTACATCGTGATGGAGTACGTCCAGGGCCCGACCCTGCGCGACATCATCAATCGCGAGGCACCGCTGGACCCGCTGCAGGCACTCGAATTGATCGAGCCGGTGCTCAGCGCCTTGGCCTGTGCCCACGAAGCCGGGCTGATCCACCGGGACGTGAAGCCGGAGAACGTGCTGATCACCGCGCGTGGGCAGCTGAAGGTGGCCGATTTCGGGTTGGCGAAGGCGATCACGTCGCAGACCTCGACCGCGACCCAGGGCCTGCTGATCGGCACGGTCTCCTACCTGCCACCCGAGTTGGTGATGTCGGGCAAGGCCGATGCCCGCTCCGATGTCTACAGCGCCGGGATCGTGCTGTTCGAGCTGCTCACCGGTCGCAAGCCGCACACCGGGGACACGCCGATCCAGGTCGCCTACGCCCATGTGCACAAGGACGTACCGCCGCCGTCGTCGTATCCGACCGCCGCAGGGGTTCCCCCGTACGTGGACGCCCTGATCGCTCGGGCGACCGCGCGCGATCCCGATCTGCGGCCGCGCGACGCCAAGATCATGCTCAGCCAGGTCCGCCGGGTGCGGGCGGCGCTGCGCGAGGGGGTGGCCGACGACCCCGAGTTGACCGAGGACCTGTCCGGGGTGCTGGCCGTGCGCACCGCCGCCGAGGAGACCACCGAGCGCCAGCCGATCACCCCCCACCAGTTCCACGCCCCGAGATTCGTGCCCGCCTCGCCGGCCAGCCCGCGCTCGCCCGCGTCGCCGTACGAGCCGGTCGAACACACCCCGCACCGAACGGTGCTGGATGCCCCCCCACCCGGAATCCCGCTGCGGCACGACCCGATCGCAGAGCTCGCCTCGGACGAGCGGGAGCGCCGTGCTCGCGGTCGACGGCGGGGCGCGCTCGTGCTGATCCTCGTACTGATGTTGACCGCCGGGGCGGCGCTGGCCGGCTGGTATCTCGTCGACGGCCGGTTCACCACGACACCGGCCCTGGAGAACCTGTCGCAGGCCGAGGCGCAGGACGTGGCCGAGAAGGCCGGTCTGTCGGTCCGGTTCGACCAGGCCTACAGCGAGACCACCCCGGTCGGTCTGGTCAGCTCGACCGACCCCGGCCAGGGATCGAAGGTCCGCGACGGCGGACAGGTCGTCGCGTACCTGTCCAAGGGACCCGAACGCCACCCGATGCCCACGGTGACTGGGCTGTCGGTCCAGGCGGCGACCGCTGCGCTGGAGTCGGCGAGCCTGTCCCTGGGCGCGGTGAAGGAGAGCTTCAGCGATCAGGTGCCCACCGGCTCAGTGATCAGCGCTCAGTACAAGCCCGGCGCCTCGCTCAAGCCCGACACCACGGTCGACCTCCTGGTGTCGACCGGTCCGCAGCCGATCACCGTCGCCGACTTCACGGGAAAGAAGTCCGACGACGCGGTCACGGCGCTGGAGAAGGCCGGCTTCGACGTCACGGTGGAGAAGAAGAACTCCGACGCGATCGACAAGGGCCTGGTGATGAGCCAGACCCCGAACCGGGGCACCGGGGTCAAGGGGGACGAGATCACCCTGACCGTCTCCAAGGGCCCGGTGCTGGTGACGGTGCCGAACGTGCGCAGGATGGGTACCAAGGCCGCCACCTCGGTGATGGAGAAGGCCGGTTTCAAGACCCGCGTCCGGGCGGTCAAGACCAACTACCTGGGTGTCGGCTACGTCGTCTACACCGATCCGAGGGCGCGGACGCAGGCACCCAAGGGCTCGACGATCACGCTGTACGTCATCTGAGGGAGCCTGCTTAGGCTGTCCCGGTGCGTACCGTCGACCGTCGTGAGCTGGGAGCCTTCCTCGCCCTGCTGACGGTGACGGCCGCCTGGGGCTCGACCTTCTTCATGATCAAGGACATCGTCGGCCGGCTGCCGGTGGCCGATCTGCTCGCCGTCAGGTTCGCGCTGGCCAGCCTGGCCCTGCTGGTGTGCTCGATCGGGCGGCTCAGGCTCGACCGCCGGACATTGCGCCGCGGAGCGCTGCTCGGTGTGCTGTACGGGATCGCCCAGATCCTGCAGACCGCCGGTCTCGCCCATACCTCGGCCAGCGTGTCCGGCTTCGTCACCGGTCTGTACGTGGTCGCCACGCCGCTGCTGTCCGCGCTGATCCTCCGAACGGCGATCCCCCGGACCACCTGGCTCGCCGCGATCCTGGCGACCATCGGGCTCGGCGTGCTCAGCCTGAACGGCTTCACCATCGGCTACGGGGAGTTGCTCACCCTCGCCTCGGCGATCGTGTACGCCTTGCACATCGTGGCCTTGGGGCAGCTCAGTGACGGCATCGACGCGCTGTCGCTGTCCTTGGTGCAGCTGGTGATGATCACCATCTGCTGCAGCGTTGCGGCCCTGCCCGGCGGCATCACGCTGCCCTCGACACCGACCGATTGGATGATCGTTCTCTATCTCGCGATCGTCGCCGGCGCGCTGACCATGGTGGCACAGACGTGGGCGCAGGCGCGGATCGACGCCTCGCGGGCCGCCGTGATCATGGCCCTGGAGCCGGTCTGGGCGGCCCTCTTCGCCGTTACCCTGGGCGGCGAGTCGATCACCGCCCGGATGATCATCGGAGGACTCGCCATCTTGTCCGCCATCTATCTTGTGGAGCTGGCCCCGCGATGGCTCAGCCGGCGAGAAGGAGCACATCAGACGTGAGCACCGCGCAGTGGATCATCCTGGCCGTCGTGGTGGTCGTGGTGGTCGTCGTCGGCCTGTTGATCTTCCGCCGGGTGCGGTACGTCCGCAGTCTGAAGCAGCGCGGCTGGACCTTCGACTCCACCCCGCAGCTGCCGGCGGTGCTGGATCATCTCGCGCCCCCGTTCGGCATCGGATTCGACCGCAAGCCCGACGAGCTGATCATGGGTACCACCAGCGCAGGAATCCCGTTCCGCGTCTTCGAGTACCGCTACACCGGCGGTGGCCCGACCTTCGACCAGCGGATCGCCAGCCTGGGGCTCCCGATGGCCCTGCCCGATCTGTTCGTCACCGCGGGCCGCGCCCGGATCGGCATCACCGCACCGGTGGTGGACATCGAGCCGGGTCTGACGGTGAGCGCCGACGACGCCGCCTACGCCCGCGCTATCGTGTTCGCCGCCCGCGGCGCGATCCAGGCGTTCAGCGGCGGTGAGCGCGGCGTCGACCTGAGCATCGACGGGAACCACCTGGTCTCTCTGGGCGCGCCGAAGAACCCGGAGGAGCTCGCGGCGTACCTCGAGGCGCTGGCGCCGGTGGCCCAGGCGATCGCCGGGGCCGGCGGACCGTACGCGATCCCCGTGCCGCCTCCTGCGTACGGCTTCTACCGCCGGGACTGGGTGTGGGTGGACCGCGACGACAGCTTGATCGGCAAGTATGGCCTGACCACCGCCGGCCATGGGCACCGGACGGAGAACGTGGTCCGCGGAGCCAATGACGGGCTGCCGCTCGAGGCGTTCGTCCACCGCTGGGAGACCACCCGGACCGAGACCTCTACCGACTCCGAGGGTCGGACCACCACCCGCACGGTGACCGACCACCACGACGAGACCGTGCTGGCCATGGCCATGCCGTTCGACCTGCCGATGCTGTCGGTCGGCGCCGGCGGTTGGGGCGGGCAGCGGGTGCGCTTCGAGAGCGAGGACTTCAACGACGCCTTCACGGTCCGAACCGCCTCGCCGAAGTTCGCCTCCGACGTGATCCACCCGCGCCAGATGGAGTACCTGCTGCGGATGCGGCCGCCGGGATTCACCATCGACGGCCAGTGGATCCGGTTCTATCCCGGCCAGCACGACACCCTGCTGATCGGGCTGTGCGCTGACGTCGCGCACGGTTTCCTCGGCCGGATCCCGTCATTCGTCTGGAAGGACCTCGCGGTCACCCCACCGGCCTTCCGGGTGTGACGCCGGCCCGATGGAATGCCGCGCTCCGCCCTCCGCGACTGTGCGCGTACGACAGCGACACGCCGTCTTGAATCCACCCTGAGCGGACCTGTCGTTCGTGCACACTCCGCGGGAAGGTGACCCCCGGAGCGGGACTGCGCCGGACTCAGAACTCGCGGGTGGTCCCACTGCGCAGATCGAACGCCTTGGTATCGGTCATCGCGCCGACGCGGCCGAAGATCAGCCCGAAGCCGCGCTCGTTGAGCAGGCCCTCGTGGATCGGGAAGCCCTCCATCGCCCCGACGGCCCGGACGAAGTCGATCGTCTCCTTCATCGCCGCCCATGGCCCGTACGCCGGAACGGCCAGCACGTCGACCCCGCCCGGCACGGTCTCGAGGGAGTCGCCGGGGTGGAAGAAGGTCGGCTGGCCCTCGCTGCGGAGCACGAACCCGACGTTGCCGATCCGCGGGATGTCGTGATGGATGATCGCGTGATGGCCGCCGACGGCATCGATCAGCACATCGCCGATCGCGGTCTGCTCACCGGCGTGGATCGGATCGGCCGCACCGATGTCGGGCAATGTGCCGTTGCTGATCAGCCCGATAATCGACGGCTCGACCATGATCCGCGCCTGCGGATTCGCCTTCACCAGCGCGGGCAGGTGCTCGGGATCCAGATGATCGGGATGCTGATGGGTGATGAGGATCGCGTCCAGCTCGGTCAGGCCATGCCACGCGGTACTGAAGTTCCCGGGATCGAGCACGAGGCGGGCTCCAGCGGTCTCGACGAGGACGGCGGAGTGCCCGAGATGGGTGATCTTCATGCCACCAACCTATCGAGCGCCCCGATCGCCCGGGTCGCCCGTCACCGGCGGGACCGCCGCACTCAGCGCGACTCGACCAGCAACCGGCCGACGATCTCGCCGGCGTCGTGGCACTGCTCGGCGCTCACCCCGAGATGAGTAACCGCCCGCATCATGTGCGCGCCGAGAGCTGACACGAGCACGCCGTGGACCGCGGCTTCGGCCGCGACGGGCCCGGCCAGGACGTCGGAGGTGTCGAGCACGACGATGTTGGTCTCCACCGTGGCCGGATCCACCGCGTCCGGGGCCTGCTCGGCGACAGCCGCGGCAAAGACGCGCGCCGCCGCGTGGTCATCGGCCAGCCGGCTCACGTGGTGATCGAGGGCGTACGCGGCCCCGGCGGCGAGGATACCGGCCTGCCGCCATCCGGCTCCCAGGCGCTTGCGCCAGACGCGGGCGCGGGCGATGTTGTCCGCGCTGCTCACCAAAACCGAGCCGACCGGCGCCCCGAGCCCCTTGGAGAAGCAGACGCTGACCGTGTCGAACAGCTTGCCGTAGGAGAACAGGTCGATCCCGGTCGCCACGTGGGCGTTCCACAGCCGCGCTCCGTCGAGGTGGGCCCCGATGCCGTGGGTCCGGCACAACTCGTGCACGGCCACCAGCTCCTCGTACGGCTGGATGGTCCCGCCGCCGAAGTTGTGGGTGTTCTCCACCGCGACCGCGGCCGTCGACACGAGGTAGGGCCCCGCGTCCGGCGCGATGATCGCCGCGACCTGGCCGGCGTCGAGCCGCCACGGACCGAGGGAAACGTCCGCATGGTCAAGCCGTGCAGCGCGGCGTGGGCGCCCATCTCGGCCCGCGCGATGTGGGCAGTGACGTCGCAGACCACCTCCTGCCCCGGCTCGACCAGCAGCCGGACCCCCAGCACGTTGGCCAGTGATCCGCTGGCGCAGAACAGTCCGGCCTCGTGGCCCAGCAGGGTGGCGACCTGATGCTCGAACGCGTGCACGGTCGGATCCTCGCCGTAGACGTCGTCACCCACCGGCGCGGCGACCATCGCCTCGCGCATCGCCTCGGTGGGCCCCGTCACCGTGTCAGAACGCAGATCGATCACGAGCCACCATCCTGCCAACCGCTGGCGAGCGAGTTCAGGAGGGCACGGACTCCTCCACGGCCCGGTCGCGAAAGGCTCGGGGACCAACCCCGTTCACCGCGCGGAACTGGCGGGAGAAGTAGAACGGATCGGGATAGCCGACCTCGGCCGCGATCTCGGCCACGCTTCGCTCGCTGGTGATTAGCAGCTGGCGGGCACGGGCCATCCGCAACCGCTTCACGTACTCGGTGACCGAGAAGCCGGTAACCGTGCGGAACCTGGCCGCGAAGTGAGAGGGGCTGAAGCCGGCCAGCTCGGCCAGTGCCGGCACGCTCACGGGGGCGGCCAGGCGCTCGCGGAGGTGGGCCTGAACCCGGCTGATCGGGGCGCGGGAGCGTGAACGCCCGTCCCGCTCGGCGGCGAGCCGGGCGAGGAGGTGCCAGGCCGCGCCGGACGCCGAGATCAGGCTCTGTGAGGTCTCGTCGCGTTCCAACTCGTCGCAGACACTCTCGGTCAGGGCCATCACGCCGAACGGATCGGCGAGCGCGGCGGTCGGCGCGGCGGCGGTCAGACCGATGGCCTCGAGCAGGTCCTCCACGTCCTCCCCGGTGACGTGCAACCACCAGATCGACCAGGGCCGCTCGGCGTCGGCGAAGTACCGGTGCGGCAGCCGCGGCGGGATGATCAGCACCTCCCCCGGGCCGACGTCGTGCCGCTGACCGCCGAGATCGCACCAACCGGCACCGTCCGCGCACAAGATCACGATCGCCTGGGCCGAACCCGATCGGCGCACCCGACCGTGCATCGCCGCGTGCGGGAAATATCCAGCATCGGTCACCAGCAGCCGCGAGGTGAGCTTCCGCCGCAGCGCCTGTTTCACCAACGGAGCAGGCAGTACGTGCAACCGCTGACCCGGAAACCCGTCTCGGAGATACACACCAGCAGCGTATCGGCGATCAGAGAATCGTCCAGGTTGATCGTCGAATCGTGCATTCCGAGCGGGTCCAGGACCGACCTAGCGTGGTGGTCATGCCGGCCAACGACCTCGATCTCCCGCCCCGTCCCGACGGGCTCGCAGACGCGCCGGTGGCCGTGTGGGCCGCGCCGGTCGTGCTGCCGACGTACCGGCCAGAAGCTCCGGACCGCTATCCCGCCTACCTCGATCGTCGGGTCTATCAAGGCTCTTCCGGCCGCGTCTTCCCGCTGCCCTTCCACGACCGGATCAGCGTGCCCTCCAGCAGCACCTCGGCGCGGCGCTGCGGACCGAGCTCCAGAGCGCTGCTGTGGACCGGCGTCCCCATGGGGCCGGCCACGCAGACCTGGACGCTGCCGAGCTGGCGGGTGGCGTCGAACCGCAGCGC
>DASTGF010000073.1:0-3132 GCA_035719255.1 Microlunatus sp. | reverse complement strand
CCCGCGCGGCCGACCGCCTCCTCGCCGCCGCACAGCACACCGCCGACACCGATGATCGAAACCACTGCCTGACCCAGGCGATCGACCTTCTCCTCAATGCCGGCGAGGTCGGAGAAGCAACCGGATATGCCGCCCAGCTGGCACAGCTACCGCCAACACCCGAACGGCTACTCGTCCAAGCCAAACTCGCCTGGCTCTCCGGCCAGCCGTCCGCCGAGGAACTCGCGCGACACGTGTGGATCCAATGCGGCACCTCCGCACCCGGCGGCGCCGCCGCCGCACTCGTAGCCCAGGCCCGCGTCCTCGCCGACGACGGGCCAGGGGCAGCCAAGTGGGCCACCCGAGCACTCGAATGCCCCAACCTTCCGTCCGACGCTGCTATCGCCGCACGGATGAACCTGGCGACCGGTCTCATCATCTCGGGTCGACCAGAGGACGCCCTGGCGTTCGTCTCCGACGTCCCCGAGACGTCCGACCTCGCCCACTCCCGGCCGCAGGTATGGCTGCGGGGGGGGATTCGGCTGTGGATGGACAATCTGGTCGGCGCCCACGAGGATCTGCGGGCGCGGCCCGGGGAGTCGCTGGCCGAAGCGGTATCCCCGCAGGGTCTGATGCGGTTGGGATTCCTCTCCCAGGTCGAATACCGGCTCGGACGATGGGCCGAGGCACTTCATCACGCCGAACAAACGGTGTCTCTGGTCCGCGACACCGACCAAACCTGGCTGCTCGGCTTCGCCCACGCCATGGCCGTCTACGTGTTCGCCGGCCGCGGACTGTGGACCCAAGCAGATGACCACGTGCAAGCGGCGGAAGCAGCCGCGGAAAGGCTCGGCGACCAAGGCAGCAAAAACTTCGCCGCGAACGCCGCCATCCACCTCGCCTGCGCCCGCGGCGACCACGACACAGTCATCACACGAGCGCAAGCCCTTCAGTCACGACCATCGATCGGCGTCCACGACCCCGCCGCGTTCGACTGGCGCCGCCGCTACGTTGCCGCCCTCGTCGCGTCGAATCGCCACGAGGAGGCAGACCACCACCTCAGCCGGCTCGTCGCGGACTGCCAGCGTCGGAAACTGCCCCTCGTCCTGTCCGAGGTCTTTGGTATCTACGCCGACCTCGCGACCACCCAACGACAACCCGAGCTCGCACGGCAGCGTTACGAGCAGGCCCTCGGCCTCGATCCGGACGGGGTCGCACCATTCGTTCGCGCTCGCCTCCATGCCTCCTACGGCCGCCTCCTGCGTCGTAGCGGCGAACGTCGCGCGGCTACCGAACACCTTCTTCACGCTCAGAAGATCTTCGTCCAGCTCGACGCGACACCCGACCTTGACCACTGCATCGCCGAGCTAGCAGCGGTCGGCGTCGCGGTCGATGAACCGAAGCTCCAGCTGGATGCCCGGTTGACGCCGCAAGAACGCGCCGTCGCCCGGCTGGTCTGCGCCGGACGAACCAACCGAGAAGTGGCATCCGAACTCGTTCTGAGCGTCAAGACGGTCAGCTACCACCTCCAGAACGTCTACACCAAGCTCGGGATCAAGTCCCGCACTCAACTGGCGGCTTCCCTCGGCTCCACCGTCTTGTGATCTGACCGACTGACAAGGTCATCACTCCCCCGCGGTCGCATCAGAACCCAGCAGGACAATGATGTCGCGGCCTAACCCGGTCATCCGGGGCTCAAGAACGCGAGTTCCCGTCATGGATCGGCGGATACCGGTGCGAGTCAAGAGGAGACATCATGCCTCACGACGGCCCGGGGATTGGAGAACTCTCGGAACCCCCAGACACCGTGATAGCGGCCGCTGCCGCTGTTGTTCACCCCGCCGAATCCGACCTTGGGTTCGCTGACGTGGGTTCCGAATCCATTGACCGTCACGCCGCCCGAAGACGTGCCGGCCAACACGGTCGATACGAAATTGTCGTCGTCGCTGAACACATACATTGCGAGCGGTTTCGGTGCCGAACGCACCCGGAGAAGCAAGTCGGTCGTGTCGTCGAACGTCTGGATCGGCAGGACTGGTCCGAAGATCTCCTCGGTCATCACTCTGGAGTCGGGCGGTGCGTCGAGGATGATCGTGGGCTCGATCAGGCGAGCCTGCCCGGCCACCAACCTGCCACCGCGAACCACACGCGCGCCACGAGAACGAGCGTCCTCGATCAGCCCCATCACCCGGTCCACGTTTCGCTGATTGATGATCGGAGTGGCCGCAGACGGATCCGCGGCGGCGTCGACCCCGAGATTGGCCTCAATCCACGAGTCGTACTCGCCGACGAAGGCCTCAGCGACACCACGTTGGACCCACACGTGGTCAACGGCGAAGCAGATCTGTCCACCATGCACGTGGCGGCCCTCCCCCACCAGTCGCGCCGTGTCTGCCAGGTCATGTGTGCCATCCACGATGGCTGGGCATTTGCCCCCGAGCTCGAGTGTCACGGTGCTGAGGTGTTGTGCGGCGGCGAGCATCACGATCTTCCCCACCGCAGGACTTCCGGTGAAGAAGATGTGATCGACCGGCTGGTCCAGGAGGAGACGGGCCACGTCGTCACCGCCGCCGAACGCTGCCACCAGTCGTGCGTCGAAGACCTTGCCAATGACCTCGGCTACCACCTCAGCTGTGGCCGGAGTCAGGCTGTTCGGCTTGACGATCACCGTATTGCCAGCAGCTAAAGCGGCAACGGTCGGCTCGATCGAAAGATGGAACGGTACATTCCACGGGCCGAACACCAGGCAGACGCCGCGCGCCTCGTACTCCACGGAGGGCCGAGTGCCGGGCAACCACGCCGACGGTTCCCAGCTCTCCGGCCGCACCCACTCGTCCAGATGCTCCAGCGTCTGATCGATCACGGTGCAAGACCATGCCACCTCACGTGGCCGTCCTGGCGTCCGTGGCTGCGGCAGATCGCTGATCACCGCCTCCTCGATATCGGCGCCACGAGCCAGCAACTCCGACCTGAGCTGACGCAGGTGGTCCTTCCGCTCGGCAACGCTGCTTGTCTTCGCCGTCCACTTGTACTCAGACTGGAGCGCGAAGACCCGCTCGACCTCCGCCCGCTGCACATCCACGGGCTGAGCGTGGCACGCCACACTGAGCCGCGGCTAGACATCGCCGACGAGAACCAGATTGCCGCATCGTC
>DASTGF010000072.1:0-3108 GCA_035719255.1 Microlunatus sp. | reverse complement strand
GCGGCCGGTGTCGCCATGCAGCTGCAGACCCACCACCGCGGCCAGCAGAAGGCTCTTGGGGCGCAGGTCGATGAGGAAGCCGAGGACGAACGCCCGGCCTGGGCTCAGGGCGTCGATCGCGGTCGCCCAGCGCGGCGTCGGCGCCGGTCCGCTGCTGCGGTGACGTTTGCGCCAACCGTGTATGCCGAGCACGATCAGGCCACTACCGATCAAGATCTCCACGATCCCGGTGACCGGCTGCGGCTGTCGCGGACGCCCCTCCGGCAGCGCCTGTGCGAGGAGCAGCGCCAGCCCGACGGCGAAGAAGGTGCCCAGCACGTACCCGACCAGGAAGGGCACGGCGGCGACCGAACGACGCGGTGAGAGCAAGATCAGCAGCATCGCGGTGATCGGCACGGTGCTGATCGCCGCGGCCAGCCCGATGGGCAAGAGTTGGCCGACAAGACCGAGCATGCTGGTCCGCCTCGCTGCCAGTGATTCAGGTGGTCTCGGCGAGAACGGAATGCTCCGCCCCACGCGAACCGGGAGACGGTAGCACGACGGTGATCAGGAACGAGGTTGCCACGGCCAGCACGACCTCGGGCGTGACGAGGATCCCGTCGATGCCCATCAGCAAGGTGGCGAGCAACGTCGCGGTGAGCGGCAGCCGGAGCATCGCGGCCGCCATGGCGCCGATGCCGATCCCGATCCCACCCGCCAGATCGACGCCGGGCAGCCCGCTGGCCGCGATGCCGATCGCGGCCCCGACGAACATCGCCGGGAACACCGGACCACCGCGGAATGCGCTCAGCGAGAGCCCGTACACCACGGCCTTGCAGATCACCAGCAACACCAGCACACCCAGGGAGAACTGCGACGCGTTGGAGACCAACTCGGGCAGGGCGTCCTGGCCGGAGAACAGCACTTCTCGGAAGGTCCGGCCCGAGATCAGCTGGTACGCCATGGCGACCAGTCCGATCACCAGACCGAGTGCCGCAGTGACCAGAACCCGGCGATGATGGACCATCGGGCGCAACGACAGCGCCAGATAGCGGATGCCGAAGCCGAGCAGGGCAGCCACAGCTCCGACGGGAACGGCCCAGGCGAGGGTGCCGATGGTCGGCGGCTCGGCCGCCGGCAGACCGGGCAGAGCCAGCGAGAACGAGCCCAGCCCGCTCCACTGATCCAGACCCACGAAGACCAAGGCGCCGATACCAGCCGCGACCAATCCCGGGAGAGCGACCAGGCTGAGCGTCACCCCGCCGATTCCGGCCGCCTCCATGATCAGGAATGCGGCGAGCACCGGGGAACCCAGCAGCGTGCTCACCGCGGCGAAGCTGCCGGCGGATGCCATCACCGTGACCGCGGTCGGTGTCGCGTCGGACTTCAGCCGACGGATCGTGACAGCCGCCAGCCCGCTGCCGATGGCGATCAGGGGCGCCTCCGGACCGAGCACTGCACCCAGCGCCAGAGTCGCGAAGGAGGCGGAAGCGACCCCGACCAGCTGGCCCACGGTCGTCGGGCCACCACCGGCGGTGAACCCCAGGGCCGGCGAGTGTCCCCCGTGGCCGGGGAACGTCTTGATCGCGAGTGCGGTCAGCAGACCGCAGAGCACCAGCCACGGCACCGGCCACCAGGCGGGTGCTGCCCCGCCGAAGAGTTGTGCCGGCCAGGTCTGGAAGATGGCCTGCTGCAGCACGCTGACCAGAGCCAGGAAACCGTACGCGATGGCCGAGATCGGTACGCCGAGGATCGCGGCGAGGATCAGCGCGCCGAGATAGGCCTTGGACCGGATGACGGCCACCGGGTCGAGGTCGGTCGGGACGGCCCCGCCGGCTGCGGGCTTTCCGGGTGCCGGGCTCGCGGCCGGCGTGGGTGGGGGTACGTCGCTCATGTCAGCAAGATCAGGGCAGGTCGGTGGTGGCGGCCGCTCAGTGACCCGGGCCAGTGGTCATCTTGCGGCGCTCGATCTCGTGCGCACCGCCCTTGGCCTCCAGTGTCGTGCAGGCGTCGGCGATGTCCCGGGCCAACGTCTCGACGTGTTCACGGCTGAGGGTCTCCTTGACCAGCGCCCGCATGATCGTCTCGGCCTGCGCGTTCGGGGGCAGGGTGTACGCGGGCACCATCCAGCCGCGCTCGGCGGACAGCTGCCAGGCGAGGTCGAACTCGTTGAACCCGTTGTCCTCGGCCAGTTTGAAGGCGACCAGCGGCAACTGCTCCTCGTCGGTCCCGATCAACTCGAACCGGCCCTGCTCTCGCAGCCGCTCGGCCAGCAGGTTCGCGTTCGCCTGCATGTTCTGCATGATGTAGGTGTAGCCGGCCCGGCCGTACCGGACGAGGTTGTAGTACTGGGCCAGCACCATCGACGAACCGGTCGAGAAGTTCAGCGTGAAGGTGGCGTCGGTCTTTCCGAGGTAGTTCTCCTCGAACACCAGATCCTTGGCCAGGTCGGCGGTCTCGCGGAAGATCAGCCATCCGACGCCCGGATAGACCAGACCGAACTTGTGGCCCGAGACGTTGATCGAACGTACCTGCTCGAGCCGGAAGTCCCACGGGGAATCGGGATAGAGGAACGGCCAGACGAAGCCGCCGCTGGCGCCGTCGACATGCATCGGCACATCCAGCCCCCGCTCCCTCTTCAGCTGCAGGAGGAGATCGTTGATGCCGACGACGTCATCCTTGTGGCCGGTGAACGTCGTGCCGAGCACCGCGGCGACGCCGATGGTGTTCTCGTCGACGTGTGGCAGCACGTCGTCCGGACCGATGGTGTACTTGCCCGGCTGCAGAGGCACGATCCGCGGCTCGACGTCGAAGTAGCGGCAGAACTTCTCCCACACCACGTGCACATCGCCGCCGAACACCAGATTCGGCCTGTCCGTGGAGAGACCGGCTGCCTCACGACGCTCGCGCCACTTCCACTTCAGCGACAGCGCCCCGAGCATGATCGCCTCCGACGAGCCCTGGGTACGAGCTCCGGTGGTCCTCCCCGGCGCGTGGAACAGGTCCGCGAGCATCCGGATGCAGCGCTGCTCGATCTCGGCCGTGCGCGGGTACTCCGCGTGGTCGATGAAGTTGCGGTGCAGGTTGGCGGCGATGATCCGCTGCGCCTCCGGCTCCATCCAGGTGGTG
>DASTGF010000071.1:0-13601 GCA_035719255.1 Microlunatus sp. | reverse complement strand
GGACAGCTGGGGATGCGGCGCTCGTGCCGCCAGATCGGCGACCGTGCCTTTGGGTCGCAGGCCGCGCGCCGCGCGCGCGGCCTGCCGCCGATCGGAGAGCTGCTGCTCGATGCCGAGGGGCCGAAGAGCCTGCCAGGTCGGATCCAGGTCGTCGAGCAGATCGCGCCAGGCCGCCGCAACCGTCACGCCGTACGCGGCGGCCAGGGCCTCGTGTTGCTCTCCACGCTCGGTGGGCAGCGCGAGCGACGTCCCGTCGGCGAAGACGTACCGCGGGGGCGAGGCCGGTTCGAGCGTGCGCCCGCAGCGGGTGAGCTCGGTCTCCAGCGGTCGGCCGCTCTTGCGGAACAGGTCGCGCCACGGCGCCGGGAAGCCGATCACCGCCGGGGCATCGTCTACGGTGGTCGGGCCCAGCTGGCGGGGTGCCCAGGCCCCGCCGAGCTGGTCGCCCTGCTCGAACAGCTCGACGCTATGGCGCTGCTTGGCCAGGCGCGCTGCCGCAGCCAGCCCGGCCAGACCGCCGCCGATGACCACGACCGGTCGGCTCGACCGGGACCGGGGCGGTGGGGAGATCGGGTTCACGACCGACTCTCAGTCGCCCCACCCCATGGGAAACACCTCGAAGGCGGTCGCCATCGGCACCCCGAGACGCGTCCCGGCCGCCCGCGCCCCACCTTCGAGGAACTCCTCCGGATCGAAGAAGTCCCAACCCAGCCCGTCGATGTAGGCCCGATGCGCCTCGAGCGAGGCGACACCGGCGGCGAAGGTGGCCGTGGTGTCCACCGCATGGGTGGCGTCGGGCGAGCCGGCAGCCCAGACCTCGGTCACCCCGCCCCACGGCTGCAGCCCGTCGCGTTCCAGCTGACGTCGGAAGATCCACCGGTTGCCCGCGTCACGGACCGCATCGAGGGTCGCCCGGCCGGTGGCGATGTGGTCGGCCTGGTTGAGATTGCGTCCGCCCCAGGTGTCCCGGAAGTTGTTGGTGATGACGATCTGCGGCCGGTGCCGGCGGACGGCGGCGCAGATCGCCTCACGGAGGGTGACCCCGTACTCCAAGACACCGTCGGGCTGGCCCAGGAACTCCACGGTCTCGACGCCGACGATCCGTCCGGACTCGACCTCCTCCGCTTCGCGGACGCGCCGGCACTGATCGGGGTCCATGCCGTCGATACCGGCCTCACCGCTGGTCACCATCGCGTAGACCACGGTCTTGCCTTGGCCGGTCCAGCGCGCGACGGCGGCCGCTGCACCGAATTCCAGGTCGTCGGGGTGGGCCACCACGCAGAGCGCTCGCTCCCAGTCCTCGTTCACCGGGCTGAGGTCGGGCACGGGCGGGGCGGCGTTGCCGGCGTCGGTCATGGACCGCAGCGTACGCGGAGGGGACCGCGCACCGCGGAGATCCGCAGCCGCGCCGGACGAGAGGGCGCCGGCGTGTGACACCGCAGGGGTTGACACCGGAAGGGTAGACCCCGGAGGGGTTGACACCCGCGCGATTCACACCAGAGTCGCCGGCGGAGGCCGAACTCGCGCGAATCAACGATCCGCGGCTCGCCACGTGTCAGGACATCAGGCCGAGGGGGGCTGCCGAGTCGGTTCGTGGCTGCTGGACTCGCCCCGGCCGGCGGGCTCTGGGTGATCCGGAGCCTCGCGGCGGACCGGGCGTGGCGCGGCCCGGTCGATATGGCCGAGGTCTCGACCCGGCGCGACCCGGTCGCGAACGATGCGCTTGAGCGGCCCGATCTCGGGAAAGCCGTGGTCCACCGCTCGGTCCCAGATGAGCTCGCCGTCGATCGCGACCTGGAACACGCCACCCGTTCCCGGGCGCAAACTGACCTCGCCGATGTCGACGGTGAACGAGCTGAGCAGTTCCTGGGCGATCCAGGTCGCCCGCAGCAACCAACGGCACTGGGTGCAATAGGTGATGACGACCTGCGGTCCGGCGGGAACGTCCATGGGCCCAGGATCTCAGTCCGCGATCTGCGGCCGGCCGGTGTCGGGCGCGCGCGCTGGTCACGTCAGGTGGTCGTGGTCGCCGCGGACCCAGGCCGCGTGCCGGTTGGCCGAGAACCGCACCATGGCGCGGGCCTCGGCATCGATCACCGCGCCGAAGTTGTTGTAGACCCGATCGAAGGCGAGGCCGTCGGTGACCGCCGCGAGCCGCTGCACGACCGCCGCGGAGAGCGGGATGCGGTTGGGATAGCTGCGCATGAACGAGGCCGTCTGATCGGGATTGACGAAAATCGTGTCGCCACTCAGCAGCACGCCTCGACCCTCGGCGCCGCGCGACCACAGCGCCACCGCGCTCCCGGGGAAGTGGCCGCCGAGTCGTAGCAGGGTCAGTTCGTGGGAGAGCGCCACCTCCTCGTCCCAGATGCTGATCGCGGCACCGCTGCGCTGCACCCACCCGGCATCGGCGCGATTGACGAAGACGGGCGCCTCCAGTGCCGCGGCCCACTCCAGCTGAACCCCGAACATGTGGGGGTGGCTCGCAGCCACACCCAGGACGGGTCCGCGGGCACGGATCTGATCCACCGCCTCGGGCGTGATCAATCCTGGTGGGTCCCACAGGAGGCTGCCGTCCTGGCCCTGGGCGAGGTGCCCATGTTGCCCGATGCCGACTCCCGGCTCGGTCCACAGCGCCAACAGGTGCGGTTCGACCTCTCGCCAGAGGAGTCTGTGCCCGCCGGCCACCAGCTCCTCCACGGTGGTCCAGCGCTGACCCTCTGGCGGAACGTACTGCCGTTCGTCGGCGCAGATCGGACAGACCTGGCCGGAGGTCCGCGGCCCGTCGGTCTCGACCGCACACGTGGCACACAGGTAGACGGTCATCGTGGTGTGGACCTCCTCGTCGAGGCCCCCTGGTCGGGGCACTGAGCGCTGCTGAACGCCATCCTCCACCCGCCCACTGACAGGCCGATCCGGCTCTTGACGAATGGTCGGAGGGGGCGTGTAGAGTTCACAGTGTTCGAACAGGTGTTCTATATCTGCCTTCGGCGCATCGCCTCACCGGGCCTCGGGAAGACCGGTGCTTGCGGAGACGGGTGCTTGCGGAGACCGGTGCTTGCGGAGACCGGTGCTTGCGGAGACCGGGGCTTGCGGAGACGGGGCTTGCGGAGACGGGGCTTGCGGAGACGGAATCGCCGCCACCGACGAGTCGGGACACCGACGGACGAGCGTGATGTTCGCGGCATCGCGCTGTGGGCTCGCCTCGGTGCGACCAGACCTCGACCCCTGGTCGCACCGAGGCCGCCGCTCTCGTCGCGCTCGCGCGACGCCCCACAACCACCTCGTCGATGGAGTCCGCTATGCCTGCTGTCCTCGATCCCGCCGCGCGAGCGCCCGTCGTGACCTGCGCGGGCGGTCCAGCGGATCAGCATCCTTCCGGGACGGAGCCGCCCGCCTGGGTGCAGGTTGAGGTCAGGACGCGACGAGAGGGCGAACGGACCGGTCCGGATCTGTTCATCGCCGAGGGACGACTCTGGCAGGTCCGATCGGTCCTCGGTGAGAGCGCGGACGACGCGGTCGACGACGGGGTCCGAGGGTGGGGAACCCCCCTCCACGGCCGGCGATCGACGGCGCACGTTTGGCGGGTGATCGCCGCGGACGGCCGATCCGGCGCGGGAACACGGTGCCGGCTGGCTTGGTTCCCCGCCAGTGGGACCTGGCTGTTGTGTTGGGGGTCCGCCGACCGGGGAGTCGGGGCCTGATCGTGGCCGATGCAGTCGCCGGGGCCGACGGGCAGCACCGGTGCACGGGGTGTGGACCGCTCTCGGCCACGGTCCGGGCCGGCGCTGCCGATCCGGGGACCTCCGTCGCTAGGCTGGGCGTGCCGGCCACGTTCCCGGTCATCACCCGGGCGGCCGCCCGGC
Organism: Microlunatus sp.; assembly: GCA_035719255.1. GTDB lineage: Bacteria > Actinomycetota > Actinomycetes > Propionibacteriales > Propionibacteriaceae > Microlunatus. The sequence goes on along the minus strand of DASTGF010000071.1, from coordinate 9,735 downwards.
CGGAGTCGGTTTCGTGGTCTGCGACTGGAGGAGAGCTGCATGAGCGACCGGCAGCGACGCCGATCGGTCTCCCAGTCCTTCCTGCTCGAGTTGCTCCTCGGCCAACTCAGTGCGTGGGCCAAGGAGATGCCCGGCCCGCCGGAGGGCAAGAGGGTCGTCGACCTCGGGGGCGGGACCGGTGCGATCGCGATCGCGCTGGCGTCCCAGGGATATCGCGTGACCGTCATCGACCCGAGCCCGGACGCCCTGGCTTCACTCGAACGGCGCACCCACGAAGCGGGACTGGCCGAGCGGATCGCCGGCCGTCAGGGCGACGCGGCGGACCTGGTCCAGCTGGTCGGTGGTCATTCAGCAGACCTGGTGGTGTGCCACCGAGTGCTGGAGGTGGTCGATTCACCGGCCGAAGCGCTCCGCGGGGTGGCCGAGGTGCTCCGTCCCGGCGGGGCCCTCAGCCTCGTGGTGAGTCAACGCCGATCGCTGGTGCTCAGCCAGGCGCTGGCGGGGCACTTCGCCCTGGCCCGCCGGACCTGGGCCGACCAGGATCGCTTCGATCACGACCAGATTCTGGAGTTGGTCATCGGCGCCGGTCTGCGACCGCGCTCCAGCCATGGCATCGGCGCCGTCGCCGACCACGTTCCCGAGGCGATGATCGAGGCGGAGTCGGGGGCATACGACGAACTCACCCGGCTGGAGTGGGAACTCAGTCAGGATCCGGCATTCCGGGCCCTGGCCCCCTATCTGCACGTGTTCGCCCAACCGGTCTGACATCCGTCGCGGACCCGTCCGGCGTCGGCCGGTCGCGTCCCACCACACGATCGACCCCAGCCGCGGGCCGGCACCGGGGGGTCATCATCCCGCGGACGGCACGCTACCGCCGTCGTCATGGCAGCTTCGCGGAAAGACGACCATGACCGTCGTCATGCACGTGGACATGGATTGCTTCTACGTGTCCGTCGAGCTCCGCCGGCACCCCGAACTGCGCGGCCGGCCGGTCGTGGTCGGCGGTTATCCGCGCGGGGTGGTGTTGTCGGCCAGCTATGAAGCGCGCGCGCTGGGTATCCGGTCGGGCATGCCGTCGGCCCAGGCGTTGCGTCAGGCGCCGAACCTGTCGTTCTTGCGGCCGTCCTTCGAGGAGTACACGGCGATCTCCAAGGCGATCGTCGCGGTGTTCTCGACCTTCAGCTCGGTGGTGGAGGCGGTTTCCATCGACGAGGCGTTCTTGGATGTGACCGGCTCGGAGCGGATGTTCGGCTCCGCCGTGGCCATCGGTGAGACGATCCGGGCCGTCGTCGCCGACGAGCAGCGGATCACCTGTTCGGTCGGCATCGGTCCGACCAAGTTCGTCGCCAAAGTGGCCTCGAAGGCGGCCAAGCCGGACGGGCTGGTGGAGGTCCCGCCCGACGGCGTCTCGGACTTCCTGCATCCGATGCCGGTCGAGGCCATGTGGGGTGTCGGGCGGTCCACCACCGAGAAGCTCAACCGGATCGGCATCTTCAGTGTCGGAGACCTGGCCCGCACGCCGCGCGACACGCTCCGCCGGGCGTTCGGCCCGCACGCGGGCTCGATGCTGCACCACTTGGCGTGGGGTCGGGACGCCCGACGCGTCGTGGTCCGGCCGGTCGAACGCAGCATCGGACACCAAGAGACCCTGGGCCGAGACACCGACGACCCGGACGTGGTCCGTCGAGAGATTCTCCGGATGGCTGATAAGGCGGCCCGACGCATGCGGGCCCACGAAGTGCTGGGACGCACGATCACGCTGTCGATCCGCTGTGCCGACTTCACCGAGCTCACCCGGTCTGCCCAGGCACCGACTCCGACCGATGTCGCAGCGGAGATCTACGCCGTCGCGGTCGCGCTCTACGAGCGGCTCGGCATCGACCGGGCCCGGATCCGGCGCGTCGGGGTGCGGGTGGAGGGCCTGGTGGATCGCGGCCGGGCCGAGCGGCAGCCGCAGCTCACCGATCCGGCCCGCGGTTGGCGCGAGGCCGAACAAGCCACCGACGTCGCGGTCGGGCGATTCGGGCCCGATGCCGTCCGCCGGGCCTCGCTGGCGCTTCGGCGGTCACCCGCGGCCACCGAACTGTCGCAAGCCGCCGAGGGGTCCGGACCCGGCCACCGGGTCGTTGGGGAGCCCTCGGGCCGAGGTCGGAACAGGGGTGTCGCGACCGCTCGGGCATGGGGGAGGACGTGAGGGTGATCACAGGGTGAGAACAGATGTCACCCGGATTGCCGGTCCGGGTTTCGGATCACCCTACGGCCGCCTAAACTTACCCACAGATCGGGCGGAACGCCGTCCGATGGAACACGTTTCGCATCACATCCTGGCCAGTGTCGGCGTATCGCGCATCGTCGCCGTGTCTCTTGGACCGTGATGAGACGCGAGACAGCGACGAGACGCGGAGGTGGCCAGTGGCCCTTTCGGAGGAGGAGCAGCGGCTCCTTGATCAAATGGAGGCTGCGCTAGCTGCCGAGGACCCCAAGCTGGTGAACGCCATGCGCGGGACGGGATTGCGACGCCTCCACCGGCGTCGAGCGGCCATCGCCGGGATCGCCTTCTTCGCCGGTCTCACGTTGCTCGTCGTCGGGATGTCGACCACGTTCTTCCTCAGCGTCCTCGGATTCTGCATCATGGTGGCCGCGGCCGTGACCGCGATCTACGCCTGGCGCCACATCGGCGGAGGCGGCGGCGACCCGGGTGACGGCGGGGCCCGCCCGAGCGCCCGGCAGCCTTCGGGATCCAGCGACGCCCACGGCTTCATGGACAAGATGGAGGAGCGCTGGCGTCGTCGCCGTGACGAGTCCGGCTTCTGACCGCCTCGGCGCCCTCCGCTCCGACCACCGGCTGGCACTTCGTGTGCCGGCCGGTGGTCTTTTTGTGGGCCGAACCACCCACTCCCGACCCAGGCCCCGCTGCTGCTGCGGACGGCCGTGAACTCCCGGCACGATGCGACAGTCACGCTGCGCGAGCGGTGAGCGACCCGCTGGGACCGGTTGCTCAGCGCCGGCGGAAGAGGGACCGCGGCAGCAGCACCGCGGAGAGCTTGCGCCAGCGGCTCTGCGGTTGAGCCAACCCGCGGCGCACGTCCTGGGTCATCGCAGCCAGCCGGCGCGTGCCCTCGGCGTCCTCGAAGGTGCGGCCGTAGCGGGACTGCTCGACCAGCAACGCCACCTGCGACATCGCGGCGGACTCCTCCGGTGGTAGCCGCTGTCCGATCCGGGTGCCGATCACTCGCGGCGACTGACCATCGGGCCAGGCACCGCCGTAGTCGGTGACCGTGTCACGGATCTCCGCCCACGCGGACTCCACCCGTTCGGCCGGTGGCGCATCGGGGGAGAGCCGGGTCGCCCGCCGCCGGAGCCGGAGAGTGGCCGGAGCCGCGAGGATCAGCAGTCCCAACAGTCCCAGCCCCGCGAGCAGCGTGGTCTGGAGCCACGAGCTCCCCGAGCCGCCGGCCGCGTTGGGATCGGCGACGTCGGACGGGGCATCGGAGGCGGTATCGCCCGATGCCGACGCCGACGCCCCCGTCGACTGGCTCGGCTCGTTGCTGGAAGTGGTGGACGGCTGCTGGACACCCTCCAGCGTCCAGGCCGGAGCCGAGCCGGTGACACTGGCCGGAGTGGGCTCGTACCGCACCCAGCCGTAGCCGGCGAAGAACAGCTCGGGCCAGGCGTGCATGTCGTGGATGCTCACCGACCAGGTGTCTCCGGTCTGCCGCTTGCCGGGCAGGAAGCCGACGGCGACACGCGAGGGAATCCCGACCGCGCGCGCCAGCACCGCCATGGAGGCGGCGAACTGCTCGCAGTACCCGGTGCGGTCGCGCAGCAGGAAGTTCTCCAGCGCCTGGTAGCCACTCCCGGGCTGGGGATCGGTGCTGTAGGTGAACCGGCTGCTCCGCAGGTAGGCCTGGATCGCGGCGGCTTTGTCGGCCGGCGTCCGGGCGTCCTGGGTGATCCGGGTGGCCAGCTGGCGCAACGAGTCCGGGAAGTCGCTCGGCAGCGGTTTGGTCACATCGACGTCCGCGGGGTTGCCGACGCCCGCACCGGCGAGCTGCTGCGGCGACGGCGCGACATCCGCACTGACCACCGAGTACGACAGCTGTCGCGTGGAGTCCACGCGGTTCACCCGGTCGGTCGAGAGCACCATCAGCGAGTTCGGGTCGTACGCCCACTGGCCGTCTGCAGTGATACTGCGGGGCGCATACGGCAGGGGCAAGTACTCCGAACCGAAGTCGAGGATCTGGATCCTGGTGGTGCGCCGCGGCAAACCGCTCTCGTTGACGCCGGGAATCTGACCCAGGGTGGTGCCGTCGGTCAGCCGCATCTGCACGTTGCCCCACCCGGCTGCACTGAACCGCGGCAGCGAGGCCATCCGCAGATACTCCCCGTTGGCTTCGGAGGTCTGGTAGCGGATCACTTCGGCATCGCGCGGCTGGTGGAGGTTGCGGCGCAGATCGAGGGTCGGATCGGCGAGTTGGAGCGGCCCCCCGCCGCCGACGCCGCTGCCGAAGCTGCCACCAGGGATGACGAGCAGCGGAAGCACCATGGCGAGCAGCACCGACCCGAGCACGGCCGGGGTTCCGATCAGCCCGGCTGCGCGCCAGACGACCGGGTTGGCGGTGCCGTACCCCTCCGCCGAGTCGCGGGACAGCCCGCGGGTCCAGCGAGCCGTGGTGTTGAAGCCGTCAGCGACCAGCACCCCGAGATAGCCGACGGCGATGCAGGCGAAGCTCAGCACCCCGGTGTCGGTACCGAGTCCGACTGCCGGCACGGCGAACACGACCGCGGTCGGGAGCAGCGCCCAGGCCGGCCGGTGCAGTCCGATGGCGATCGCATCGAGGATGGCCATCAGCAACCCGACCGCGGCCACGATCATCAGCCGGACACCGGGGTCGGGCGCCATCGGAGCCGACTGGGTCTGCATGTGGAGGATGCCCGACTGCAGGAGGTCGGCGAGCTGCTCGGAGAACCCCTCGCCTCGACTCGGCACCGAGGAGATGAGCAAGAACAAGAAGACCAGCAGCACGGCAATCTCGGCGGCCGTCACGGTGAGCGCTCCGAGCCGGAGTCGGCGCAGCACGATGCCGGCCCCGGCCATCAGACCGATCAGCAGCCAGCACAGACCGAGGAAGCCGCGGTCGGTGGTCAGCGGCAGCACCGTAAAGCTGGCCAGCACCATGGCGATCGCGGTCGCCAACCCCAGCCGGTCGGAGCTATGCAGCCGGCCACCGGGGGTCACGGTCTCCACGCGGCTCACGCTGCCACCGTCCCGAGGCGATCGAGGGCGCTCCAGGCCTCCGCAACACCCGTACCGCGGGTGACTTCGACCACCCGCCACTGGTTGTCGCGGAGCAGCTCGATCGCCTGCTCGTGGTAACGCCGCCACTGCGGGTCGGCCGGGACCTCCGAGAAGCTGTCGACATCGAGCAGCATGGCCAGACCGTGCGCGCGGTTGCGCCGAGCCCGGAGCACCAGTTCGGCGTCGTCCGGCGTCAGTCGACCGAGCACGCCCACCACCAGCTGGCTGGGCTGGTCGATGCCGGCCGATTCGACCGCGTAGTGCAACGAGTGGGTGGTTCGTGGGCGGAGATCGGTCAGCCGGTTCATCACCACCTCGGCCGAGGCGGAGCTGTGCTGGCCGAGGGTGCCGCTGATCCGCATCGAGCCGTCCGCCTCGTAGATCTCGACGTTGAAGCCGTCGTCGAGGAAGTGCAGTGCGATCGAGGCGGCCGCCGAGATCGCCCACTCCAGCGAGCTCTCCATCCCCGCGCCGGCATGAGCGCGGGCCCGCGAGTCGAGGATGATGGAGGCGCTCGGGTCCCAGGCCTGCTCCTCGCGCCGGACCATCAGCTCGCCCAGCCGGGCCGTCGAGCGCCAGTGGATCCGCCGGACGTCGTCACCCTGCCGGTACTCGCGGACCAGAGCGTCGTCCTGGCCGACAACCCCGATCTTGTGGGGACGGGCCTCGCCGGTGCTACCGGCACCGCCGGCGGCTCGCATCAGCGGCAGCGGCACGACCTGCGGGGTGACCATCACCTCGGTGGTGGCCACGAAGCGGCGATCCAGGCGAACCAGCCCGAACGGGTCGGTCGTGCGGACCATCAACGGTCCGGTGTGGAATCGTCCTCGCACGCGCCCGAGCAACGGGTACTCCACCTCGCGCCGCCAGCTGAGGTCGGCGCGATCGACGAGGAAGCGGGGCCGCGAGCCGAGCTCGTGCGGCACCGCGTCCTCGAGCATCAAGATCCCTGCCGGCAGCCGCCCCTCCTGGCCGAGCACCAGCCGACCACGCAGCGGTGAGCCGAGCGGTACCCGGGCCGGCTCGACGTGACGTTCGCACGACATCCGCAGCCGCGCCCGGGCCACCAAGACGGCCGCCACGATGGGCAACAGCAGCACGAGCAGCCCGAGCCGCATGACATCGCGCTGCCCGGTCAGCACCGACACGACGACGATCGCCAGACCGATGATCGCGAGCGCGCGGCCCCGGCCGGTCAACAGCTGCCACGGCTTACCCACGGCTGCGCTCGCTTCCGATCGATCGACCGGCGGAACCCGGACGCGCGGCCGCGGACGAGCTCCCCGACCGGCTGGCAGCGGGCACCGCTACCGCCGGTCCGGGATGTGCACCGAGGCGACGGCGCGCGAGATGATGTCACCGACGGTTCGCCGTGCGAGCTGAGCGTCGGTCGAGGGCAACACCCGGTGGGCGAGGACCGGCACCGCCAGTGCGGCCACGTCGTCGGGGGTGACGAAGTCGCGACCTACCAGTGCGGCGCTGGCCCGGCTGATCCGCAGCAGCTGCAGGGTCGCGCGGGGGGAGGCGCCGAGCCGGAGATCGCGGGTGTGCCGGGTCGCGTTGACCACCGACACGAGATATTGCTTGACCGCCGGTGCGACATACACCGTCTTCACCGCCTCGACCAGGCCGCGAACCGTCTCACCGTCGGTCACCGGGCGCAGCATGGCCAAGGGGTCGACCGAGCCGTGCGAGTCCAGGATCTCCAGTTCAGCGGCAGGTGTCGGATAACCCATCTCGATCCGCGCCATGAAGCGGTCGCGCTGCGCCTCGGGGAGGGGATAGGTGCCCTCCATCTCGATCGGGTTCTGGGTGGCCACCACCATGAACGGAGGCGCGAGGACGTAGGTCGTGCCGTCCACGCTGACCTGGCGCTCCTCCATGGACTCCAGCAACGCAGACTGGGTCTTCGGCGAAGCTCGGTTGATCTCGTCCCCGACCACGATGTTGGCGAAGATGCCGCCGGGTTTGAACTCGAAGTCGCGCTTCTCCTGGTTGAACACCGAGACGCCGGTGATGTCGGACGGCAGCAGGTCGGGCGTGAACTGGATCCGGCGGACGGTGCAGTCGATGGAGCGTCCGATCGCCTTGGCCAGCATCGTCTTGCCCACCCCGGGCACGTCCTCGACCAGCAGGTGACCCTCCGCGAGCAGGACGGCGAGGGCGAGATCCACCGCGCTGCGCTTGCCCTCGATGACGCGCTCGATCGCCTCGCGGACCCGGTCCATCACCGAGACCACGTCCGCGAGGGTGTACGTCGCCGGGGTGGTCTCGCGCTCGTGCCCGACCCGCTCGTGACCGTTACCCCGGGTGTCGAGACCGGTGCGGGGGTCCTCGGTGCCGGTCGCAGGCCCGCCCGGCCCGAACGTCCCGCCTCCGAAACTCAGACTCACAGCACCTCCGTGTCCAAGGTCCGGACCCGGAACCGAGTCCCCGACCATGCTAAGTGGCCGCGCCAGCGCGCAGGAACGACGAGAGCGGGCCGATGTCCCGCCGCGTCCGGCCCGCGCGCTCCCCACCATATGCGCACCCACCAGGCACTTCGTCATGCTCCGCACATGCGCTGAGCGCTGGGGCCTTCATCTGCGCGCTGAGCGCGGAGCTCTTCCGTATGCGCACTGGAGCTTGTCGAAGCGCGGTACGCCCGCAGGTGTGCGCATGAGCTCGTCGAAACGCGGCTCGCCCGGCCCGTCGACGGGCTCAGGGCTCGGGCTTGACCCTTCGGCGGGCTCAGAGGCACAGGAGTACCGGCGGTAAAGGTCGGAAACGCCGTCGAGAAAGGCTCGTGTGGAGCAAAGTGGAGTACAGTGGCGCAAAGTGGAGCGAGTGGGATAGAACTGGTGGTGATCGTGGAGCGAGTGGAGCTGGGAGGTGAGGACCGGTGTTCCTCGGCACCCACACTCCGAAGCTCGACGAGAAGGGCCGGATCTTCCTGCCGGCGAAGTTCCGTGACGAGCTGGCCGACGGCCTGGTCATCACGCGTGGGCAGGACCGCTGTCTGGCGATCTGGCCCGTGGCCGACTTCGTCGAACAGACCCAGAAGCTCCGCAATGCCCCATCGAGCAGCAAGCAGGTCCGCGACTACCAACGCATGCTCGCCTCGGGCGCCTCGGACGAGACGCTCGACAAGCAGGGCCGGCTCACCATCCCGGCCCCGCTGCGGTCGTACGCGGGACTGGACAAGGACGTCGTGGTCGTGGGGGCGATCAATCGGGTCGAGGTATGGGATGCCGCCGCGTGGCAGACCTACTCCGAGGCCCAAGAAACAGAGTTCGCCGAGATGAACGACGACATGTTCCCCGGCCTGTAACCGCCGGGGTTCGCGCCGAGTGGCTTCAACCCGTAGGTCCGACGCGCCCTGGCGCACCTTCCCCGGTGCCAGGTCGCCGACTTCCCACGTGATCTCGGGTTGAAACCTCTGGGCACGAACCGACCAGAACGTACGCACGCCGAGCACCCACCCCCGGAGGGTGCGACAAGCAGAGGGTCGAGATCTTGCCTACCGAGTCGCCGAGCCGCACGCTCCGCCCGCAGCCGCGTGCGATACGCCGGGTCCGGCACGAGGCCCGTGATGCCGCGAGCGCCGCCGCCATCTCACTCGTCGGCTCGATCGCGGTGGTGGCAGCCATCTGGGCGGTGACCATATGGCTGGGCTGACGCCGACCCACGTCCCCGTCATGCTCAGCGAGATCGTCCGGCTGCTCGCCCCCGCCCTCGAACCGGCCGAGGGCCGCTCCGAGCCGTTGCTGCTCGACTGCACCCTGGGCCTCGCCGGCCATGCCATAGCCCTGCTGCAGGCGTGCCCGCAGGCCCACCTGATCGGCCTGGACCGGGACCCCGAAGCCCTGGCGGTCGCTCGCCGGCGTCTGGAGCCGTACGCAGACCGGGTCAGCCTGGTCGAGGCGGTCTACGACCAACTGCCGGACGTGCTGGCCGATCTGGACCGGCCCCGGGTCCAGGCGGTTCTGCTCGACCTCGGCCTGTCGTCGCTGCAGATCGACGCGACCGAGCGCGGATTCGCCTATGCGGTCGACGCTCCGCTGGACATGCGGATGAGTCCCGAAGACCCGCTGAGCGCCGCCGACGTGTTGAACACCTATAGCGCCCGCGAGCTGGCCACCATCCTGCGTCGTTACGGCGAGGAGCGGTTCGCGGACCGGATCGCCGCGCGGATCGTCCGGGAGCGGGACCTCGAGCCGTTCACCACCTCCGGCCGTCTGGTCGAGCTGCTGTACGCCGCGATCCCGGCCTCGGCCCGCAAGACCGGTGGCCACCCCGCCAAGCGCACCTTCCAGGCGTTGCGGATCGAGGTGAACCACGAGCTGGCAGCGCTGGAGTCGGCGCTGCCGAGCGCCATCGCCGCGCTGGCCATCGGTGGCCGGATCGCGGTGCTGGCCTATCACTCGCTGGAGGATCGGTTGGTCAAGCAGCTGTTC